>WRED01000080.1 GCA_009779495.1 Oscillospiraceae bacterium | reverse complement strand
TGTCGTGGCTTGACGAAGTCACCGCGGACGTCCACGCCGAAAAGGAGGCCGGACAATTAAACTCGCTGGGCCTTGCGCAAATGGATAAGGCCCCCCTGCTGACATTATTCAAAGCCGCCGTCATCAACAACGCGCCCGACGCGATCACCGCGCTCTCGAGGCATGTTTATGAGAAAATCGGAAAATCAAAGAACAGGACGGTTCCGGAGCTTAATAAAATCGGCGCCTCCTGGGGTATCCCCGAAACGGCGATCAGGAATATCACGGGGCGTTTCTATGGCAAAAACCCGCAGTATTTCACACCGGAAATGCTGCTTAAAGCTGCCGTTCAGTTGCTATCTTACGATTTCCACAATATGTTGTCTCAGAAGAACGTTTCTTTCCGGGACAAGTATTTCGAAGCTGACGGCTTTTTAAGCCTGCCGCCCATATCACGCTGCTTCACATTTTCGACCAGACGCGCGCTTAGCACGATATGTATGTGCGAGTACGGCGACGAAACGGTTTTCATCGCGGTTTGCGGCGCAAGCACCCCGTTTGAGCGTGACAGGCTCGTGCTTGAAGCGGTGCACCGTGCGCGCGCCCCTCTCCCGAAGCCCCTGGAGGACTTTATCAAAACGGGCAGGAGCGTCCTGACCCTCTGCGGAGACACATATTGCGGCGAGCGCTACACTAAATGGCGGATCGCCAGAAACATTGACGACCCCATCCAAAAATACGGCGACGCGGGATACGCCTATTCCTTCGGAAAAGTCGCGCCGCTCCTTGCCGGGGATTCATTCAGCATCGTAAATTCCGAATGCGTACTTTCGCACGTCTATGACGAACCCCAGCAGACGGGAAAGTTCATCGACTTCGTTCTCGGGGCGCACCCGAAAAAGACGATTGCGTGCTATAAAGCGGCCGGCGTCGACGCGGTTATGCTGGCGAACAACCACGCTATGGACTTCGGCGCCGCGGGGTGCAGGCAAACGAGGAAGTTTTTCGAAAGGGCGGGACTGCCTCCGGTAGGCACAGGCTCGAATATCGACGAGGCTGAAACGCCGCTGCTGCTGGAAATCGGCGGCAGGCGGGCCATCGTTTTTAACGCGTACTGCTATTACCTCGAGAACCGCCATAAAACATTCAGGCACTACTGTTTTGGAGCGAACACCGGCGCAGCGTTCGGAGCGGACGCCGCGGACGATCTCTCGCTGTGGCAAAGGATGCGCCGGTACCGCGAGAGGTTTCCGGATGCGTTCATCGTTTTCTCTCCGCACTGGTCGACCGATTTCAACAAGCGGCACAGTCATCTGCAGCCTATCGCGGAAAGCGCCTTCGCCGCGGGCGCCGACTTGATCGTCGGGCACGGGCCTCATATTACGATCGGCGCGGAGCGCTTTGACGGCAAGCTCTGCGTCTATTCTATCGGGAATTTCGTGTTTAATACCACCGGCGTCGACATGGACGCTTCCGGCCATTCGCCCTATGGGATAGTCGCGCGCATCGGTTTCTCCCGGGAAAAGCCTGAACTGAGGCTGTATCCGATTTACGCACACAACCTGAACACGTTTTTCCAACCATACCCTGTGCAGGAAAAAAGCCAGTATGATGAATTCTGTTCGTCTCTGGCAGGTCTTGAAATATTCGAGACAAAAAAAGACGAACTGGGTTATTATTTCGTAGTTGACGTTTAACAGGGGCGGTCGACCTGTCTAGCGAGACATATCAAATCATTTTTGCGGGAGCAGGCTATGGCATTTGTAAAGCGCGTCTCAAAACTAAAAGAGATCGTACTGTCGGAGCGCGTCTCGGGCGGGCTGAAAGAGGAACTGCTGGGGAACACGGGCAAAGACGATTTTTTCACGGTGTTTTTATCGGTATGCAACAAGAAGGAGCGCGCGCGGGTGTTTCACGCAAGCGGGCGCACCCTCGCGGAAGCCTGGGGCGGCGCCGAGAAAAGGCTTGGTGAGTTTCTCAAAAAGCAGATAGCGGCAAAAAAACCCTTCGCCGCCGTGTGGGCCAAGGCCGACGTCGTGACAGGTTATGAGGAGATAAGGACGGTCGACCTCAATAAAGTCATAGTCAGTTCGCGATGGCACAATTTCGCGCGCGTCGGCATTTCTTTCGGCGGCGCATTCGGCAGGGCTTTCCTTGAGGCGGAGGTCAACGGCAACAAGATGCTCAACTACTCGCATTCACAAAATGATTTGCTCACCGGGAATATCGACTATGACGCAATGCCGCTGAACCTCGCGAACATCAACCACTATCAGAAGTTTTACTATGGCGCGCCGCCGGTAACGGAGATCCCGGATAAAATCATCACGTTCACGGCGCGCGGTTTTTTCTGCGACGAAAGCGACGCCGTGTATGAGCTTTACTGCGACGGGATGGACTATGGCAGGAGAAGGATCGGCCTGGTCGACGGCAGCGTCGTCAATGAAGTCATGGTCAGCGCCTCGGAATATCTCGTAAGGCAGATAGACGGCGCCGGCAGGTTCGTCTACGGTTATTTCCCCATTTTCGGCGCGCAAATAGAAAACTATAACATCCTTCGGCACACGAGCACTTTATGGAGCATAATAAACCTTTACCGCATAAGCGGGGACGACAGCCTGATTCCCGAACTCGACAGGGCCATCGGTTACATTGACGGTTTTATTGAATATAAGGACGCGAAAACCGCGTACCTGGTC
>WRED01000079.1 GCA_009779495.1 Oscillospiraceae bacterium | reverse complement strand
GAAATCCAGCGCGATTGCCCGTTCAATGGTGACTAAATACGGCATGAGCGACAGGATAGGCCCCATCTCATTTGACGACAGCAGCCGCTCGATTTTCATCGGCCGCGACTTTTCACAGACGAAGGGTTACTCGGAGAAAGTTGCGGCGGTCATCGACGACGAGGTCAAGCGTATCTTTGACGACGCCAGCGAGCTGTGTGAAGAGATCCTCTCGGAGCATAGCGACCTCGTAGCCGCGACTGCCGAGTATCTGCTTGAGCATGAGACAATTGACGGGGAGGATTTCAAGGCTTTCTGCCAAAACGGCGGCGTGATGCCAACGAAGGAAGGCAATAAATCGAAGCCCGGACGGCGTATCGACGCGGATTTTCCGGAGGTGCCCGATCTCAGCGAGTTTTTCCGTAAAAAAGAATAATTAATGAAAAAAGTAACTTTAGTATTTGTCATTGCTTTGCTGGCTGCGCTGTTGGCCGGCTGCCGGCCTGCTCCGCCGCCCAATACGGTATTCACGCTTGAAGACGTGCCCGGAAAAGTCATCGGAGCAATGGGCGGCACGCCGTCCGAGCGCCTGGCGAGCGAGCTTGGTCAGGCGCGCGCTTTCGTCTCGGGTGAAGAAATGATGTATAGCTTAAACGCGGGCTTGATTGACTGCGCGGTTATGGAATCGACAGTTGCGGGCGAACTCGTGGCGAATACGGCGGGCGTCAGGACACTGAGCGACCCGTTGCTCATCTATGATCTGCGTTTCGCCCTCCCAAGAGAGAACGACGAACTGCTCAAGGTCGTGGATGCGGCGCTCGCGACGCTGCGCAGCAATGGCACGCTGCGAGGTTTACGCGATAAATACTTCTCCGGCAGGAGGTATACCTATACTCCGCCGACGGGCGTGGAACAACGGCCGGGTACTTTGACGCTGGCTGTTCCGCCGGATTCCCCGCCGTTTTCGATAATGGACGCGGAAGGCGTCTTTTCCGGTTTGGATATCGAAGTCGCGCGCGCTGTTTGCGACATACTCGGAGTCCGGCTTGAGATCATAGAGTACGACGCGTGGGAGCTTGTAACCGCAGTCAGGTACGGCAGGGCGGAAATGGCGCTCGGGTGGCTGCCCAGCGAAGGGGAGGAGCAGCTGATCCATATATCGGAGCCGTATGCCGACGTCGAGCATGTGGTTGTGGTACGCCGATGAATCCGCCCGCTTCGGGTGACTGTTCACGCCCATCTTGCGGCAGTCACTGCATTACGTTCTTATGACGCCGTTTCCAGACGCTTGGCATGTGGTTGTGGCAAACAAAAATGACGGGGCGCCCCGTCATTTTATTTTGGGTTTCGGGGTTTTGGTTTATGAGCAGGTTTCGGTATGTTTACCACGTTTAGTTTATGAGCAATTTTGGGTTTGCTCAAACTCTTCCTGCTTTCACAAATTTGCTCATATCGCTCGTATGCGTTTTTGACGGCCGTGTCCCATGAAAAGTACAAGTCGTCCAGCGCGCGGCTGCCGAGGGTTTTCATTTTTTCCCGGTTGTTAACGAGATTTATCACCGCCCAGGCCAGGCTGTTCGAGTCCTCTCCGATCAGTATGGCGTTTTGCTCGTCTGTGACAGACTCTGCGGCGGAACTGCCGCGGATAAGCACGCTTGCAAGACCGCAGGCTGCAGCCTCTCTGACCGCTAAGCCGCTGGTGTCGAATGTCGAGGGAAACAGGAACATATCCGCCCGGCTGTAATACGCGCGGAGTTTCTCCCTGTCCCTGACGGGGCCGGTAAAGATACAATCGTTTTTTAGGCCGTGCGCGTATGCCAGGTCTTTTATTTCGTCAAAGTCCTCTCCGCCGCCCGCGAAAATCATCTTAAACGCCGCTCCTGATTCCTTGGCTTTGAGCAGGCCGTCAAGGATGAGCTTGATGCCTTTGTACCACATCATACGGCCGACATAAAGGAAAACCGGCAGGTCGGGCGGCAGCGCGTGTTCTATGCTGACCGCATGGCATGATTCGGGCCCGACGGGGCCTTTCGGGAAATCCACGCCGTTTTCCATGACGCGGTAGTCTCCGTGGTATCCCATGCTTTTCAGGTTTTCTCCGGCGCCGCGGCTGACCGCCCAAACTTCGTCGCACCATTCAATATTGGTGACGACAAGTTTTTTCGCGACTGTCTGCACGAGCTCGGAGTCAAAGCTGTGCGCGATGTCTAAGTCATATTTCGTATGATAAGTAAAAACAACCGGCGCGCCGGTTATCTGGCGCAGCGGTTTCGCGACGATCGAAGATATGAACGGGCAGTGGCAGTGGATGATGTCCACCGGGTGCTTCCTGATATCCCTGACGATGCTTGGAACAGGCAGACCCATCCTGTAGTCCGCGGTAATAGGGGTCATGACGCTGGGATAACGAACGACAGTAAACGGGTACTCGTCGGATTCCCCCGGGTAACGGGGCGCGACGACGACCACGTCGCCATATTTTTCTTGGATGATCCTTGAATAGTTGAGCATGACGTTGGCAACGCCGTCGATGACAGGCGGAAAGGAGTCGCTCAGCAGGCAGACATTAAGGCGGTCACTCATTCGTTTAAGCTCCGAAGTCAGTTTGATGTGATGATATTATCACATCAATGCGGTATAGAGGTTGAATAAACTGTTAATTTGTCAATTTGTAAATTTGTTGTGTTACACTTCATGCCCTCTCTTGCGTCAGCCGCTACACTGCATCCTTTATCGCTCGATGACGCATCCTTGCGTCAACTCGCG
>WRED01000078.1 GCA_009779495.1 Oscillospiraceae bacterium | reverse complement strand
CGCGCGGCATTGCCGCGTGTATTCGTCCACCTTTGATAGTCAGAAATTGTAACACATCCGCTCTGATTTTGTCAACTATATTCCATAAATATCCAGAGAATAGTTACTTTTTTTATCATATTCTTTGTGAAGAGCCCTTGCGCATAAGGCGCGGCGCGTTTTTGGCCCTGTCGGGACGCCAGTCGTGGCCTGTGGAGCCGTGTTCGTCGCTGGCATATCCGTCGTAGTTTTCCGGGTAAGATTCTGCCGGAATGCCGGGCAGGCTGCGGTACTGCTCTTTGTTTTCCGTTATCTTAAACTGTGCGATGAGCTGCTGCAGCACATCCGACTGGCCGCTCATTTCCTGGGACGCGGCGGCGCTTTCCTGGGCGGTCGCGCTGTTTTGCTGGATGACATGGGCGACCTGCTCGATGCCGGTGTTGATATGCTCGATACCTTGCGACTGCTCTTCGGACGAGTTTGCGATCCCGGCTATGAGGCTGCTCGACTCATTTATACCGGTCACGATCTCCTTGAGGCTCGAGGCGGTCTCTTCCGCTATGCGCGAGCCCAGCCCGGCTTTTTCCATTGAGTTCTGGATCATGTCCCCCGTGTCTTTCGCTGCTTCCGCGCTCTTTAGCGCCAGGCTGCGGACCTCTTCGGCGACGACGGCGAAGCCTTTGCCGTGCTGCCCGGCGCGCGCCGCTTCCACGGCCGCGTTCAGCGCCAGGATGTTTGTCTGGAACGCTATGTCGTCGATAGTCTTGATGATTTTGCTGATGTTCTTGCTTGCGTCGTTGATTTCATCGACAGCGGCGATCATCTGGTCCATCTGAAGGCTGCCCTTCTCGGCGTTCTCTTTGATCGTCGCGGAAAGTTTTGCCGCGACGTCGGCGGTCCGGGCGTTTTCCTTCGTTTTCCCGGCTATCTCGGAAATCGAGCCGGACAGCTCGCGGATCGACGCCGCCTGCTCCGTTGCGCCCTGCGCAAGAGACTGCGCGCCTTCCGCTATCTGCCTCGAACCTGCCGACACCTGGCCGGCGGAGCTTTGCACCTCGGCAAACATACTGTTGAGGTTGCCCGTCATCTTCTTCAGCGAGGCCCCCAATATGTCAGACCCGGAGAGGACTTCTATCTCGGCGGTCAGGTCGCCGTTGGCTACCGTCTCCAGCGCCAGGGCGGTGTTCTTGACATGATTGATAAATGAAGAACTTCCTGAGATAGCGTTGCCGAGTTCATCCACGTAGTCGGAGTTGCGCACGATACTCTCGGCGTCCGCGGGTGTAATGGTCAGTTCGCCCGTCGCCCCGGCTTTTTTCATAAATGTGGAAAGCAGTACGAGGGGCTTGGAAATCAGCCTGGCTATATAGATCGCGAACGCCAGCGAGACTGCGGCCGCGATGGTGGCGATCATGATTATGAGCATGACCGCGCGGTTCGCCATGGCGGTCGCCGCGCCGTCCGCGTCCGCCACGGACTTTTCAGCCGAAATAACAAGCTCGCCAGTCAGCTCGCCCAGTTTGCCTATCACATCCGCGCCATAAGCCACAGTCTGGATAGCCAGTTCATACTCGCCGGCTAGCGCATGTGCTTCAATGACTTTGCGGACCTCGGTATTGTATCTGTCCATTATGCCGCTCAGCTCATTGGCTTTCGCGATCCGCGCATCCTTGTCCGCCTGGGTGAGTTCCGGGTCGGTCACGATCAGGCGCGCGTATCTGTCCAGCGCTTCGGCGCTTCCGCTGAGCGCCGCGTCGGCTCCGCTGACCAGCGCGGCAACCTTAGCCTCGTCCTGGAGCGGGGCGTACATCGTCATCGACGCGGCGATCCGCCTAAGATCGTTTACCTTGCTCTGGAATTCCATCAGGGCGAACTCCCTCGCGCCCGGGTACTGCGTGGCATAGGTGTTCAGCCTGTCCACTTCGCTGATCTGGCCGGTCGCGAATACGGCCATTGCCACGAGCAGGACGCTGACAATGGAAAAGCTGAGAAGCATTTTCACTTTAATCTTTAAATTGTGGAACCATTTCACTTTTTATCCTCCCTTAAACTACTTATGACTATTCGTGCGAACCTTTAAGACTATAATTCCTAAAGCACCTTTAAGGTCAACACTTTTTTTTAAATTTTTTATTCCGTAATCCGGGGCGAGTGCGGAATGGGGGCTGTTTTAGCTTGCGCCGCAAAGAAAACCGGCGTCTTTTACAACGCCGGCAATCTTTGTATTTTCTCTTTTTTCTTGTGAAATCCGTGCCGGAATGCGATGGTTATGTGCAATTTGCCGCGGTTTTCTTTCAAGCAACCGGAAAGTTTAGAGGTTAGTATTTCCCGCTGCTGCCCGAGTAGCTGCCGCCGGACGAGCTGCTGAACGAACCGCTGCTGCTGCTGCCGCCGCCGCCCCCCCCAGAGGAGTCGCTATCCTTCGGACGCGCCGTCATACTTACGTTCTTGTGCAGGAATACGTCCTCCTTGACGCGCAGATTCATGCTGCCCTGGCGGATATATGAGTGGGCCAGGTCCTGTTTGCGCACCGATCTGAGCTGGGCAGTCCAGGCGCCTGTGACTATTAAAGCGACGCTCAATCCGGCAACGAAACTCACTACTATGGCCCATATGCGCGCGGAATTTCTCTGCGCATCCGTCATCCTGGGTATGTTGCCTATGTCGTAAGGCCGCTTTTCCTCCGCCCTCGCCAGAAAATCGTCGGCGGCGTCCGCAAACGCCATGAACGCCTTGTAGTAATCGTCATTGCGCAGGTGCGGTAGAAAAAACTTCTCCATGTAATCCCGCCCGGCGTCCGTAAAAGCGTAGGTCCCGTACCCCGTGGGCGTCACGAAAGCGTAGTCCCTGTACTGCGTGGCGATCAGGAGGATGATACCCGCTTTGTCG
>WRED01000077.1 GCA_009779495.1 Oscillospiraceae bacterium | reverse complement strand
CTCGACGATCAGTCGCGTCAGGTTGATTTGGTTGATTTGGTTTTTGACCCGCAGTTTGACGATGGCCGGGCTGAAAGGCTTGCCTATGTAATCGGCCGCGCCCAAAGACAGTCCTTTTTCTTCATCGTCGGCGTCGCTCAGACCCGTAATGAAGATGACGGGGATATTTTTTGTCTTGTCGGTTTTTTTCAGCGCGGCGATCACCGCGTATCCGTCCGTTTCGGGCATTACGATGTCGAGCAGGATGACGTCCGGCAATTGTTTTTCGGCTACCTTGATGGCAGTCTGTCCGTTTTTGACCGCCAAAACGGTATACGCGGAGCCAAGGATATGCGTCAGAGCAACAATGTTTGAATTTTCATCATCCACTATGAGTATGCTGTTCTTACCCGTATCGGTCATATCTGTTCCAAACCTTTCTTTAATCCGGCAAGCGTCCCGGCCGCCGACTCAAAATCGTAATCCTCTATTTGCCTTGCGAGATCTCCCGCTCCCCGTACGGTCCTTATTTCATCGAGCAGATCCACGCATTCCGAGTTGAAACTTTCGAGCATAGGCTCGAGCTTCTCAAGCAACTCTCTTGCTTGTCCGGCGTCCATGTACGGCGCTGCTGTTTGTTCATCAGGTTCGTCAAGCAACGGGCCCAGCTCATCGAGTACGGAAGCGACCTTTTTTTCGAGGTCATCCATTTTTTCTTTTTCCGGTATCGTCCCCTCTTTCAGCAAGCCCTCGATCGCGGCGGCGGCTTTCTGCAGCTCGGACATTCCGATCTGCCCCGCGTTTCCCTTTAAGGTGTGCGCCAGCCTGTGAGCGAGCTTCATGTCGCCCGCTGTTATCGCTTTGGCGATTTCGGCGAATTTTCTTTGATTGTCTTTTACGAATTTTTTTCGTAATTTTTTTTGCAATTCTTCATTTTCCCGCGTTTGATCGGTTTCTTTTTCGGCGGACACGCTGACCGGAGTAAGAAACTTCAACAGACAGCGCCACAACTCCTGTGTCGTGAACGGCTTCCCCACGCAATCGCTCATTCCGCATCGCCTGTAGTTATCCATTTCACTGGTCATCACATTGGCGGTCATCGCCACGATGGGGGTACCTGTGTCAAGCGCGTTGATCATTGAAGTAGCCTCGACCCCATCCATTACCGGCATGAATATGTCCATGAATATCAGGTCAAAAGGCGGCTGGCCCTTTTGTATACGCTCCTGCACCATCTCCAGGCCGATCTTCCCGTTTTCCGCTATCGCGGTACGAAACCCGACGCGCTCGAGGTGTTCGCCTATGACCTGCTGGTTCATGGGATTGTCCTCACATATGAGGATCAAGCCGTCGAAAGCGGGTTTTTCGATCACGCTGATCTCGGTGTATTCCGGTGTATCATCCGTCGCTTCGATGGCTTCAAATGTGACCGAAAAGCTGAATGTGCTGCCTTTTCCCGGTTCGCTTTCAACCGTCATCTCACCGCCCATCAGCTCCACGATATTTTTTGTTATCGGCAGGCCAAGCCCTGTGCCGCCGTAGTTGCGCGTCGTGCTCGAATCCGCTTGCATAAACGGCTCAAAAACTCTGTCGATCTGCTCGGCGGTCATGCCGATGCCGCTGTCTTTTACCTCGAAATACACTGTCACGGCATTATCGTCGATCTTCGTTATCGCAGAAGACATCTTGACCGTGCCGGAACTTGTGAACTTTACCGCATTGGACAATAGGTTCATGAGCACCTGATAAAGCCTGACGGGATCGCCCAAAAGCCGCCTGCCGATCGGAGGCTCGGCGTAAATGTGAAGATCCAGCCCTTTTTCCGTGACAGTCGGATATATGACCGACTGACAGCGCTGGAAAATTCCGTGCAGGTCAAAAGGCACGTTTTCCAGTTCCATTTTGCCCGATTCAATTTTTGATATATCTAAAACATCATTGACAATGTGCAGGAGCCAGTGGGTACTGTCTGTTATCTTGCCAAGATAATCCTTGACGTCGGGTGAAACCACTTTGTCCTGCGCAAGCTCGGCAAACCCCATGATACTGTTCATCGGGGTCCTTATCTCGTGGCTCATTGTGGCCAGAAAAGCCGATTTTGCCTGATTTGCAGTCCGCGCTTCCTTAAAAGCCGACGCCAGTTCCTGTGTCATTTCGTTTCGCAGCAACGCCTGCGTGATCAGCAGGCAGCCGGAACGCAGCGTTGCGACTACTTCATCGGTGAATATGATTTCTTCGTGACAATTGTCGCAGCCGACAAATCCCCAAAAATCATTGCGGATAAATACCGGCGCCGCAAAAACGGACTTGATCCCGAGCATATTCATCATTTTCTGATCTTTCGGCGCCAAATCGCGTACCAGTGAATTGATGCAATCCCCCCGGGGCAGCGTCGCTTCCCAAAGCGGCATGACGTCCTCATACAGAACGTCGACCGCGATACTGCGGGGTGTACGCAGGCGTTCGTCCGCCACCCACTCGCATATTTGGGTGCAGCGCCGTTTTCCGTTTATATAGCTGTTTTTCCATATGCAAATTCGGTCGGAGTTTACCGCTTCGCCGATCATGCTCAGACTCAGCTGCAAATTGCTTTCAAATTCCCCGATCTCGGACTGGAGCAAAACATTCGCCGCGTTGTTTATGCTGCCGAGCAGCGCGGCGTTATTGCTGATCTCCGTCATCATTTGTTTGTGCTCACGCAAATCACGGGAAAATCCGACGACGACATAATCGCCTTCGTAATCGACGCGGACAAGCGTTATTTCGCACGGGATCGGAGTACCGTCACGCATTTGATGCATCCATTCAAACGTTAGTCTGCCCTTTTCAAAAGCCTCTTTTATATGCGCGTCGGATGTCGTTTTGGAATGGCGGCCGTCGGGCTGATATTCCGGAGAAAGCTCATTGAAATGATCCAGGTACTCCTGCTTATTTTTTAGT
>WRED01000076.1 GCA_009779495.1 Oscillospiraceae bacterium | reverse complement strand
TGATGTCCGTGATAACGCCGATCCCCATAAAGACAAGGCACGCTATCAGTCCGTTCGAGAACATCAATGTATAGATAGGCTGCAGAAAATCCACCTGCATCAAATTCATCAGGCCGGCTGTCGTGGATTCCATCGGGTTTATGATAATGTTAGTCAGATCGATCGTACTGCCGGGATCGCCGTCAATATTGATGGACAAGCTGAACAGCATACCCGCGTTGATAGCCACAAGCCCAAAACCCATCGGCACCATTATCAGCGGCTCGAGTATTCGCTTATTTCCCAACCAGACCAGCAGTACGCCGAGAAAAACAAACACAAGGCGCCCTATTGCGATAGCGGGTTCCAGTTCAAACAGAGTGCCGACGCCCTGGAATATTTGCAAAAAATTCATTTTGCACCGCCTCCTTCGCAATCAATTGTAGGAGACTTGAGCTTTGCTTTTTCTTCCGATCGGTTAATATAAAAGCAAATAAACTTGATAAGGGCCGCTATTCCAAGCGCTATCACTATACCAAACAAATAAATCTCGCCCGCCATTTTGAAAGCTTCTGTAACGTCCATGTTCTCAACCTCCTAAAAAAAGCAGGGAGGAAGTCTTCACGCGAAGATCTCCACCCTAAATCTTATAACTTGAAAGCAGGTTCCTGCCCAACCGGAATAATTCTTTATTCAATTACCAGACATCACTTTATGCCTGTATTTTAAAAAAGTCAATACAGATTTTTGGAAAATAATAAGACAAAGTGGGACGTACCTTGTGTCTGAAAAACCAGACACAAGGTACGTCCCATATTGTCTGCACGGCTTCGAAGGTATCATATTGTCAAGTTGAAACAAACGTTCTTGAATGCTATAATAAGAATTATGAAGAACCTTGTCATCAAAGGAGCCAACGAGCACAATTTAAAGAATATCGACCTTGTGATACCGCGCGACCAATTTGTCGTGCTTACGGGGCTTTCGGGCAGCGGCAAGTCGTCGCTCGCTTTCGACACGATATACGCGGAGGGGCAGAGGCGCTATGTCGAAAGCCTTTCGTCGTACGCGCGCATGTTTCTCGGGCGCATGGACAAACCGGACGTCGAGCTCATAGAGGGGCTATCGCCCGCCATTTCCATAGATCAAAAAACGACACACAACAACCCGCGCTCGACCGTCGGCACGGTCACGGAGATACACGATTATCTCAGGCTCATGTACGCGCGCATCGGCGTGCCGCACTGCCCGATCTGCGGCCGCGAGATCACCTCGCAGACGGTCGATCAGATCGCGGACGTCCTTGCCGCCATGCCGGAGGGGACGCGTATCACGATCCTCGCGCCGGTCGTGCGCCTGCGCAAAGGCACGCACGAGAAGGTGCTTGAGGCAATACGCAAGGAAGGATTCGTGCGCGTCCGCGTCGACGGAGAGATAATGACGCTAGGCGAAGACGAGATAAACCTCGACAAGAATTTCAAGCACACGGTCGAAATCGTCGTGGACAGAATAATTATTAAAGGGGACGATCTCAGCAGGATAACCGAGTCGGTCGAGACGGCGCTGTTACACGGAGAAGGGCTTGTAAGCGCGATGATAGTCTGGCCTCACGACGAGCGTGAAGAGGAGCGGATCTTTTCGACGAAGCTGTCTTGCCCGGAACACGGTGTCAGCATCGAGGAGCTCGAGCCGCGCATGTTTTCGTTCAACTCGCCTTTCGGAGCATGCCCGGTCTGCAACGGGCTCGGCTTCATTCAGCAGATCGACCCGGCCCTTATTATTCAGCAACCCGAAAAAAGCATACTGGACGGCGCGCTCGCGGGCATATTCGCGACGATGGAGTTTTCGGGCTTTTACCGTCAGATGATAGACGCTCTCGCGGACGAGCAGAAGGTCAACATGCGAATTCCGTGGAACGAGCTGCCCGAAAAATTCAGGCAGGAAGTACTCTACGGGACCGGCGGGCGCCACATGAAATACATATACAAAAGCCGCACGACGGGCCGCATCTCACACATGGACCATCCTTTCGAGGGCGTTCTCGTAAACCTCGAGCGGCGTTACCGCGAGACCACGTCGGACTATATAAAGGAAAAGATGGAGCACTATATGAAGCTCGAGCCATGCGAGGCCTGCGACGGCAAGCGCCTTAAGCCGGAGGTCCTGGCCGTGACGGTAGGCGATAAAAACATCGCGGAGCTTTCCGACATGAGCGTGCGCGCGGCCGGGGGTTTCGTCGAAGAGCTCGAAGGGAAACTCGGCAAAAAAGACATGGCGATCGCGCGCCAGATACTCAAAGAGATTCGCGCGAGGTTTTCTTTCCTTATTAATGTCGGGCTCGATTATCTTACATTGTCACGCAGCGCCGGCACGCTTTCAGGCGGAGAGGCGCAGCGCATAAGGCTGGCGACGCAGATCGGCAGCGCCCTGGTAGGAGTCATGTACATCCTGGACGAGCCGAGCATCGGCCTGCACCAGAAGGACAACGTCAAACTGCTGAAGACGCTGCGCGATCTTACGGACCTCGGCAATACATTGATCGTCGTCGAGCACGACACGGAGACGATGGAAACAGCCGACCATATCATCGATATAGGACCGGGAGCGGGCATCCACGGCGGAGAGGTAGTCGTGCAGGGCACGATAGAGGAAGTCAAGGCATGCGGGGAGTCCGTCACGGGACAGTTCTTATCCGGGAAAAGAGAGATCGCGATCCCGGAAGCCCGCAGGCCCGGGAGCGGAGAAGAAGTCGTCGTGCGCGGCGCGGCGGCAAACAATCTAAAAGAAATAGACGTGCCGATCCCGCTCGCGAAATTCATCTGCGTAACGGGCGTATCCGGTTCGGGCAAGTCGTCGCTTATAAACGAGATACTCTACAAGGCGCTCGCCCGGGACATCAACCGCGCGCAAACCAAACCCGGCCCATACAGAGCGATAGAGG
>WRED01000075.1 GCA_009779495.1 Oscillospiraceae bacterium | reverse complement strand
TTTTATCGATGAATATGCCGGCATTACTAAACCCCTCCTGTGTTTTATATTTGTATTGCTGCTATAATACCACCTTCATGAGGAGAAAGCTATAACAAAACGAAGGTGGCATACGAGTAGGCATACGAGTACGGTTTACAGCATGGAGTTGCTGAAGAACCGGAGCGGTAAAAATATCGCTCCGGTTTGATTTTCCTATTGACATTAAAGTTACTTTAAGCCCTATACTGTGCAAAAGCGGCGCACAAGAGAGGTAAATAGGAGAAAAAACAGATGAAGCGCCCATAAAAAGGAGGATATTATGTATTCGGATGAGTGTACATCAGATTTCAGCGAGGCTCAAAAAAGGCGCGCAACAGGACAATGCATCCTAAACATGATCGCCGTGGTGAAAGTTTGTTTTGCTTTAATCGTTCTTATGACTACCGATAACCTTGTCTTGTTTCTTCTTTCGCTCGTATTTACTGTCGCGCTTTCCAGCGGCGTCAATTGGATCAGGTGGGTTTACGTCGTTGGCGGCTTGATCGGAAACATCCTGGCGCTGTTCGCATACTTGCCGCGATTGAGCCCCGGCACGCCGGAGCATATTCTGGCACTCCTGTCCGCTCTCATATTGGCGGATATCGTCACGCTCGTCGTACTAGCCGTTAACAGTAAAGTCAATGAGTTTATTCTGTACAAACAGCCTGGCTATCCTGGCTATCACAGCTATCGCGGCAGTAAGCATCAGAGCAGCGCGCAGGAGAACGAAAAGAAAGAGCCGTGTCCCGTATGCGGAAAAGAAATTGTTAAAGCGCAGAGGCTCTGCCCGTTATGCGGCGGGGACATAATTGAAAAAGAGGCGGAGAATAATCGGCTCAGGCGTGAAAAGCTGGAACAAGATGGCTATGGCTCAGTGCTTGCGCGCTTAATTGCCATGCACGACATAAAAGAAATAAGGCGTATCTACGGCAGCAAATGCTGTATTTCATATCTGAAGGACAAAGCGCTAGAGCTGGGCATGACAGGTCTTGAAATAACAGCGGATGATCTGGACGGCTTGCTAAGCGTCGGGTAACATTGCGGCCGCGTTCATGCTGCCGCCTAACCTCATACAACACCTCGCCGCCACCTTTGTTTTTCTTGACTAACCGCGACCGGCGGTGATATACTTCGAGTAGTTTTTCTCGTTCGGTCATGACCATGCAAGCATAGTCGCGGCACTCGCTTCAAAAGACTATAATCTTACTGGTGAATATAGATGGCTTATCTGAAGAAAATCAACAAAAAACTCGACAAAATATTCGGTGGGTGCGTGGAGGCCGGTGAAGAAAGCGGCCTCCTCGTACTGTCCGGCGAACTGCCGCTGTGGCAGGACGTCGTCTATGCCGGGTTTATAGCCGTCGACAGGAAGCGATACGCCGGACTTGTTAACAATATCAAATGTACCGCCGAGAAACCGGCGCCCCCGCGCATGCCCGCCTTAAAGGACAGCGAGCTGGGCGGGGATGCGCCGGACGTCCTGGTCATTGGCGGCGGCGTGGTCGGGTGCGCTATCGCGCGCGAGCTATCGCGCTATAAACTCGATGTGCTGCTTGTGGAAAAGGAGCACGACCTCGCAATGCACGCATCAGGCCGCAACGACGGCATGGTCCACTCCGGCGTGGATCTCAAGAAGGGCACCCTCAAGCACCACTTTACCAAAATGGGAAACAGGATGTTTACGGACGTTTGCGGCGAACTCGGCGTGAGTTTCAACCGCTGCGGCCAATACATATGCTTTTACCACCAGGCGTTGGCCCCGCTCATGTTTTTTTCGCGCCTCTACTGGAGATGGCTGGGGTTGCGGAACGTCAGGGTGGTCGGCAAGAAGAAGCTGCATAAACTGGAGCCGGTCGACCATTCGATCGGTGGCGCGCTGCACTTCCCGGCGTCCGGGATCGTCTGCCCGTATAACCTGACGATCGCATACGCGGAAAACGCGGTCCAAAACGGCGCAAGGGTGTACCTGGACACATATGTCGAGGCGATGACGGCGGAAGATGGCGTGATAACGAGCGTTTCCACCAACCGGGGGACGGTGTACCCGCGCGCCGTCGTCAACGCGGCCGGCGTTTTTTGCGAAGACATTTCGAAAATGGCGGGGGATCATTTCTACTCCATCCATCCGCGCAAAGGCACAAACGCGATCCTGGACAGGAAATACGGCGGCGCTATCGTGAACACAGCCGTTTCGTCATTTGCGACGTCGGCCACCAGGGGGGAGCATACGAAAGGCGGCGCGGTCATGCGTACGGTGGATGGGAATACGCTGATCGGCCCGGACGCGATCGAGACGATTGAAAAGGAAGATTTTTCCACGATCCGGCAGAGCATCGAAGTGACGCTCCAGCGCCAGGGGCGCACATGCCCGGCCCTCTCCGAGAACCAGATAATCACTTATTTTACGGGCGTGCGCGCATGCACATATGAAGAGGATTTTGTCGTCTGCAAGGGGAGATTCGTAAAAAACATAGTCCACGCCGCGGGGATTCAGTCGCCTGGACTGACGGCGGCGCCCGCGATCGGCGTGGATGCGGCGCGGATGGTCATAGAGCTTTTCGGCGGGGAGAAAACCGTAGGCTTGAACCCTGATTTCGACCCCGTCCGCGTGCCGGCGCCCCGCACGGCAGCAATGGACATAAGCGAGCGCGCGGCCCTCATAGCGTCAAACCCGGACTACGGCGTGATAATCTGCCGCTGCGAGGAAATAAGCAAAGGCGAGATACTGGAAGCATTGCGGCGCAACGTCCCATGCGACACGATCGACGGAGTCAAGCGGCGCGTCAGGCCGGGCATGGGGCGGTGCCAGGGCAGTTTCTGCGGGCCGCTTGTGCTGGATATCATCGCGAAGGAGAAGGGGCTAAGACCGCAGCAGGTGAAAAAAAGCGGCGACGGCAGCGAACTGCTGTTCAAAAAGTAGGGGCGACCATCCCTG
>WRED01000074.1 GCA_009779495.1 Oscillospiraceae bacterium | reverse complement strand
TCGCAAGGCGTGGGCGGTTATTCGGCGCTGGATTTTCTTGTCAAAGTCCGGGGTATGGGCTTCATAGACGCTGTGCGTCACCTGACCGGCGAGGGCGCGGCGTATAAATCCGAGCCTCCCCCGCCGTCGATCAAACCGCCGAAACCGTTTGCCCTGCCGCCGAAAAACATCAACAATGACCGCGTTTACGCATATCTGCGCGGACGCGGTATCGACAAAGGGACGCTTATCGCTTGTGTCGCTGACGGGAAACTCTACGAAAACACGCGGGGTAACTGCGTTTTCGTGGGATATGACGGCAAAACGCCGCGGTTCGCCTGTGAACGCGGCACTGCGGACGGCAGCAAAAAAGATGTGTCCGGCAGCGACAAGCGGTTCAGCTTCGTATTGCCGCCGATAAATCCAAACAAACGCAACCTTGCCTGTTTTGAGTCCCCGATTGACGCTCTATCAGACGATACAATTCATAAGATAAACGGCGATAAATGGGACGGGTACAGGCTATCTTTCGGCGGGGTCGGCTCTATCGCGGTAATTAGCTTTTTGGAACGCAACCCGCAAATAGAAAATGTCCGGCTGTGTTTGGATAATGATAAAGCCGGCAAAGAGGCAACCGACCGTATAATCCGGGAGTTACTGAGAGATAAACGCTTCTCACATTTGAAAATCACCGTCGCTCCCCCGCCCATCGGCAAGGATTATAGCGATACGCTTCAAGCGGTCATACAACTGCATAAACAAAAATCACGGTCAGACCGCTCAAAAGAGGCGGTCAATTTTATTTAACGGAGGTTTTACCACCATGACAAAGCAACTGCAAACATTTGAAAACAAGGAGTTCGGCAAAGTCCGGGCTGTGGAGATCGACGGGCAGCCCTGGTTCGTCGGCGCTGACGTTACGAAAAAGTTAGGGTACAGAAATTCGCGAGACGCTCTCTCGAAGCACGTTGACGACGAGGATAAGGGCGTCGCGAATTGCGACACCCTCAGAGGCAAACAGAATTTGACCGTCATCAGCGAATCCGGCTTATACAGCCTTATGTTTTCAAGCAAACTGGAAACAGCGAAATCGTTTCGCCGGTGGGTCACTGCCGAGATACTGCCCGCTATAAGGGTTCACGGGGCGTATATCACGGACGAAACGCTCCGCAGACTGCGGGAGGACGGCGGCTTTAAGGACGAATTACTGCAAAAGATCGCCGATGAAAGAGCAGAAAAAACCGCGCTGGCCGAAAAGGTTGAGCAGCTCGCTCCCAAAATCCGGTATTACGACGCGATACTTCAATGCGATAACGCCGTCCAGGTTTCCATCATCGCCAAAGATTACGGTATGTCGGCCGTCGCTTTCAATAAGCTGCTAAACGGCTTCCGTGTGCAGTACAAAATGGGCGGCACATGGCTGTTATACGAAAAACACGCTAATCAGGGCTATACGGTCACGCGCACATATCATGTGAACGACACCACCTCAACGATCCATACCTATTGGACGCAGCGGGGACGCTGGTTTTTGTATGACCTTCTCCGCTGGTACGGCATACTGCCCTGTTCCGAAAAACCGGGCGGCGCGCTGATCGGAGGTGAAGATTATCTCTGTTGACGATCAAATCAGCGAGAAAAACGTCGCTATCATCATCAAAGGCGGCAAGTTGACGGGGCAAGTCCTCGCCAAAGCGATCAAGCTGTTTCTTGAACAGGCGAAAAAAATCCAGCAGAAGATGAACGAGCCTAAACACGGCAAACAGTCCGTCAAGCAGCTTACCGGGCAGGGCGCCGGCGTTTCCAATATCGAGATCACCGACAAAAACATAAAATCTTTTGAGAGCGTCGCCCGTAAATACGGCGTTGACTTCGCGCTACGCAAGGACGTTTCCGAAGTTCCCCCAAAATGGCTTGTGTTCTTCAAGAGCCGGGACGCTGACGCGCTGACGGCGGCGTTCAAGGAGTTCTCGGCGAAACAGTTGAATAAAACCGCCGAAAAGCCGTCTATTATCAAGTCCCTGGGGGATTTGATGGCAAAAGTAAAATCCCAGGTCATCGACAAGACCAAGCACAAAGAAAAGGGGCGTGAGTTATAAGTATCAATATCACATCCGTATTGAAAAAACGGGTAATGCCGAATATCCCGTATGTTTTTATCTTTTGGTTCGCCAATAAAATCGGCACGGCGTACCGCCTCGCCGAAGGCAAGGACGTACTGAACAAAATCGCCGGCAGCGTGAAAACCCTGGGCGAATCCATGAGCGATATAGCCCCGTCGTTCCATCCGTTCGATCTGTTCATCGGCGTATGCGGCGCGGCGCTCATATTCGCCTTTGTGTATTTTAGGGGCAAAAATGCCAAGAAATTCCGTAAAAATGTGGAATACGGATCGGCGTGTTGGGGAAACGAGAAAAATATCAGGCCATACGTCGATCCCAAGCCCGACAACAACATCATACTGACGGCGACCGAATCCCTGACGATGGAGAGCCGGCCGAAAGACCCTAAATACGCCCGTAATAAAAACGTGCTGGTGGTCGGCGGTTCAGGTTCGGGCAAAACGAGGTTTTTTTGCAAGCCCAACATCATGCAGCTTCATTCAAGCTACGTTATCACCGATCCCAAGGCACAGTTATTGATCGAAACCGGGAAGCTGCTGGAGGACAACGGCTACAAAATAAAAGTCCTGAATACCATCGACTTCAAGAAAAGTCATAAATACAATCCGTTCGAGTATATCAAAAGTGAAAAAGACATATTAAAGTTCGTTACGGCTCTAATATCGAACACGAAGGGCGAGGGTAAATCCTCCGACGACTTCTGGCAAAAAGCGGAAACGCTTTTGTATCAAGCACTTATAGGCTATATATGGTACGAGGGGCCGCCGCGGGAACGGAACATGAACACCCTGGTCGAGATGATCAACAACATGGAGGTCCGCGAGGACGACGAAACTTTTATGAACAGCGTCGATTTTCTCTTTGAGGCACTGGCCGAGCGCGCGCCGAACCACTTTGCCCTGCGACAATACAAAAAATTCAAATTAAGTGCGGGAAAAACCGCGAAATCGATCTTAATTTCTTGCGGCGCAAGGCTTTC
>WRED01000073.1 GCA_009779495.1 Oscillospiraceae bacterium | reverse complement strand
GGCGTGGGACTTCATCACGGGCTGGCTGGTCAGCAACGAGCATCGTTTCTCGCCCGACGCGTCGCCGTTTTACGGCAAGACCGAGCCAAGCCCCGGCGGGCAGTACGGCGAATATTTTGTGATCCCGCAATATCTGGACGAGGCTCTTGAGGACGCCGGGTTCAATGTCAAAAAGACGTTTCAGGGGCTGCGGGAGCGGGGTTACATCGCCATCAACAGGGACAGCGAAGGCAAGGAAAGAACGAAACACAGCGGCTGGGTATGCGGCAAAACGGTGCGCGGGTATCTTTTCCGCATAAAAACGAATAATATCCAGCCGCTGAGAGGCGGGAAAAATGATGATCAATGAACCTCCCCGGTTCATTGATGAAATCATTACCACTATTACCACTTACCACAGTGTCAACATACCTCGTATGTGCGATATCCCCTTTACTTCCCATCATACATATACCCCTATATATATATACGGTCGCGGCGGTGGTGGTAGTGGTTAAAGTGGTAATGCGGAGAGGAATTATGCTCGAAAAAGAAATAACCAACCAAATTATGAAGTATCTCAAGACGGTTCCGCTCTGCTTCTGCTGGAAACAGCATGGCGGCGCGATGGGAACTGCCGGTTTGCCTGATATTATCGTTTGCTATCGCAGGCAATTTGTCGCCTTCGAGGTAAAGACAGAAACGGGAAAGCCGACTAAGCTGCAAGAATCGACAATACGGAAAATACAAGCCGCCAAGGGCGAAGCCTTCATAGTTCGAAGCGTCGGGGAGGTCAGGGAGATTATACAAATTCTTGACACTTTGGAGGTACCCTATGACGAAAAAAGACCTGTCCCAGCTATATTGGCTCAACCGCGAGATTGAGGAACAGCAACGGCGACTGGCCGAGTTCGAAGCCCTCGCGACCAACTGCGCGAGCCGCATCACCGGGCTTCCCCACGTGCGCGGCGTGACCGACAAGCTGGCGGCCTACACAGCCGAAATCGCCGACCTGCGGGTGATCATCGACCTGAATCTCAGAAAATGCTTCTACGAGCTGAACCGCCTGACCCGGTATATCAACGGCATCGACGACAGCCAAATCAGGCAGATTCTTTCCCTGCGGTACATCAACGGGCTGTCGTGGCAGCAGGTCGCGTTTACCATCGGCGGCAACACGGCGGACAGCGTAAAAAAGGCGGCATACAGATTTTTAGAGAAAAACTAAAGTTGTCCCTTTTGTCCCGCGCAAGTGTGATATACTGGCATCAGTAAAAGTTCATGCAGAAGCCTTCGGAGCAATCCGGGGGCTTTTGATTTGCCCGAACGGAGGGAACCTTATGCCATACAAACCAAAGAAGCCCTGCTCCTATCCCGGCTGCCCGAAGCTGGTGGCGGGGCGGTTTTGCGAGGAACACGCCAAGCAGGACGCACGCGAGTACAACCGGCGGTATCGCCATCCAGACAGCAATAAAATCTATGGCGGCCGCTGGCGAATCGTCCGAAACATGTACATCGCGGCGCGCCCTCTGTGCGAGGAGTGCCTTGCCGCCGGGCGGTGCGTCCGTGCCGAGGAAGTTCACCACATAATCCCTGTTGCTCAGGGCGGCTCACACGCGGAGGAAAACCTGCGGTCGCTCTGCCGGTCGTGTCACGCAAAGACGCGCAGTAATTGACATTTATGGGACGGTAGGGGCGGTCTTGGAACCTGCGTTTAACAAAATCTACCAGCGTGGCTGGGGCACGTAAAAATTTTTCAAAAATCAAAAATCAAAAAAATAAATCAAAAAATCAAAATGGGGTGACGATCATGCCCAGCGGAGGGTATCGTCCGGGGGCGGGCCGTCCCCGGAAAAATCCGGTTGACCAGCAGCTCGAAGGCAAGCCCGCAGTCGGCGCAACACCGAAGCCGCCCGCCAAAAAACTTGCATCCAAAAACGTCATGGCCGAATATTTTTCCATGGCCATGAAGGAGTGCGAAAAGGAAGTCCCGGCGGCAGACATTCTCCGAACCGAGATCGAGGATTACATCGCGGCTCGCGGCTGCGACGGCCTGGTCGCGCCGCAGACCATCACCGACTACGTGCTGAACCGGCAGGGTTTTCTCGCCTGCGAGGCCATGAACCGCAAGATCGGGCGCATGACAAAAGACCTGAAGCTGTCGCCATACGTCACGGCGGGGCAGGGCTACTACAAGGCCATGCGCGACGATTTTAACCTGATCATGCAAATTATCAACCGATACAGCGGGAGTCAGAATGATGAGAAAAACGAATTTTTAAACATGCTTTTAAACAGAGGATTCTGACGCATGAGAAAATTAAAACAAGGAGGCCAACAATTTGCAAACAACAGAACGCTTTGAAAAAGTGGCGGTGGATCGCCTGATCCCGTATGCCCGAAACGCCCGGACGCACAGCAAAGAACAGATATTGCAGCTGCGCTCGTCGCTGCGGGAGTTCGGATTTGTCAACCCCGTGCTGATTGACGGCGACTTCAACATCATCGCTGGTCACGGGCGAATCATGGCCGCCAAGGAGGAAGGCATCGCCGAGATTCCGTGCGTGTTCGTGGAGCACCTGACCGACGCACAAAAAAAGGCATACATACTGGCGGACAACCGGCTCGCCATGAACGCGGGCTGGGACGAGGAGCTTCTCGCTTTGGAATTCGGCGAGCTGCGGGATTTGGGCTTCGACCTTGAGTTGACCGGCTTCGACGCGGGCGAGATTGAGAAGCTGGTCGCCTCTGACTCTGACGACATTCAGGATGACGATTTCGACCTGACAGCCGCTTTGGAAGAGGCGGCTTTTGTTTTGCCCGGCGACCTGTGGACGCTTGGCCGTCACCGGCTCATCTGCGGCGATGCCACCGACGCCGAAACCGTCCGCAAGCTGATGGACGGGCGCAAAGCGAACCTCGTCCTGACCGACCCGCCGTACAACGTGGCCTTCGAGTCGGCCAGCGGACTCAAGATTAAGAACGATCATATGAAAGCGGAGCAGTTCTACAATTTCCTGTTCTCGTCTTTTAAGAACCTTGCCGATAACCTTGAGGGCGGCGGCTCCGCGTATGTTTTTCACGCCGACACCGAGGGCGAAAACTTTCGCAGAGCCTTCCGCGAGGCGGGCTTCCATCTTTCGGGAACGTGCATCTGGGCAAAGGACAGCTTCGTCATGGGCCGCTCGCCGTACCAGTGGCAGCACGAGCCGATCCTCTACGGCTGGCTGAAAACGGGC
>WRED01000072.1 GCA_009779495.1 Oscillospiraceae bacterium | reverse complement strand
TCTTTCGGGAACGTGCATCTGGGCAAAGGACAGCTTCGTCATGGGCCGCTCGCCGTACCAGTGGCAGCACGAGCCGATCCTCTACGGCTGGCTGAAAACGGGCACGCACAAGTGGTACGCGGGACGCAAGGAGGCGACGATTTGGAGCTTCGCCAAGCCGAAACGAAACAGCGACCACCCGACCTCAAAGCCCCTCGACCTGCTGGCGTATCCGATAAAAAACAGTAGCCAAGCCAACGGAATTGTGCTGGACGCTTTCGGCGGGTCAGGCTCGACGCTCATGGCATGTGAGCAGACTGACAGAATTTGTAACATGCTCGAATTGGATGAAAAGTACGCTTCGGTCATTTTACGAAGATACGCAGAACTCAAGCAGAACGGTGGCGAGGATATCAGCTGTGAGCGGGATGGGAAAACCATCCGCTACGCCGATCTTGTGAAGGAGGTCATGAAATCGTGAAGCTGCTTAGTCTGTTCGACGGCTCCGGGGCGTTCCCTCTCGCGGCGGAGCGGCTCGGCATACATGCCCGCTACGCGTCGGAGATCGAACCTTTCCCCATAGCCGTCACCCGCGCGAGGTTCCCTGAAATGGAGCATCTCGGCGACATAACCAAAATTAACGGCGGGGCGATTGAACCCTGCGAGCTTGTCACCTTCGGCTCTCCGTGTACCTCCTGGTCTATCGCCGGGAAGCAGGCCGGTCTGGACGGCCCGTCGGGGCTGTTTTCCGAGGCCGTCCGCGTCATGCGCGAGATGCTGGAGGCGACGAACGGCGAGTATCCCAAGGCGTTCCTTTTCGAGAACGTGCCGAATTTACTCAGCATAAACGGCGGCGCCGACTGGAAAATTGTCATGGATGCTTTTGCCGATCTTGGCTTTATCTGCGATCCAAATATATTGGACGCTCAAGAATTCGGGATTGCTCAACGCCGGAAAAGAATATTCGTTGTGGGAATTAACTGCAGATATTTTGACCCCGCCCGCTTCGCCGGAATACCGAACTGCCGTCACAAGCGCATACAAAAGGCCGTTGATTCCTGGGGCGGCGAGACATTCCACGGTATCACAAGCCGACCGCATGAGATCGAACGGCAGCACCTTTCGGAGATACTCGAACGCGACGTTGACCCGAAATATTACCTCAGCGCAACCGCCTGCCTCGGCATCCTCCGCCGGATCGACGCGAAGGGCAAGGAAATACCCCGGCTGCTCCGCTCCGCCTTGGAATACCAAGCGGGGCTTTTTTGCGCCGACCATGCCGAAAACGAGGCGTATTCCTTCGAGGCGGGCGCGATGATCCGCAGGGGCGGCGGCGCGTGGGCGGACGTGGCCCCGACGCTGCGGGCTGAAACCTTCGGCGGCGACAACCATCCCGGCGTAGCGTTCTCGGTCGAAAATCACCCGATGGACGGGCGCGTCAGGCTCGACGAAAGCGGCATGGTGCAGACACTGACGTCAAGGATGGGAACGGGCGGGAACTCAGCGCCGTTGTGCGCGGAACCCGTGGCCTACGGGATTTCGTCCGTCGCGTCCCACGCCATGAACAGCCCGAATCCGCGATCAGGCGTGTACGAAACCGATACGGCAAAGACCCTCGACACCTCAACTCAGACCCCCTGCAACCAGGGCGGGCTTGTGATCTGCGCGGCGGACACGGCGGACACGGCGGGCGGCGAACGGACTTACGTCGGCGAACCGGTGTTCGCCTTAACAACAGGCAACTACGCGCAGTCCTGCGAGGAGCAGTCGCCCACCCTCACCGCGCGTGATTTCAAGAGTCCGCCGGTCGTCAATCAGGGCATGTACTGTTGCACGAACTGCCGTTCACGCTCGTTCACATACATCGTCCGCCGCCTCACGCCCACGGAGTGTCTCATGTTGATGAATCTGCCAAAATATTGGTGCGACGATATCGGCGTGGAAAACCCGACCGAAGCCGACTTCCTGTTCTGGGAGTCGGTTTTTTCGACCCTCGGCAAGAAGAAAAGCCGCAAGCAGATCGCCTGCTGGCTGGCGAAGCCTTATTCGGACGGGGTGTGCTACAAGATGGCAGGAAATGGCATAGTTGTCGCGGTAGCTCAGTGGGTGTTGGGCGGAATCGTTTGGGACACGGAAACATCTATTCAGAATCACAATTGATTTTGCCGTTCTTTTTCTCGAATTCGGCAACGCATTTTTTGATGTATTGCTCTATTTCCTTGTTCGCCGAACGACCTTCTGATTCCGCAATATAACGGAATTTTCCAAACAACGCTCTGTCAACCCGAAGCGTGTAGCGTAAAAGCTTATCCTCCATTATGACACCTCATTTCCACTGTATTAACATCAGTATGAAATAATTATAGTGGAAATATTGCGCCACAACAAAAAATAGTGGTATTATGGTGGTAATATGACGCATTATTTTTGGAGGGGCTTTTCTTGAAAGTAGCAGTCATTGGTTCAAGAGGTCTAACCGTCCCCAACCTTGGCAAATATTTACCGCCCAACACAACCATGATCGTGTCGGGCGGCGCGGCGGGCGTGGACGCCTCGGCGCGGGAGTACGCGCTGGCTCACGGCATCAAGCTGACGGAGTTTCTGCCTGAGTACGGCAAATATGGGCGATCTGCACCGCTAAAAAGGAACATCACGATCATTAACAATTCGGATATCGTTTTGGCCTTTTGGGACGGAGCCAGCTGCGGAACGAAGTACGTGATCGACAACTGCGCGCTGTTGGGAGTTCCTGTCAGGGTGTTTATCGCGGAGGGCGGCGTTGTGTGATAATCACAAAATAGCTTGCACATCTTTGGCGGCATTATTCTTGAAAAGAACTTGATTGATGCCTCCTGTTATGGTAATATGACATACGATGCAGGGACACAAATCCTTGTATATCAACAAATACAGGAGGTAACGAGCATGAAAATCAACTGCAAATTCAACCCCGAAACCCGCAAAGCCCTGGTCAAAGCCCTGACCGAAATCCTCGAAACCAAGAGCGCCTACCTCGGGATGCCCAGCGCGGCATATCAAATCGGCGAATTTCACCTTGCCAAGGACGGCGTCCTCACCGGTCCGGAATTTTTTGGCCTGCTGACGGCTCTGCATGAGCGCGGTTTTGATCCTAAAACCTCGGAAGCCGATCCCACAGAGCCAAAGGACGAGGCCGCCGCCGAACCTGAAAGCCGCACCTACCAAGCCGAACTCAGCGACCCCGGCTGCCCCGACCGCATGGAGGTTTTCGGCGCGGAGGACG
>WRED01000071.1 GCA_009779495.1 Oscillospiraceae bacterium | reverse complement strand
TTTTTCGTCCCGCAAGTAAAAAAGCGCAGGAATAATTTGTTTATTGCGAGCATTTTTTGCGCGGCAGGACGGAAAAAAGACCGTTTACGCCGCCGTGAGTAGTTTCCGAGGAGGTCTAATAGACAAACCGATTTTTTAGTGGTTTGTCTATCAATAAAGTTTCCCCGCCAAGCCGAATACAACTAATAATAACCTGCATAAAGCAGGTGGGCGCCGCCCCGCGGTTTCGCGCTCCCTTCGTCCTGCATAAGCCGGGAGGTCTGCAATCCGCCGCGGGAGCCAAGCTCCCTTTTAATGATTGTTGGGTTAATATCAGATGTATATTTGCCGCACAAGGCAGGGAAGAGCCTGTTAGATAGAGCCTGTTGACTCTACGTTAATTTTTATTTTCACTTTCATTTTCATTTTCAAAACCGTAGAACTCCGACAGGCGTTCCTCGAACGCCGCGCCGATCTCGTTGAACTCGTTCTCATCCTCAATGGGGACGAGGTATGTTTCGCCGTTTTCCTCCGTGACCCGGAGGATGATAAGTTCACCGCTGTCGTCGACGTATTCCTGCGGATCGTCGTACAGGGGAACGAGGGCCACATAGCGGCCGTCGTCCGTCTCAATACGGTCAAGCTCCTCAAACACATGCTCTTTTCCGTCCTCGTCGATCACGCTGACGATATCGGGATTATATTCGCTTTCTGTCATTTTCTTGATCCGTCCTTATTTAAGCAGTGATTATATTTTACCCTTAATCTTTCAAATAGTCAAGTCAAAATCGAAAGTAAATCATTACAAATTTTATTTTTTTTGCTAACGGCGGTCGTCCAAAGCGGAAGTTAGCTGAAAATATACGGTTTTTTATCATTTTTTTATGATTTCTCGCGCGGAAATCAATAAAAAGGTTGACGTTTCACGAAACTGGATATATAATATACTTGTGTATGTAAAATCTACGGATACTATATATTGATGCAGGAGGATATTTTATGGAGAAGATCAAACTGGGGGCGCAGCTGTATACGCTGCGCGAATTTATCAAGACGGCGGAGGATACGGAAAAGACGTTCGCGTTTTTGCAAAGCATCGGCATAAGTGCGGCGCAGATTTCCGGGATAGGGGATATTGATCCCCAGACGGTCGCCGAGCTGGTCAGCCGCTTCGGGCTTGACATATGCGTGACGCACAAGCCCTTTGAGCGGCTGCAAAACGATCTTGACAACCTCATCGCGGAGCATAAAATGATCGATTGCCCGTCTATCGGCATCGGCGGGATGCCGGACGAGTACCGCGGCTCAAAAGAGGGCATACAGCGGTTCATAGCGGACACAACCGATATTGGCGCGCGTATGAAGGCACAGGGGATGCAGTTCGCGTATCACAACCATGCCTTTGAGTTTGAGCGCTATGACGGGCGGACGATTATGGACATGCTGATTGAGGATACCGATCCTGATCTGTTCCATTTTATCCCGGACACACATTGGGCGCAGGTCGGCGGCGTCAACCCGCCGGACTTTCTCCGCTCGCTCGCCGGGCGCGTCGAGGTCTGCCACTTCAAGGATTACAAGATCGTGAGCAATGAGCGTAAATTCGCGGAAATCGGCACGGGAAATCTGAATCTGGACGAATGCTTCAAGGCTTGTCAGGAAATCGGGGTAAAATATATCGTGATTGAGCAGGATTCCTGCGATATTGACCCGCGTGAGTCCATGGCCATCAGCTACAGGAATCTGTGCGAGCTGGCGGCCAGGCATCAATAATGTAGAGAGGGATGGAATATATCATGAGCGGTAACGGCCTTTTTGCTTACCAGAGGGACGGCGGCTATGACCCGTCAGAGGTCGATTCGTTTATTGAGTCGCTGAAGGTGGAGTATGAGCGCATCGTCAGCCTGTCGGAGGATACGGCCAGGCAGCTGGCGAAATTTTACGAGGAACTTGAGAGGCTTAAGACAGAACGCGACACGCTCAAGTCCGGCATGATGGATCTGACCGATGAACGGGACGCGTTCAGGCGCGGCAAGACGGAAGCGGAAGCGCTGCTCAACATCTCTAAAAACGACAGCGCCGCGCTGATCGGCGAAAAAATGACGCTGACCGAAGAGATCGCGGCGGCCAGGAGAGCGGCTGATACGCTCAGAGCCGAGAACGCGTCCTTACGGGCGCAGATGAGTATGCTGGACAGTGAAAACGGCGGCTTGAAATCGGAGCTTGAGAGCGCGAGGGATGAGGCGTCCTCGCTGAAAAGCGGATTTGACGCGCTGACGCGGGAAAACGCTTCCTTAAAGGCGAACGGCGGCGCGGTCGAAGAGCTTACGATCCGGGCGGACAAGCTGGCCGGTGTGAATGCCGAGCTTCGCGCCCAGGCGGATAAGCTGGCTGACGAAAACGCCGGGCTTCGCGCTCAGGCGGACAAACTGGCCGATGAAAACGCCGAGCTTTGCGCTCAGGCGGATAAGCTGGCCGATGAAAACGCCGAGCTTCGTGCTCAGGCAGACAAGCTGGCCGATGAAAACGCCCAGCTTCATGATCAGACGGATAGGCTGATTGACGAAAATGTCGATTTTTATCATCAGTCGGAGAAGCTGACGGAGGAAAACAATCAACTGAAAAAATCCGTGGCCGAGGCTGAGGTCGAGAATGCGGATCTGTACAACAGCTGCATCGAGCTGACGAATTATGTGAACAAGCTGAAAGAGCAACTTGAGCGGCTCGCGCCCGGCAGTGTGCGGGCTCAGGCGGACAGTTTTAATATTGATGAGGACATTATCGCGTTCAAGCGCCCCAGCGAACTGGCGGAGCTGCTGAATGCCGACGACATCATCGCGTTCAACCGCTCGGAGGAAAATTTTGAGTTCATCAAGCCCGAGGAGCGTTTTAACCCCGACCGGGTCGAGACGCCGGTCACTCCGCCGTATGAAGATCAGCCGGTGCAAAGCTATGAACCGCCGTCCGTGCCCCAACAGCAACCTGAACCGCCGCCGTTTTTGCAGTATGGGCCGCCGTCGCAGCCCGAAACGCCGCAGGAAGATGAGATCGACGCGGAGTTTACCAATTTTGACGAGCAGGCGAACGATCTGTCGCAGGGGCTGATGGATATTTTTGAAAGGCTGAACAGCACCGAGTAAGTAAAACGTGATACAAAAATAAAAATCCACCGGCGTAGCCGGTGGTATTTCAGATGCGCCTTAAAGGCTCTGTTACTAGCAGCGCCTTAAGGCGCGTTGCGATCTGGCTTCTGCGAAAGATTGTTACTTGCTACCCG
>WRED01000070.1 GCA_009779495.1 Oscillospiraceae bacterium | reverse complement strand
TTTTTTTCGTCCCGCAAGTAAAAAAGCGCAGGAATAATTTGTTTATTGCGAGCATTTTTTGCGCGGCAGGACGGAAAAAAGACCGTTTACGCCGCCGTGAGTAGTTTCCGAGGAGGTCTAATACAATAGAATAAAGTAAATTTTATCACATGATTAAAGTATAGTCAACCAAATGATTTTCAAATTTGTTGACTATCATACAAGAAAAAGGAAATATTATAAAAAAAGCCTTTACAAAAGCAGATAGCTATGATAAAATAAGTATTGCTTGTTTCTCGGTTCGGGGATCAAACCGCTATGATACTGAATATAAAGCAGTATCGCGGTGCTCACCTGCCTCTTACTGGGTTTCAGGAAAATAATCAATGAGGTGAAAAATATGACCCCTGAAGAAAAAAACCTTGTGATGCAGGAATATGCCCTGCACGAGGGCGACACCGGCTCCCCTGAGGTACAGATCGCCGTCCTGACGAAAAGGATCCAGGATCTTACCGAACATCTGAAAGAGCATAAGAAAGATCACCATTCGCGCAGAGGCCTCTTAAAAATGGTTGGCCGCAGGCGTAACCTGCTGGCGTATCTCCAGAAAAACGATATCGAACGCTACCGTTCCATTATCGCGAAGCTTGGCATCCGCAAATAACCCAGCTGGTGAAGGGGCGGCTCAAAAAGCCGTCCCACTATTTTGTAATTGAGAATTGATCATTTGGGCGACGTTATGTTGCATAATAACAAGGTAACCAAGAGTGTATCCCGTTTATCAATCATTCGCTCATGTTGCATCCGACAGCCCTATGTTTAGCAGTAAATCGGACGCTTATCGTTTTGCAGGCTCTGATAAGCGTGCGATTTATTGCTAAGTTCGGGTTGTGGAAATATATTTTTGAAAGGAACAAACAAAACATGTTCTTCAAGGATTTCAAAACCTTTGAAACAACCATCGCCGGACGCCCTTTCAAGGCGGAACTCGGCAAAATGGCGCAGCTCGCGGGAGGCGCGTGTCTCGTGCGCTACGGCGAGACAGAGATACTCTGCACCGCCACCATGTCGGACAAGCCCCGCGAGGGCGTGGACTTCTTCCCTCTGTCCGTGGACTTTGAGGAGAAGCTTTACTCCGTGGGCAAGATCCCCGGCTCTTTCCAGCGCAGGGAGGGCAGGGCCAGCGAAAAGGCGCAGCTCGCGTCCCGCGTGATTGACCGCCCCATCCGCCCGCTTTTCCCGAAAGATATGCGCAATGACGTGTCCGTGGTAGCCACCGTCATGTCCGTCGATCCCGACTGCGCCCCGGAGATCACCGCCATGCTCGGCGTGTCCATCGCCATCTCTGTTTCTGAGATTCCGTGGGACGGCCCTATCGCGGGCGTTCAGGTCGGGCTGGTTGACGGCGAGCTTGTCGTCAACCCCGATGAAAAGCAGCGCGAAACGTCCGATCTTCAGCTGACCGTCGCCTCCACCGGCGATCTTGTCGCCATGATTGAGGCGGGCGCAAACGAGGTCGATAACGAAACGATGTTCAACGCGATTATGCTGGCGCACGAGGAAAATACCAAGCTCGTCGCGTTTATTGAGAGCATTAAGGCCGAGGTCGGCAAGGAGAAGATCGACTTCCCGTCGAACGACCCCGATCCCGACATGTATGAAGCCGTCAAGGCATTTGCCATCGAGAGCGTCCGCTTTGCGCTGGATACCGACGACAAGCGTATACGCGACGAAAGGCTTCGCCCCGTGTATGACTCAGTTCACGAAAAGTTTGACCCGGTATACCCCGACATGGGCTTTAAGCTCGAGGAATGCCTCTACAAGCTGCAAAAATACGTGGTGCGCCGCTGGCTGCTTGACGACGGCAAGCGCGTCGACGGACGCGGGATCGACGATATCCGCCCGCTTAACTCCGAGATCGACCTGCTGTCGAGAGTTCACGGCTCGGGCATGTTCACAAGAGGGCAGACACAGGTGCTGACCGTGACCACCCTGGGCACGATGAGCGACGCGCAGATGCTTGACGGCATCGACAGCGAGGACTCCAAGCGCTATATGCACCACTATAACTTCCCGTCCTACTCCGTCGGCGAGACACGGCCGCCCAGAGGCCCCGGCCGCCGCGAGATAGGCCACGGCGCGCTGGCTGAACGCGCGCTGCTGCCCGTGATTCCCTCCGTCGAGGAATTCCCGTACAGCATACGGCTCGTGTCCGAGGTGCTGTCCTCAAACGGTTCGACCTCTCAGGGCGCGATCTGCGGCTCAACGCTGTCGCTCATGGCGGCCGGCGTGCCGATCAAAGCGCCCGTCGCGGGTATCTCCTGTGGGCTTATCACCGAGGGCGACCGCTTCATGACGATGGTGGACATCCAGGGCGTCGAGGATTTTCACGGCGACATGGACTTTAAAGTCGCCGGCACGCACAAGGGCATCACCGCCATACAGATGGATCTCAAGGTGCGCGGCCTGACGCCCGCCATCATCCGCGAGGCACTCGACAAAACCCTCAAGGCAAGGATTTTTATCCTCGACGAGGTCATGCTGCCGGTTATATCCGAGCCGCGCAAGGAGCTGTCGAAGTACGCGCCGAAGATGCTGACCATCAAGATAAATCCCGAGAAGATCGGCGACGTGATCGGCAAGCAGGGCAAGGTTATTCAGAAGATCTGCGCCGAATGCAACTGCAAGATCGACGTCGAGGAGGACGGCACCGTCTTTATCAGCGCTCTTGACATTGACGACGCGACCCGCGCGTATACCATCATTGAGACAATCGCCAACGACCCGGAGATCGGTGCGTTTTACAAGGGCGTCGTGACAAGGCTGATGGACTTCGGCGCGTTCGTCGAGATCGCCCCCGGCAAGGAGGGGCTTGTGCATATCAGCCGCCTTGACATACGGCGCGTGGACTCTGTCGAGAGCGTGGTATCGGTGGGCGACGAGGTGGTTGTGAAAGTGCAGGAGATCGACGATCAGGGCCGCCTGAACCTTTCGCGCAGGGACGCGCTGATAGAACTGGACGGACTTACGCCGGAGAATGAGATATCCGACGCGCCCAGACGCGCGCCGCGGCGGGACAATGACAGGGACCGCAGGGGCGGCGGTGGCGGGAACCGCAATTTTAACAACAGAAGATAACGGCAGATAACAGATTGGTCAGGGTAGGCGAAATGCTTACCCTGACCGTTTTTTTCTCTATTAGACCTCCTCGGAAACTAGCCGCGAGCGGATAAACGAGGATTTTTTTCGTCCCGCAAGTAAAAAAGCGCAGGAATAATTTGTTTATTGCGAGCATTTTTTGCGCGGCAGGACGGAAAAA
>WRED01000069.1 GCA_009779495.1 Oscillospiraceae bacterium | reverse complement strand
GGCCCTCGAAAAAGCGGAAGCCGCCGTCGGCGCGCTTAGGGCGGCGCAGCTGACCACTTCCGCCATGTTCGAGTCGAACCCGCAAATCAATATCCTGTTTGACTCGAACTTCAACGCGATCGACTGCAATCCCGCGGCGATAGAATTCATGGGATTCGAAACAAAGGCAGACATGCTCGCCGACGTTATCGAGTGCATAACGGAAAACAGGCCGATGTTCCAGCCGGACGGGAGCGCCTCCGTTCCGTTGGGCGAAAGTCTCGCCGCCGCCGTTAGCGAGGGTTATGTCAAGTTTGACGCCGAGGTGCTGATTGGCGGCGCGCGGCGGAGCTTGAATATGGAATTCAAAAAGATTCCATATGAAAACGCCTTTGCCATTGTTTGTTACATATACGACATGACGGATGCCCGCGAACGGGAAGCGGAACTCATTCGCGCGCGCGAACAAAATGAGCTTCAATTGACGAAACTGAAACTGATGCTTAATGCCACCAAGATCGGCCTGTGGGACATGGATGTCGCAAAAAGCGACCCGGCCAATTCCGCTAATTCCATCGTTTATTCCGACAGGTTCAGGCGATTGCTGGGTTATGAAAACGAGTACGATTTCCCGAACCGAATCGGCGCCTTTGAAGACCGCTTGCGCCCGGAAGACAGGGAAAGGGCCAATGCCTCTCTGGCAAGGCACCTCTTGGATAAAACCGGCCAAACACCTTACAGCCAGGAATTCCAAGTGGAAAAGAAAAACGGAGAGTATGGATATTTCCATGTCACCGGCGAAGCCGTCAGGGACGGGGACGGCAATCCCGTCCATGTCGCCGGCGCCCTAGTGGACATAACGGAAACGAAAGAACTCATTCAGGAGACCGAAAGGCGGCGGATGGAGGCGGAAACCGCCAACAAGACGAAAAGCGCCTTTCTCAGCACAATGAGCCACGAAATACGCACGCCGATGAACGCGATTCTGGGCATCGCCGAAATCCAGCTTCAAAACGAGTCGCTTGATCTGGACATGCGGGATGCCCTCGACAAGATATACGCTTCGGGTGATCTCCTTCTCGGCATCATCAACGACATACTGGACCTTTCCAAAATAGAGGCCGGCAAGCTGGAACTGGCGGTCGCCAAATATGAAATCGTGAGCCTCGTCAGCGATACTGCGCAGTTGAACATGATGCGCATAGGTAGCAAGCCGATCGAGTTCGAGGTACGGGTTGACGAACATATGCCCGCGCATATGGCGGGCGATGAACTTCGCATCAAGCAAGTCCTGAATAATCTGCTTTCCAATGCGTTCAAGTACACGGCCGAGGGCGCGGTCAAGCTGTCGGTTACCGCGCAAGAAGGCGAAGCAAGCGGCGACAAGGTTTTTTTAGTCATCGAAGTGAGCGATACGGGGCAGGGAATGACCAAGGAGGAGGTTGACAGGTTGTTCGACGAGTATGCCCGATTCAATATGGATGCCAACCGCTCGACCGAGGGTACCGGGCTCGGCATGAGCATCACGCAAAATTTGGTGCGCCTGATGGACGGCGAGATTCTCGTGGGGAGCGAACCGGGTAGGGGGTCTGTATTTACCGTGCGCCTGCCGCAGGGCAGGGTCGAGACCAATGAGCTCGGCAAGGAAATGGCCGAGAACCTTCAACTCTTCCGCACAAGCAACTGGTCGCACATGAAAAGGGTGCAGATCGCGCGTGAGCCGATGCCCTACGGCAGCGTCTTGATCGTGGACGACGTTGATACAAACATATACGTCGCCAAAGGACTTTTGGCGCCGTACGGATTGAAGATGGACTCCGCCGGCAGCGGATCCGCCGCTATCGAGAAAATCAAGGGCGGCGCCGTGTATGACATTATATTCATGGATCATATGATGCCCGAAATGGACGGCGTGGAAACGACGAAAATCATGCGTGGCATGGGGTACGGGCAACCCATTGTGGCATTGACGGCGAATGCCGTAGCGGGACAGGCGGAGATATTTCGCGGAAACGGCTTTGACGATTTCATTTCCAAGCCGATCGACATCCGCCAGCTGAATGCCGTCCTGAACAGGCTGATACGCGACAGGCAACCACCCGAAGTCGTCGAGGCGGCGAGAAAAAGCGCGGAAACGAAAAAGTGGCTGGCTGCGGGTGGCGCACGGCAAACGGTCATGGATTCGCAGTTTGCGGAAGTTTTCTTCAAGGACGCCTTGAAGACCATCGTAGCGCTGGAGGAAATACACCAAAAAAGCGGTTATACCGACAAGCACAATCTGCGCTCTTACGTCATTCATGTTCACGGAATCAAAAGTGCGCTTGCCAATTTGGGGCGAATGGATCTGTCTGCGGCGGCGACGAAACTGGAATCGGCGGGACGGGAGGGGAATCTCGATACGGTAATATCCGAAACCCCCGCTTTTCTGGATTCGCTGAGGGCTGTTGCGGAGGAACTCGGCCGGAAGGAGGAAACGGCCTCAAGAGAAAAGGGCGATGGAGACAAGGCGTATTTGTCGGAGATGCTAGCCGCGATAAAGGCAGCATGCGGGAAATACGACGAAAAGACCGCGGACGAGGCGTTGACAGCGCTTCGGAAATTGGCGTGGCCGCCGCAAACGGAAGATCTGCTTGCCACGATTTCCGAACAATTGCTGTTCAGTGATTTTGACGGGATAGCGGAAAAGATTAACGGAATTATTGGTGGATAGCGGTGTTTGCGGCTACGGAAAAACCGCCAAACTGCCGTCCGGGCGTGACCGGGAGCCAAAAGATGCCAAGTTACTATTACCCATTGCGCCAGCGTCACTTGGGTATAGCGTCATACCCTGATTCATCGAGCGGCAGCTTCGTGGTAGAGGCCAGCTCGTGCGCAAGGAAACGGATCAGGTCGGCCACCGTGTCGACGAAAGCGTTTTTGTGATGGAGGCCAAAGAAATTCGGTAATTGTCCGGCGATCCTATCAATTACCCACAATTTTTACGAGACCCATTCAATCCGACAAAAGTTGATAGTAACACCCCTGCGACCGCCTTGATCGGCGGGCGGCTTTTCGTCGGTAGCGTATGGATGATCTGTCAAAATGGCCAATCCCCGTAAAAACAATTGAATCTTCCAATCCGCCTGCTTTCTGACACCGACCCGCGAACTCCTTGTCAAAACAACGGATACGCCCATCCCGCCCTGTTCGACTTTGTCGGTGCGGATACGCTGGCAAAACAATTGCTGTATGGCGCTTGCAAGGAAGAGCTTCTCGGCGATGCCATACGCGCCAGCGAGTTCGACAGAAAGCACGGCTTCTCCATTTCAGAAAGGAGCCAAGCGCATGGCCGCTCGCGCGGTGTTCAGTCCGGCGGTGAACATTTACGACAACGACAAGGCGATCACCCTGCTCGCCGATCTCCCCGGCATCGCGCGTCCGGACGTCGACATCATGCTGGAGAAGCGCACTATGACCATCAAGGCGAAGCGCAACGCCGAGCCGCCGCCGGGATACAGCCTGTTGCACGAGGAATACGAGGCGGGGGATTTCGAACGTTCTTTCGCTGTGTCGGACGAGATCGACGCCACCGCCATCACGGCTGCCGTTCGTGACG
>WRED01000068.1 GCA_009779495.1 Oscillospiraceae bacterium | reverse complement strand
CTTGCGCAATATGCCATTGATCGCCTGCACCCACATATCTTTCAGGGCATCTTCATCGAAGTGCGGCGATGCGCAGGCGGACCCGCCTTTGGCTTTGTATTTGCCGTTACACTGCCAGACGGTCTTGCGGTACTTTGTGCTGGAATTCCAGATTTTCGGGCCATAGTGCTGACCGCAGGCGGCGCAAACGATGCGGTCGGCGAAGCAGGACCCGCCGCTGCGAGCTTTGCCGAGTGCCCGATTCTTCGCGATTTCGGCCTGCACCACATCGAACACCTCGGGCGGGATTATGCCCGGATGGCTGTCGGTGACATAATACATCGGCACTTGGCAACTTGGCGCTTTGTCAGGTAGTCTGCCGTGAATTTTTTCTGCAACCTTGCGTGGCCTTTATATTTCTCATTTTGCAAAATGCTCATGATTGTCGACACCGACCACTGCTGTTTCCCCGCAGGCGTTGGTGTGCCCTGCGCGGTGAGAGTGCGCGCTATTTCACGAACGGTGGTGCCGTTGATGTACAGCGAATAAATCTGTCGCACTGTTTTTGCCTCGGATTCAACTATCGCCGGAGTGCCGTCCGGCCCCTTTTCGTAGCCGAGAAATTGCCGGTACGGCATGCTGACTTTCCCGTCCGCGAACCGCTTCCGCTGGCCCCATGTGACGTTGAGGCTCAACGAACGGGCCTCTTCCTGTGCGAGGCTGGCCATCAAAGTTAGCAGCAGTTCGCCCTGCCCGTCGAGGGAGTTTATGTTCTCCTTTTCGAATCGAATTTCCACCCCTTTTTCTTTCAGCGCGCGGATTGCATTGAGGTTGTCAGCTGTGTTGCGGGACAGGCGTGAAACACTTTTTGTCAAAATAATATCAATCTTGCCGTCCAACGCATCGGCGATCATGCTCTGGAAACCGGGCCGGTTTTTAATGCTCAGGCCCGAAACGGCCTCGTCTGAGGGCATAACATACGGACAATTCCCCAGCGCACATAAAAACGGCACGAGCCTTTTTCAAATCCCACACCGTCACACCGCCGCCGCCATTTTCTCTCTCGTTTCCGCTGTTGCCGCTTCGCCCTCCTGCGGCACCGCACCGATGTAGTTGTAAACGATCCTGACGTTCTGCCGCTTCTCGTCCTTCCAGTTGCTGAACCTGCGCGGCGTCACAATCACCGTTTCGCCGACCTCAATCCGCTCGATAAATTCGCTTACAATTTCGGCTGTGAGATCCTCAATTTCCGTGAACCGTTTCACCAGCCGCAGGAATTTTTCGATGCCCTGCGCGTCCGCTTCGGCCTGTTCGAGCACGGGGCGGAGCGCGTCCATTTTTGTCGTCAGCTCGCTCTGCTCCTGCTCGTATTTGCCGAGCATCTTGGAGAACCGCTCCGCGCTGAGTTCGCCGCTCACCTTGTCTTCGTAAATTTGGATGATAATTTCGTCGAGCTGCCGGGCGCGTTTTTCGGCTTTTACATACTCCGTTTTCGCCTTTTTGACGCTTTGCTCCGTTTTCCTTCGGGCGTCCCTGCCCGCCATTTCGATAAAGTGGTCTTCGCGGTCTCGGGCAAGGGAAAACACCCGCTGTATGTCGGCAAGTACAAGCTGTTCGACGACTTCCTTGCGGATGGAGTGGGGTGAACAATCGCCCGCGCCGTCCGAGTGTGAACGGCTGCGGTGGCAAATGTAATACGTATAATGCGCCTTCTCGCCGCTTGCCCGCCGCTTGATGTGCAGCTTGCCGCCGCAGTCCTCGCAGTAAAGCCGCCCGTTGAGAACGCCCATGTCGCCGAGCTTTGTGGGCCGCCTGCGCCCGTCGCGAATGCGCTGAACGACGTCGAACATCTCCTGCCCAATGATGGCGGGATGCGCGTCCTCGAAAGTTATCCAATCGTCCATTGGGCGGTAAATCCGGGTTTTGTCCTTGTAAGATTTCACGGTGATGCGGTTGGTCACCGCCGTGCCGAGGTACTCAATGTTACTCAGCATTTTGGCGATGTTCGACGCGCACCAGTGGTTGTTGGGATTCTTGTACAGGGGCAGCGGCTTGCCGTCGCGCTTCCGTGCGTAGACCTCCGGCCTGTCAAGGTTTCGCTCGCGGAGAGCCTTCGCAATGGTCGAAGTTCCCATCCCGTCGATGCACATCTGAAAAACCTCGCGGACGATTTCGGCGGCGGGCTCGTCGATGTCCCACACGAATGGGTCGTCCTTTGACGGCTTGTAGTCGTATGGCGCGATGGAGTTGTGGTGCTTGCCGGACTGCGCTTTCGCCAGCATGACCGCCCGGATTTTTTTGCTCGTGTCGGCCACGAACCACTCGTTGAAAACGTCGCGGAAAATCGACATAATGTCGAACCCGTTGGCCGTGTCGAGGTTGTCGTTGGCGGCAATCAGGCGCACGTTCAATTCGTCGAAGGTGCGTTTCAGCAGCCCGACCTCAAGCACGTCGCGCCCGATGCGGCTTTGGTCTTTGATGATGACCGTGGCCACGCGCCCTGCCCGGACTTCACCAAGCAGGGAGTCAAGCCCCGGCCTGCGGAACAGCGTCCCGCTGATGCCGTCGTCAGTCTAAAGTTTTTTTCGGACATTTTGAGTGAATAGCGAAAAATGTAGTGTTCATGCGGGTTCACGCCATTATCAAGAGGACTTCAATTTTCGTTGAAGCCCTCTTTTCTCGCTCTCAAACCAGCAAAAAAGAAAAATTCACACCTTTGCGTTCGACCGCCCCTTCAAAGTAAAATTAGAGCATCACTTACGGAGGGAGGTATGAACAGTGAACAAGGATAAAATTTTGGATGCGCTCAACGCAATTCAAAACGGTTCGGACGCAGGAGAATTTCACGATGAGCTTGAAGCAGTTATCGGGATTCTGATAGAAACGAGCGAAGAAACGATTGCGGCAGTCGTTCAGGACATTCACGGCGACAACGCAAACCAGCAAAACTAAATATCCATGCTGTTGAGGCATCGCACCAAAATGTATGCGATGCCTCAAATCATATTTTACATAGCCGTCTTTGTTTCACGAACCAAAGGTTCGTTTTGACAAGGGCGGCTAAATCCATTTGAAGGGAGCTTACACAGTATGAAACATCAATGCGAAGGGAGGAAGCGAAATGACGGAGGATAATTGCCGTGTTTACGCCTGCGTAAACCAAAAAGGCGGCGTGGGCAAATCAGTCACAAGCACCAATTTGGGAATCGGGCTTGCCCGAAACGGCGAAAAAGTCCTGATTGTTGACCTCGACAGCCAAGCAAGCCAAACGGTGTCGCTGGGCTGGAAAGAGCCGGACGAATTGCTTGAAACCATAGCCACGCAACTGACAAGGGTAATGGAAAACAAGCCCTTTGACCCACGGGACGGAATCCTGAGCCACGGAGAGGGGGTCCGCCTCATGCCGTCGAGCATTGCGCTTTCGGGCGTGGAAATGCGGCTGGTGAACGCCATGAGCCGCGAGCTGATCTTGAAGAAATACCTCGCCGCCATGAGGCCGGATTATGACGCGATTGTTCTTGACTGCCCGCCTACGCTGGGCATGATGACCATCAACGCCCTTGCCGCCGCCGACAGAGTAATCGTGCCTGTTCAGCCGGAATATCTCTCGGTTATCGGCATGACGCAGCTTTTTGAAACCATCGGGCTTGTCAAGGAAAACATCAATCCGAATTTACGGGTGGAGGGCGTACTGATTACCCTTGCCAATATGCGGACGAACCTTGCCAAAAACACGGTTGAGATTATCAAGGGCGCATACGGCGGAAATGTACGGGTTTATCCTGAACCGATACCGTACTCGACGAAGGTAAAGGAAGCAAGCGCGGCGGGCAAGAGCATTTTTGCCTATGAGCCGGGCGGTAAGGCGGCATACGCCTATGAATCTTTAGTGAGGGAGGTGATGCGCGATGCCAAGTCGCGAGGGGCAGACCTTCGAGCTGCCAAAAAGAGCGAGCATGAACGCTGACCTGTTCACGACACAGGAACAGCGGGACGATGCGAAACGTGAAAAAGTGCTTTGTCCCTTTTCACGAAAACCGAATGAAAAAGAGGCAAAAAAACACGAAAAAAATAAGGGAAAGCGAAAAGAAGAGTTGTTAAGGCGTTAAATAAACTGGTAAAATATAG
>WRED01000067.1 GCA_009779495.1 Oscillospiraceae bacterium | reverse complement strand
TTTTCCGTCCTGCCGCGCAAAAAATGCTCGCAATAAACAAATTATTCCTGCGCTTTTTTACTTGCGGGACGAAAAAAATCCTCGTTTATCCGCTCGCGGCTAGTTTCCGAGGAGGTCTAATAAACACAGCAATAAAAATTATAAGCGGCGCGGTGTTTTTTATCTGCTGTGGGCTTCTCTTTTTTGCCGTTGGTTTTGATGCGTATGACAGACAGATTGAATACGCCAAAATCCCGGAAACCGAAGAAACAGTTACTATAGTGATGGGCGGATTTTCCAGATTTCCGCGCTGCTTTGTTCAGGAAAACGCGTTTATTCTAAGGGAAATTAACGGCAAGTTAGAATCTGATGTTGAAAGTTCTGGCAGAGACTATTTCTGGAACGATAAAAAATTGCTTGTTTGTCACAGCGGCGGAGCAATGGATAGCGTCCGTTTTTTATCTTTTGATTTTAGTCAGGATAGTTTTAACGAACGGGGCGATTACTGATGCGAATCACGGGTGAACAATGGGTGCATAAGACAGATATGGGGTAAAGTTCATGTCATTGCGAGCGTGGCGAAACGTTGAGTGACAGCAACGTTTGTGCGCGAAGCAATCCAGTTGGCAAATGGTTGAGAAAACAGAAGTGATCCGGCAACGCAATAAAGTTGCATAACTGGATTGCTTCGCGCACCGACCCCGTTATACCAAGACCGTTTCTCTGCGCTCGCAATGACGCCCGATTTTTACCTGTTTTCTGTTTCTTACACGTGGTTCGTATTAATAACCGACAAATACCGTTCCCCCGTATCAGGCAAAATAACCACAATCATCTTCCCCGCGTTCTCCGGCCGTTTCGCGATCTGCGCAGCCGCCCAAACCGCCGCGCCGGACGATATTCCGGCCAGGACGCCCTCTTTTTCGGCAAGGGCGCGGCACGTCTCAAACGCGTCCGCTTCGGTCACGGCGACGACCTCGTCGTATACACCCGTGTCGAGCGTATCGGGCACAAATCCCGCGCCGATGCCCTGAATTCCGTGGGGCGCGGCTTTCCCTCCCGAAAGCACGGGAGACGCGGCAGGCTCGACGGCGATCACTTTAACGTCCGGGTTTTGCTCCTTTAAATAGCCGCCCGCGCCTGAGATCGTGCCGCCCGTGCCGATCCCCGCGACGAGGATATCGACCCGCCCGTCCGTGTCCGCCCATATTTCAGGCCCCGTAGACGTCCTGTGCGCCCCGGGGTTTGTTTTGTTCGTGAATTGGCCGGGAATGAAGCTTCCCGGAATAGCGGCGGCCAGCTCTTCCGCCTTTTTGATGGCGCCGCTCATTCCTTTCGCGCCCTCGGTCAGGACAAGCTCCGCGCCGTAGGCCTTGAGCAGACTGCGCCGCTCGGCGCTCATGGTGTCCGGCATGGTGAGGATGATCCTGTACCCGCGCGTCGCGGCGATCATGGCCAGCCCGATGCCGGTGTTGCCGCTTGTCGGCTCGATGATGACGGAGCCGGGCTTCAGCAGACCCTTTTCCTCTGCGTCATCAAGCATCGCTTTAGCCACGCGGTCCTTGACGCTTCCGGCCGGGTTGAAATATTCAAGTTTGCAGACAAGACGCGCCGTCAAGCCCGCTTCCCGCGCGTAGTCCGACAGCTCCAAAAGCGGGGTCCCGCCCACAAGCCCGTCTATTTTCTCATAGATTTTCATTGATATCGCCTCTAACCCCTAATTTCCGCGACGGCCTCTATCTCAACCATCGCGCCTTTCGGCAGCGCCGCGGCGGCGACGCAGGAACGCGCGGGCTTGCCTGTGAAATACCCGGCGTAAACCTCGTTGAACGCCGCGAAGTCCCCTATATCTGTCAAAAAGCAGGTGGTTTTGACGACGCCATCAAGCCCGCAACCGGCGGCTTCGAGCACGGCGGCAAGATTTTTGATGGCCTGCTCCGTCTGCTCCGCGATGCCGCCGCCCACAAGCACGCCTGTTTCGGGCGACAGTGGGATTTGGCCGGAGGTGTAGACTAGGCCGTTTACCACGACGGCGTGGGAGTAGGGGCCTATGGCGGCGGGGGCGGAGTTGGATGTTATTGTTTTCATGGTTTTATCGCGCCTTTCTTTGTTATAAGAGCCACGGCATCCAAAGCCATCCGAACAGGAAATAGCGTATAATCAACTGTAACCAACGGGGCAACTCATCGAAAAAAGTTTTCTCATCGGTTGGAGCTTCAATATCTTCACCATCGTTTATTTTGACGAAAGTAGCTTCTATAGTCCAGTCGGCTAGGGATGCGTCAAATTTGGTTGGGTTTTTTTGTATGTAGTAAAAGGTATAAGAACGTACAGTCATCCCGTTTACGACAATGGCTTTCAACAGATCATCGCTGATTTTTTCTCCATTTATAAACACCTCGTATACCTTGTAACCATCATAAGGAACAAAAGCGAACGTAGGCGAGGACGTTTGAAAAACGCTGACCATCTTGAAGCTTCCCGAAGATTCAAAAATTTTAAGATTATTATTATCTGTAGCAACAATGTCTCCGCCGTAACTGCCTGCCAAAAGATGAACAGCAACCCTGTACTCTATCTCCTTGAACACGGCATACACGGAAGTTGTTTCCTCAATGATTATGTCTATAACAGGCTCTTGACCCAGCACACTGAATTTTTCATCAACCCAACAGTGAAACGCGTAGTATTTGCTATAGTCAACCGCCGAGCCCTTGTTAACACTGGCTGTAAGCCGAACAACCGTCCCGCTTTCAAGGCCGGAAATCGTGTTTTGGAGTCCCTGCTCATAACTGTCCAGCCTCGTATACACAACATAACCTACGTTGCCCACTTGAAAATTTTCAAATCTCTCACCGTATAACTGTATGCCCATGTTCAGGTCGAAAGTATCTTCCGCCGCCGCGGCAGGAAACGCGGCAAGCCCCGCAACCGCGCAAACGCACAGCAGCACAGCCAAAAGCCTCTTTTTCATAATTCCTAAATCCTCCCATATATAGTGTAATAAACTGGCACTGTCTTTATAATACCGCAACTCTCCGAAAAAAGCAACAACTTTTCATCTTGATTTTTGTTGATTTCGTGTAAATCTCAACGATTTTTAACGCTTGACTTTTCGCGCCTAAAGCTTTAGAATATATATTATAGCCAAATTGACTCTTGGGAGATAAACTATGAATCGTATCTTCCTCTCACCTCCCTACATGGGCGGCGGCGAACAGAAATACATCAGCGAAGCCTTTGAATCAAACTGGATAGCCCCCCTGGGTCCGAACGTGACCGCCTTTGAGCGGGAGGTTTCGGAGCTTTTAAGTGTTCCGTACCCCCTGGCGCTGTCCTCCGGCACGGCGGCGATTCACCTCGCGCTGAAATATCTGGGCGTCGGGCAAGGCGACATTGTGCTCTGCTCGTCTTTTACGTTTATCGGCAGCTGCGGCGCCGCCGCTTTTGAAAAGGCCGGGCTTGCGTTTGTGGACTCGGAGCCGGAGACGTGGAACATGTCGCCCCGCGCCCTCGAAAAGGCCCTCGCTTACTATGATGGGATCGGCAAACGTCCGAAAGCCGTCATAGTGGTCGATCTGTACGGGCAAAGCGCCGACTGGGACGGGCTTCTGCCCGTCTGCGCGCGGTACGGCGTCCCCGTCATTGAGGACGCGGCGGAGGCTTTGGGAGCGTCCTACAAGGGCCGGATGTGCGGCTCTTTCGGCGACGTCGGCGCGCTGTCTTTCAACGGCAACAAGCTCGTGACGACCTCCGGCGGCGGCATGACGCTCTGCCATACAAAGGAGCAGTATGACAGGCTGCTGTTTTGGGCGACTCAGGCAAAAGAGCCGCTGCCGCATTACGAGCACCGTGAAATCGGTTATAACTACCGGCTGTCGAATATCTGCGCGGGAATCGGGCGCGGACAGCTTGAGATTCTCCCGGAAAAGCTCCGGCGGCGCAAAGCGATTTTTGAGCGGTACAAAGCGGCCTTTGAGGGAACCCCCGTGCGCGTGATGCCCGTGTCCGATCAGGGAATCCCGAACTGCTGGCTGACCGCCGTGACGCTGGATGATTCCGCCGGCGTTACGCCCGCAGAAATATGCGGGCATATGAACACCCTCAATATTGAAACGCGCCCGGCGTGGAAGCCCATGCACGCGCAGCCGGTGTTCGCGGACTGCAAGGCGTTTCCCCATAACGATGACGGCAGCTTTTTCTGCGAAACCGTGTTTGCGCACGGACTGTGTCTGCCCAGCGGCGATGCATTGACCACGGAGCAGCAGGACATGGTTGTTTCAGAAATAACCCGTATCATATAACTGGCAAAAAAATTCAAACAGGGGTGGATTTTGGCCGTGACTGAAAAAATGAAAAGCGCTTACCGCTCGTTTTTCAAACGCGTTTTAGACGTTGTAGGTTCACTTTCGGCGATCGCCGTACTAAGTCCCGTTATGCTGCTGACAGCGCTTTTGGTGCGGCTGTTGATGGGCGGACCCGTGATTTTTGCTCAGGAGCGCCCGGGCAAGGACGCGAAGCTGTTCAGGATATATAAGTTCAGGACAATGACGAACGAGGTTGACGCTTACGGCGTTTTGCTCCCCGACGAACAGCGCCTGACCGGGTTCGGGAGCTTTCTGCGCAGTACCAGCCTTGACGAGCTGCCTGAGTTCTTTAACATATTGAAAGGCGACATGAGCCTCGTCGGCCCGCGCCCGCTGCTGACGTCTTACCTGCCGCTGTACAGCGACGTCCAGAAAAGACGGCACGAGGTTCGCCCCGGACTTTCGGGACTTGCGCAGGTAAGCGGGCGCAACCTGTTGTCCTGGGAGGAAAAGTTCGACATGGACGTCCGCTATGTCGATAACATAACCTCGGCGGGGGACCTGAAAATCATCGTTGCGACAGTGATAAACGTCCTGAAACGCGAGGGGATATCCGCGGAAAATTCAGCTACGACTGAGCCGTTTACGGGAACTGCCCCGTCAATTGTCAGGCGGTTCTGAAAATCGCGTTTTGTATATGCGGGCTTTTTTGCAGGGCGGGGGTTTTGCTCCCGCCGTTCCTTTATTATCAACGCTTTCTTAGATAGTGTCGACATGAGATTATGCAATAACCTTTAACCATAAGAAAAGACAACGTACAGTAACCGCGCCAAGGAAGGCAGATGTTGTCTTTGCATATCGAGTAGCAACGCCGCGCCACT
>WRED01000066.1 GCA_009779495.1 Oscillospiraceae bacterium | reverse complement strand
TGCCTTTTTCCGTCCATTCCGCGTATTTATCGGTTAAATAAACAAATTATTCGCCCTCAAAATACGCGAAATGGGCGAAAAAATTCAGCACAAATCTAACGACGGGGGTTTTTAGAGACTGCCAATTGGTGAAATCCAACCAAAACAAATCCCCCGAAACCGTCCATAACGGCTTCGGGGGTTCGTCTGTTGTCATCCGTTTTCCGGCGCCTGGCCTCTAACCTCACTTAAACGCCACATACCCATACATATACCCGCTGTTATTCATCGCCGCCGTGCCCCCGTTTATGACACCCGGCGACGATACCCGAAAGCCCTTGTTGACGATTTCCAGCCCGAGCGTGCCGTAGTCGGGAAAAGCAATGCCGCTGAACAGGGTCGCGGTCGTGGCGGACGTCGGCTGCATCAGCGGCCGCTGATGGGCGAACACGAGCACCAGCCGCGGCTGAAACGCGAGCGAGACAGTCATCGAGCTTGCGCTGTTTCCGGCATAGTAGCCAAAGACAAACGGTTCGTTCCACAGGGTTTTGTCGTCGGCGGTGACGTGGATCACATCGTCGCGGATATGGCTGCCGCACAGCAGCTCCTTGTCCAGAAACGACTGGAAGTTCATATCGGAGCTTTCGGCGGGGCAGAAGTCCGACTTGACCGTGATCCACGCGTTCAGCACGAACGCGTCAGTGTCGCGGTCGGCGGTCACGTCAGAGCAGCCTGACTCGATGATGTTGAGGTCGGAGGCGAAAGTCAGGCAGTCGATGATCGCGCTGAAAATGTCGTGGCATCTCGCGCCGCCGTCTGAAAACGGCACGTGGATGGCCAGCCGTATCTTTAAGTTCGCGAGGCGGCAGTATTCGTTTTTGATCAGAACGCCGCCGTCCGTTTCGGTGAAGCTGTCCTGAATGCCGACATTCTCAAGTCCCACGGCCACGATGGCTTTTTTGAGCGGCACGGTCTTTTTTGTGGCCGGGAACTCCGTCATGAAGCGCAGGCCGGAAAGCGGCTCCTGCCCGGAGAGCCACGCGACGATGTCGGCGGGAAGCGCGCTGATTGCGCTCATGACGCCACCTCCTCTATGGCGGACTCGCCGTCATCCTCGACGATCGTGCGGATAACCGCCCAGATGTAAAACAGCTCCGTACCGGCATACACCTTTTCGGCGCGGTCGATCTGGTACTTGACGCCCTCGCATTCCAGCCATATATTTTGGTCGAGTTCAATGATGTTGTGGTCGGGCGGCCCGATGTACAGGTAATGCCCCTGGCTGTTGTAGCCGATTTGCGTGTTAACGCCGTAAAGGTACATCTTGTTTTTGTACCTCAGCGGCTGTACGAACGCGCCGTACCGCTCGGAACGCCAGCCGTCCGAGCGGTTCAGCGTTACGGGGCGGCCGTATTTGTTCATGAATTGTTTGACTTGCATTTCACGGCTCCTTTTATGTCTGCATGAAGATAAACCTGTCGTCTTTCAGCAGCGGCAGCACGGCAAGATACGTCTCGTCGCGTATCTTCGACGCGATATCCAGCGCGGCGGACGCGCTCTGGCTTACGGTGACGTCGCCCGCCTTGAAGGAGGTCACGCTGTCCTCGCCCGCCAGCCGCTGCACGGTCATCCTGTAAAACGCGAGTCCCGCGGCGGCCCTGATGACGCGCGGATCATTTTCGTCGGCGGCGTCTCTTAGGTTCTCCCTGATTTCATCGAGGCTCGTTTTGCAAAAGGGCAGCGCCTTGGCTGCCCCTTCGTCATCCAGAGCCGTGAACTGCCGTAGGCTGTTTAATACAGTCCATTGGTTCATTTCACGGATCCCCCTTATTAAACGTTGAGAACTCTCGACGCGCCGGTGAATATTTTCGCGAACCCGGATGTGGCTGTGATGGCCGCCCTTTCGAGCTGGCGGTCGATCAGCTTGTCGTACTCCGTGATCACTTCTCCGGCCTTGACCATTTCCAGCGCACAGCTCTTGTCAAGCCCGATGAGCGTGCCGGACGCGACCGACGGGGACTTGATGAGGTCCGCGCCGATGGGCGTGATCATCTTGCCTGTGCCCTGGAAGTTCATGCCGGCGCTTGCGTCTTTGAACTCAGGCAGGTTGAGCAGCTTCGTCATGACGGCGGGTTCGGCTACGATGGTATTAAGCTCATAGGGCGAGAATAGGTTCCAGAAGTTGACAAGATCGCTGTAGGTGATGTTGTGCGTCGTCGTATCGGCGATGGAGGATACGGGAGCCGGGTTTCCGTTCCCGTCGCCGTTCACAAGCACGCTCACCGCGTCGTCGAACTGCGAACGCGCAATATACGCGCCGATCTGCTTGAGCATGATGGTGAACAGGTCGAGCTTCTGGAAGCGGATGGCCTCGTAGGACGCCACGAGCATACGGCCCCTTTTGCGGAGCTTGACCAGGTTCGCCTGCATGGAAAGCGTCGTTTCGGGGATGTGGGCGCCCTCCGCGACGATCTTCAGCTCCTTTTCGTCCTCGGACGCAGCGGAGGAGATCGAGCGGTAGTCAAGCCCCTCGATCATGGTCGTCGTCGCGATGATCCGGGGAAGCGTTTCGGCTTCCTCGATGCCCTGGCTGACCGCGCGGGAGATATACTCCGGGAACAAAGCGGCGGAATCCGTCGTGGCGAAAAACTTCTCAACGGGACTGCTCTGTGAGCCGCCGACCTTGATGCCGAATCGTTTGAGCTGGCGCTGATAGGCGTCCAGCCCCTCCAGCGAGGTACCCTTGTAATTCTCCGAGGGGTCAAGCTCCTCCAACGCGCGGGTGAAAGATTGGCCGGTTCTGTACAGGCCCTTTTCGAGTCTGATGGTATCAAATGACATAGTGATAATCCGTCCTTTCTACTTTTTATTGGTCAACGAAGTGAGAGTCGCGCCGCGTTCACGCGGCATGACAGAACGAGGCAGGCCAACAAAGGGTTCAATACCCCGCCGCTCACGGCGGAAAGCGCCGTAGGCGCTGGATCCAGGGCTTGCCCTGGGGTATTGATACCCTTTATTTACATTAAAATCGTAACAAGCAGTTTGGCTGTGTCCACGCTGAGTACGGTAAAGCCGCGGTTTGCGTTCGTGCCTGTTTTGACGCCGCCGCTGCCGTTGGCGTTGAGATACGCGTAGCCAAAGGCCGGGGCCGTGCCGGTATAGGGAACCGTTACCGTGCCGGACGTCTGCACGGCCGCGTAGCCCTCATGCAGGGACTTGACCACGCCGCAGAAATCGTTTCCGGCGGCGCAAGGGGAAACGGCGCCGTTCGCGCTGACTTTCACGACGCCGCCCGCCGCCGTGAGCGAGCTGTCGGCCTTGAGGGTTAATGTGTTTTCGGAATAGCCGCTGAATGATAGTGACATGTTTTCAATCCATCCTTTAATTAAATTTTGAATTCGTCATTTTGGTTGGCCGCCTGACTGTCGGGCTTCACCAGCTGAAGGTTCAGCGGGACATGCTTTTGCGCGCTGTGCGAAAAAGCTTTTTTCAGCTCCTCAAGCTCCTCCGTGGACAGCCGCTCGCAGATCGATTTCAGTCTGCCGCCGTCCATCGCGGGCAGGGAAATCAGCCCGAAGCGCACGGTGTCGCCGATCAGCGCGTTTTTGTAAGCCGTGCCGTCGGCGGCCTGCTTTTCAAGCGCCGCGATGGCTTTTTTCAAAACGGCAAGCTCGCCGGTTTTCAGCGTGACGTTTCCGCCATGTTCGCTTTTAATTGATTTAAGAACCTCGTTCATGCGCTTTTCCTCCTTGTTAAACGATTTTACGACTCCTGCCAGCGGTTGCGCGGGAACAGCGACAAACGACCACTCATATGCGTCCGCCGGGTCGCTCAGAATCGAATGGCAGAGCCGACCGCCGTAGGCTTTGCCTCTGACGTGCTCGCACGAGCCTTTTTTCTGATCCGCGCCGCACTCGGAGCACGTGACCTTGCGCACGGCGCACCCGATGCTGACCTCCTTTTTGATTCCCGCGTCGATCTCGACGATGAGATCGGCGTTTTTCTCTGTTTTAGGCATATATGCCATAGCCTTTACATAGGCGTAAGGCTCGCCCGCAGAGGTTTTCTTTTTCGGGTCGGTCAGCAGCTCCGCCTTGAACAGCCGCGCCGTCTGGCTGCCGCTTTTCATGTTGTGGTCGAAGATGCCTGTTTTGCCGACGAACATCCCGGCGAGGGATTTCAGCGCGTCCGCTGAGAAGCGTTCCAGGTCGCGGTCGATCTCGTTGTCGCACAGGACGACGGAAAACGTGTAGACCTCGTCTGCCGTGAGCGCCTTGCGCGAAAAGCGGTTGATCAGCTCCATGTCAGCATCCGAGGGCGGCGCGGGAAAAATTTCGCTTATGTTTGCCTTGTCCATGCTTTGTAATCACTCCTTTTCGGGGAATTGTGTGTTTCTGCGCAGCAGAATTTCGGCTCTCCTTATGGCCGAAAAGCACAAAACCCAAGTTTGAAAAATCTCATTTTTCAAACTTTTTCCTCCTTTGTGTTTTGTGTGACAAGCCTTTGCGCCTGCGCGTCATAAAGCCGTGCCCGGCTTAACTCGACTTCGTCCTGAAGCGTGATGTCGTCCCAGGCGATCTCGAATGAGTCCGTCAGCCCCGAAAGCGTCAGGTACGTCCGGCAGATTTTGCCGATCACAGGACTCAGGATCTTGCGGTAGGCCTCCAGCTCGCTCGTCAGCGCGTCGGCCTGCTGCGAGGACATCCGTTCCGTGGACGACCAACTGAGTCCCAGCATGAACGGCGGCAGTCCCGTTTTCGCCACGATCTGCTCAAGCATCTGCCGCACGGGCACGCCGCTGTCGAGGATCTGGTTGTCCGCGCCGATTGTTTTAATGCTCACGTCGCCCACAGTAACAAAGTCCTTGACGCGCCCGCCGGGCTGCATCGCGTCGCCCCACTCCTTGGCGACCTGCATGGCGCGTTCCTTGGCGTACGCGCGGTCGGCCGCGTCGTTTTGCGGCTTGTAGGTCACGGCGAAGCGGACGTTGCCCAGGCGCTCCCAGTTCACGCCGATGGTGTGGTAGATGTTCAGCAGTATTTTGCTGACGAAAGGCAGCCCTTTCAAAATCGACGTGCCGGATAAAGCGCCCGGCTCGGGGTTCAGCGCGGAAAACAGGATAAGCTCGGGGTAGGGGACAGGCCGCGGCGGGAAACCGCCGGCGCAGACCTCAATGCCGAAGCCGTTTGACGAGCGGCGCAGTTCGACGGCGTTCAGCGGCGCGTTATAAAGCCCCATGATGTGCCCGCCGCTGACCACGATCTCGCCGACGGCGGTGCCGTAGGTCAGAAGCTGGTCGAAGTACGTCGAAACGAAGGCCCATATGCCGCTTTGGTTGCCGCCGACGGAAACGCCGCTTAAAAAGCTTTGGAGCAGGGCCTGCGTATCGGGATCGCCGCAGCGTACCTCGAAGCCGCCGGTCAGGCGCACGAGCTTGTTGATCGCCGCGTCGATGATCGGGACGGCCTCGCGCAGCTGGGCGAAAAGCTGTACCTGCGGTGCGGACAGCGGGGAGTAGTTGTCGAGCATCCGAAACGGATGGGCGGTCAGCCTGTTTCCGGCTGTCTGGACGGGCGTCTCGACGATCTTTTTTTGTCTGAAAGGCATTTTTCTCTCCTTTCCGAATTTAGATATTAGACGTTAGATTTTAGACATTAGACGCGGTTAGGGTACGCAGTGCGCTATATCATCCTGAGCCGCAGCGAAGGATCTTGTGCGGAAAGATTCTTCACGTTCCCGTGCACGGATTTTCCCCGCGCACGGATTGCGTTCAGAATGACAACCCCTCCGGCACTGCGTGCCACCTCCCCCTGCAGGGGAGGCTTGGAAACGTGAGGTGTATTTGCCGATGCCTCCCCTGCAAGGGGAGGTGGCGCGCAGCGCCGGAGGGGTAAAAAAGCCCCTAATCCCTAGGGCGTGTTTGAAAAATTCCACGCGCATGTCTTTTTAGTGCTTTTTCCGTCGCACTGCGTTAAAATTTTTCGAAATACGGGCGTATTCCTGCAAAATTTCGCCTTGTGCGGCGAAAAAAT
>WRED01000065.1 GCA_009779495.1 Oscillospiraceae bacterium | reverse complement strand
TTTACTCAAGCCCTACGCAATATTACTTTTCAAAAAGCGGTGACACTACTTCATTAGGCACGTTTTACATCTACGGAACGAACCAAATATGAGAGGCGGGAGGTGTGTGTTTTATGAGAACGATCCCGGTTGATTTACGCCTGAAGCACCAACAGATCGACGTCGGCCAGATGTTTGAACACAACGGCACGACCCTCGCCATGACGCTTCCCCCGGCCATGTCCGCCGCCAAGCCCAACCATTACGTAATCACTTTCTCCGACCGAACCGGCAAAACGGTTTTTACGTCGAATGATATCAAAAACAAAGGCGGCCAGCTGCTTTTCACGCTGCCGCAATCCCTGACGGCGCTGGAGCAAATCTGTATGCAGGTGTCGTGCTACAAGTCGCGCAAGAGCAAGCTCGCGCTGATTGGCAAAAGCCCCGTGGCCGTGCTGCTTTTCGGGAAGTCCATCAACACCGATTTGGCCGGCGAGATCGACGGCACGCCCAAAAGCATCATCGAAAAAATGATCAGCGCGCTTGAGAACGGCAGTGGTTCGGGCGGTGGAGACGGCAACGGCGACGGTGGGACAGACGGCGGTTCCCAAGGCCGCATATTGCTCACCGGCACGCCCAAATCCCCGATTGACCTGAACGCGCTCACCGAAGTCAACTCCTACGTCATCACCGGCGACACCGAAAACGCGCCCGGCATAATCGACGAAGTGATCAACTACGTTCCCGGCTCGACCTGCCAGTTTGATGTGGCCGTCAACGCGGACATGGACGGTCAGACGATCCTCCAGTACATCAACATCGGGCTGATGCAATTTTCCAGGCAGATGTTCATTGTCGATGATGCTGTCGATGCATCCGAATGGACGGAGTTCAATTTTGAGAGCGGCAGCGGCGAGCAGCCCATAAACGCTTACGGCATCCAAAACTCCGACGGCAACCTTCAGATGGATCGGTACGGCTCGGACTATATGTACATCAACGTGCCTAAACTTGGGAATCTGAGCAGCTTGGCGACAACGGCAAAGGATAATCTGGTCAGCGCCATAAACGAAGTCGCCGGCAAATCCCCAAGCTACGACGCCGGAAGCAACATAAAAATCACGGACAACTTCGACAAAACTGCTCAAACTGTCCACACATATTACGACAAGCCGCCCAAACAAAAGCCGGGGAATATTGTTGAATATGTCGATCACAGATTGCTCTATTTCGATGGCGCTTCCCCCGCGATTTACTCCGGCGGCTTTAGCCTATATGTCCCTTTATTGGACAGCGTTTTCCATTGCGTACACTCCGGGCCAAGCGCGATACTGAAAAGATCGTGGAACGAAACGAAGCTTTCAGTCGTGGATTTCAGAGCAAACAACGACACGCAAAATATGTGGAAGATTGCCTTTAATCCCAACGAAACAAACCCGGCCAAGCTAAAGCTGGCCGGAATGTCAAAGTGGACAGGCCGTGTTTATTCTTCGACCGATGGTGTAAATTGGGACTCGACATCGTTGTCTCAGTACGTGGGCGATGATATCATATATGATCAATTCAGGAATTATTTTGTATACACAAGCTACAGTACATTGCATCATTCGGCTGACGGAATCACGTGGAACAACTACGGTAAACCGCAAAACGGGGACGGTTATCTGTGCGCAACGCCAAATTATATATATTTCGTCACGCGAAACGGTCAAACATACAGAACCGCAGATGTGTTCTCCCCCTGGACGCTGATAGCTTCTGTCATACAAACCAACGATACCCAAATTATCGGCGTCAAATATATGCCTGAAATTGATAAGATTGTCGTGCTTCGGGAGGGATCGGCTTTCGCATCCGGCGTGATATTTGTTGACGGGGACGATTTGCAAATGCCATTGCCGCCCAATACCGTCACTAACAGGCACGAGGTTCAGGGAACCAAGCGGGCGTTGATTTTCACCGACGTTCAGTATGATCCGTCCAGCGATTTCTTCGTTTTTGCCACATGCCAGTCGGAATCGTATCAAGCCGGTTCGCCGATAATCGGGCATCTGCCGAGCCTGACGGACGAGATGCAATACATCGGCAAAACCGCCTCGGATGACGTTCCCGAGGACTACAGGAGCCTTGTTCTTCATGAGGGCGTGGTGTGCGGGCTTGCTTTTCAACAGAACGCCAGGCCAAACAGCACATACAGCACGATGGAGTTACAGATTCTGCCGACAAGGTCAATCAGTGACGCGCTGGACGAGCTTTATTCTAAATTATCATAAACATTGGAGGTGTCAAAAAAATGGCGGCGTCAGAAAATTTGCTGAAAAGAACCATCCAAAAGGCGCAGGAAGTGCAAAAAATGAGCGAGGCTGACAAGCTGGCCATCCGGCTGGAGGGCATCTATCTCACGATGATCAACCGGGGTACAGGCGATATTTCGGACTTGCTGAAGGAAAGGGAGTCGGTGATAATCGAACTGAATTCTTTGTCGGAACAATTGGATATTGAAATATCAGAATAATAACTCAAAAAACATAGGAAAGGAATAGATTATTATGTCAAACAAAACAAACACGGGACTCGTCAATCACGCCGCCGCGCAAATCGGCTGCTGCTACTGGTGGGGCACGTTCGGGCAGGTTGCCGCGCCTGATCTGCTGGCGCAAAAGGCCGCGCAGTACCCGGAGCAATACTCCGCCGCGCGGCAGTCAACGGCCAAAACGAAGCACATGGGCAAGCGCGTCTACGACTGCTGCGGGCTGGTCAAATCGTACTGGATGCAGGAAAGCCCGGCCGCCGCGCCCAAGTACAACGGAAAATACGACGTCAATGTCAGTGGTCTGATCAAGGCCTGTACGCAGACGGGAGCCATACCGACACTGCCGGAAACGCCGGGGATTCTCGTTTTTCGCGGCACGGCGCACGTCGGGATTTACGCCGGCGGCGGCGAGGTGATCGAGGCCAAGGGCTTTGATTACGGCGTGGTGCGCACGAAGCTTTCGGCGGGCAAGTGGGATAAATGGGGGCGGCTGTCGTGGCTTGATTACGGCGCGTCCCCGGCGCAGACATCAAACATGAAGGAGGAAATTTTCGTGGCAGAAAAAACTTTCAAAAACACCAGCGGCAAAATGCTGGACGTATTCGCCGACACGAAGCTGACCATCAAGGTCGGCTCGCTCCCCGCGGGGAACGACTGCAAGTCGCTGGGGCTGCTCAACGGGCGGGCAATCCTGAAGTACCGCGTTTCCGGCACGAACGACTACAAGGTCGGGTTCACGGATTTTGTCAGGGGGATTCAGTCATGAGCGATCTGATAATTGTCACGCTGATCTCGCTGGCGGGCACGGCCATCGGTACATTCGGCGGCATCATGACCTCAAGCCGCCTGACCAACTACAGGATTGAGCAGTTGAGAAAAAGGTATTGTGAACGAGTGTGTCCAAAGGACACACAGCAGTTCACAAACGTGAATGAGTATGAACGAAGTTCATACAGCAATTCACGCAAACATAATAATCTTGACAGCAGAATCGTCACATTGGAGGCCGAGATAAAATTTCTGCGCGGCGGTGAGGACAAGTGAACGGAGAAATCCTTCTCGCGGCAATCTGTGGAGGAGGCATCGCTCTGCTGACTGTTTCGTTGGCTTACCTCTGCCGACCAAAAGTGAAAAAAGCCCACAGCCCGCTGGAATTCTCCAAGCGGATTTTTTTGTGGCTGTCGGGATTGGTCGGCGTGATAACATTTTTCGTTTTTATAATGGTTTGGCGCACGGAGGACGTGAGCGTCACGCAATCGTTGATAGACAACGCTTTTGATCTGCTCAAGGTCGGCGTGGTCAGCTACTTTGGCAAGGCCGCGCTGGAGAATCGTGTGAAGCTGGCCAGCGTTTATCCCAAGCTCAAAAATCAGATTTTCAACGACACAGGCAATATCACATAATCCAAAGCAATCAAAGAAATCAACGAAACATAGGACAAAGCCTCAAGGCAATATACATAAAATATGGACACAGGCGGCGAGGACATTCCGCGCCGCCGTGCTTTGGAGGCTCATTATGATATCTATAAAAACCGAAACCAAGATAAACGGGACGCTTTATTGCGTCACCGCCGAGTGCTCGCCCGCCGCCACGGAAACAGTGGAGCAGAAGCTGGAGCGCATGATTTGCCGCCGCGCTTCAGACACAGAAAGTTATCAATCGGGACAAAATATATCGCTTGCTTTATCTGAAAAAGTACGCGAACATAGTAACAATATTATAGCGAAGGGGTAGGTACTATGCAAGCGAATTTTCAAGCAAGCGACGGAAAAATCACAGCCCTATACGAGCGCATAAGCCAGGACGATGACTTCGACGGCGAGTCAAATTCCATTGTCCATCAAAAGGAAATCCTCGAAAGCTACGCTAAGAAAAACGGTTTTGTAAACCTGCGGCATTTCGTTGACGACGGGGTGAGCGGGACGCTGTTCCGCCGCCCCGGACTCGACGCCCTTCTGGACGAGGTTCGGGCCGGGCGGGTGGCTACGGTCATCATCAAGGACCAGAGCCGCATCGGGCGCGACGTGCTGGAGGTCGGGCTGCTCAAGCGCACCTTCGATGAATTCAACGTCAGGCTGATTGCCGCCAACGACAACCTCGACACGGCGAACGGCTTTGACATCATGTCGATCTTCCGCGACGTTTTCAACGAGTGGTTCGTGGCAGACACCAGCAAAAAAATCCGCGCGGTCATGAAAGCGAAAGCCCAAAGCGGACAGCACCACAACTCACTCGCGCCTTATGGCTACAGGCCGTCAAAGGACGACCCCTGCAAGTGGGATATTGACGAAACCGCCGCCGAGCTTGTCCGCGAAATTTATCAGATGTGCATCGACGGGATGGGGACTACGACGATCGCCAAGGCGCTGCGTGAACGCGGCCTCGACCGGCCTGACGTTTACCGCCGCAAGAGAGACGGCAAGCCCCCGGCGGAGTGCAAATTTCCCGACAACCACTGGTGCGCCTCAAACATCGCGAAAATACTAAGCAATTGCGAATACCTCGGCACGGCGGTGACGAACAAGGTACGGGTAAAATCCTACAAAGACAAGACCCGGATTTTTCTTCCCGAAGAGGAGTGGACGGTGTTCGAGGCCGCGCACCCGCAAATCATAGACCAGGAGACTTTTGACGTCATTCAGCGAATCCGTGACGGGCGCAGGCGGCCGACAAAGCTCGGCGATATGGGCGTTCTCAATGGGCGGCTTTACTGTGAGGATTGCGGCGGCAGGCTGCACATCAAGAGAAAAGCAAACGGCGACAAAGCGCAGTACGTTTATTACGTCTGCCATCGGAGCCGCTCGAATTCTGACGGTCTGGGCAACTGCACACCGCACTCCATCCGCAAGGAAATCATCGAGCAGTTGGTGCTTGCGGACATTCAGCGCGTGTGCGCCCTCGCCCGTAACCACGAGGAAAGTTTTATTGAGACGGCCAGCAGCAAGGCGCGCAAGGACAATGAGAAAAATCTCAAAAAAGCGAGAACGGAATACACCAAAGCCGAAAGCCGCGCCCACCAGCTTGACGACATTATCGCGCAGCTTTACGAAGACAAGGTCAGCGGCGAGTTGAGCGCGGAACGGTTCGCCAAAATGCTTGAGAAATATGAGGCGGAGCAAGCGGATTTGTCGGCGAAACTTGACGCGCTCCGACCACTGATGAGCGAGGCGGAGGAGCAGACGCTGAACATAGAACGTTTCCTGCGGCTCGTCAAAAAGTATACGGAAATTGAGGAGCTCACCGCCGAGGTCGTCAGCGAGTTCATCGAGCGGATCGAGGTCGGCGAAACGGTCATGGTCAATCCCCGGCGCTTCAGCCACTGGAAAGACGAAAAGCGGCAGAACATAAAAATCGTATACAATTATATTGGCGCGATGCCGCAGGAGGGTGACAGCGAGACGATTGCGGCGGACGCGAACGGGAAAAGGGCATATGCGGGATAGCGGCGTGGACTTTGGATGAGTTCATGCCGTTTTTGTTTGCGTTGGGGATTTGGCGTTAAGGAATGCCTTCGGACGAGGGTATCAGCGGAAAAAACATCACGGAACGCCCCGC
>WRED01000064.1 GCA_009779495.1 Oscillospiraceae bacterium | reverse complement strand
TGCTGGGGATGGAAAGACTATGCTGCCCTTGTTTTTGCCTTGCTTGAAAGGCTTTTGGGGCTGGATTCTCGAAAATTTAGCCCCTGCCTGGGTTGAGACAGGGGGGGCTTTGACAGGCTGAAAGCGTCTTAGAAGATAAGACGGTTTTGTTATTTCCATTTTAAAAGGAATGATTTTATTATGTCAACCAAAACCAACACCGGCCTTGTGGCGTACTGTGAAGCACAGCTTGGCCTGTCGTACTGGCGGGGCACGTTCGGGCAGGTTGCGGCGCCCGACCTGTTGAATCAAAAGGCAAAGCAGTACCCGGAGCGGTACAGCGCCGCCCGTCAAGCGACCGCCAAAGCGAAGCATATCGGCCTGGCTACGGCCGCGCTGGTCCTGACAGCCAGCTTTCCATTTGTCCCGGATCATTAAAAATCTCATCCAACCGCGTGATGAACGGCGTGCAGTCGCCAAAGTCCGCGGCGCGGTGGTCAAAGGCAAAGCACATCGGCATGAACATGCGCGGCTCTATGGATTTACCGCCGTCGGGTTTTTGGACGACGCCCGGCTTTTCGACAGCGGCGGCAAACACGACGGCCGCGACCTGCGGCGGGATGATCTCAAGCAGCGTCGGCACGACGTAAGATCCGCCGCGGTATATGGAGCCTACGTTTGATACCACGATCGTCCCCTGCTCGATGTCCTTCCTCGTCAGCTTATCCTCGTCGGGCAGCTTCCCGTAGGCCCTTTTTTTCTTGCCTTTCAGTTTATTGATCTCGCCGGCTCCCACCTTTGAGCCGATTAAGCGTCCCATAGCTTTCAATATCTTAAGCCTTTTCAGTTCCTGCATCGTATCATGGAAGCCAACCTCGAACAGCGCGTCGTCCATGCTTGTATTGTCCAGGCGGCGGCGTATATCTTCGATGTAATCCTGTAGCTGGCGAACGTTCTTGCGCTCGCAGTTGTGGACGTTGACGGTCATCATCCCGCCGTCCGGCAAAACCATGGGCATGGTTATGTTCACATCCGCGTACTGCTCTATTTTCCCGTTGACAAAACCGCGCTTGAATTCGATGTGCGCGTTCATCGCCGGACACGCGATAAGCCCCTGGGTTATCACGTACAGCATGACGGTGTTGATGCTGACGCCTTTCCACTCGGGCTTTTGGCGCAGCCGCTGATAGGTTTTTAGAAACTCCGTCACGTCGGGTTCGTAAATAGCGGAGGTATGGGGGATGCTTTCCCAGGATTCCGTCGTCATGTTCGCCACGATTTTGCGCTGAAGCCCAAAACGCTCCGTGCTCAAAACCTCAAAGCCTTTTTTTCCGGTGTACTCTTTTTGTTCTCTCAGTTGACTCATGTAAATCTCCTTCTTAAATTTGATTGCGTTTTGATATTATATCATATTCAACGGGGAACGCATTGCGCTGATTTTATCAGTTTGTAAATTTTTATGGGCGGGAGCGAGGCGCTTGCCACGGAAAATTTTGAATATGTATTGACTTTTCGCCGTTCTATCATGTACAATAATAGATAGGGTTTTTGTTCTAAAAATTTTATTGGGAGGCGCTTTTTCATGAAAAAAATACTCTTGCTCGTTCTTGCCCTTTTGCTGGCGCTGTCAATGGCAGCCTGCGGCGGAGGCGGAGACAAAGACGGCGAAAATCAACCGAACGGCGACGGCGAAAACATTGACGCGGATTCCAACAACGGCGACAATAACAATGGCAACGACAACGGCGACATAATCGGCGACGGCTTGTTCGAGTTCAGCGAGGATTTCCTGAAAAACAGCCTGCAAGGCGATTACCACATCATTTACAAAGCCACCACGTATGGAGACGGCGAATCTGAATCCCTTACGATGGAGCAGATCAAAACGTCGAAAGGCTATTATTACAAATCCAACGATGACAGCGGGAAGCTGTTTATCAAAAACGGGGAAGCATACGATGCATACGAGGAATATGACGGCGTATTTGAAAACACCGAGATGCAATATTCCCAAATGATGGTTGACATTATGATGGTCGGCATAACCGGGTATATGAATACATACTCTGCGTTCAGTTCCCAGCTCAAAAAGTCCGGCAGTCAGACCGTCGCGGGAAGAAGCTGCACGGAGTACAAGTTTGATTACAGCATGCCCGGCGTCGGTAAAGTCAAATACGTATACTGCATAGATAAAGAGACTGGCGTTTGCCTGAAGTTTTCGGTAGATGCGGCAGGGTCAGTACTCTCGGGGCATCAGAAAGTCGGCTATGAATTTGAATGTACAAAATTCCAGACAAGCGGCGTTTCCCTGCCCGCTTACAATTGATCGGAGGTTGAGCTTGTGAATTTTTTCTTAAAGGCTCTTGAAAAGACCCTGGCCGTACCCTACGCGGCGAAGGCTAAGAATTATACTCCCGTTCCCCTGAATCCCGCCGTATGGGATCACGTCGCGGAGGTGAAGTCTGATTACTTCACCGTCGGCATAGCGAAAGAGGATCTGACGCCGCCCGACCTTTTAACGCACAAATATTATATGGCCGGATACGGTATGTGGAAGCCCATTCAGGGCATCTTGAACCCCGTGTACGCGACCGCGCTGTGGCTCGACGATAACTCGGGCCATGGCGGCATCCTGCTCGTGTCCGTTGACTGCGTCGGTATGCTGAACAACGACGTGGAGGCCATTCGGAAGCGGCTTGAGCCGTTTTGCAAAAAGACCGGCTGCCGCGCGATCAATATCATGTCCACCCACTGTCACGCGAGCATTGACACCATGGGCTTTTGGGGTCCGTTGCCGAAAACCGGGCGCGATAAGCGCTTTTTCAAACTGCTGTTTGACAAGATCGAAAAGGCCGCAAACGACGCGTTCGACAACCGCAAGGACGGCGACCTGTTCGCGGGAAGCGTTGAGACGGAGGGCCTGCAGCAGGATAAGCGCCTGCCTGAGGTATTCTGTAAAACCCTGACGCGACTGCGCTTCGCGCCCAAGGACGGCTCGAGTGATATCTTCGTGATCAACTTCGCCAATCACCCCGAGGTGCTGGGCAGCAAAAACGTGCTGTTGAGCGCGGACTGGGTTCATTTCCTGCGCGAAAAAATCAAAGATGAAAAAGGCTCCGAAATCGTCTTTTTCAACGGCGCGGTAGGCGGCATGATCACGCCGACTTTGGCCGACAACTCCGAGTCCATCGTATCGACGCGCGCCGCCGGTATCAGGATCGCTGAAGCGGCGCTCTCCATCACGGACGAGAGAAAGCTTCAGCCGCGGGTAAGCACAATCCGCAAGGAGTTTTTCATTTACGTTGACAATCTGGTTTTCGCGTTGTGCGGCGTTTTGGGCGTCATGCCGAGGGAGAAGTACCCGTTGGGCAACAGCCGGGTTAACGTATCCATGAAAACTGAGCTGAACTACCTTGAGATCGACTCCGTACATATTCTGATGGTTCCGGGCGAGCTGTTCCCGGAGCTTGCCTACGGCGGCTATCTCCCGGCGGATATCGCGGCCGCCGGCGGCCCTGAAATGAACCCGACTCCCCTGCTGGAGATGGCGAACGACCCCGATCTCGTCATCTTCGGCTTGGCCAATGATGAGCTGGGTTATTTCATCCCGCCGAACGACTTTATTCTTGACGAGAAGTATCCGTTCCTCGTAAAAACGACTGACAAGGGCGGGCGGCGCCACTACGAGGAGATCAACTCCACGGGGCCGCGCTCGGCGCACTTGATTGCGGAAGCGTTTGCGGAGATTCTGGAGAAAATCGGACGTAAATAAAAAACAGCTCTTTTTGACTTTTGTATTTTATAACCCCTTTGGCACTGTGTGCCACCTCCCCTTGTAGGGGAGGTTTTGATGGCGGCTCGTACCATGCCTCCCCTGTAAGGGGAAGTGGCGCGTAGCGCCGGAGGGGTATAACTACCTAATATAACAAACCTTGTATCAATACAAAGGTCCAAAACACCGAAATACGGAGGTCTGACCTTGGACGCAATGGACTTTCTCATGAACCAGCTGCCCCGCGTATTAAACCTCGCCTCCTCTCATTGGCACCAAAAAGCGCGTAAACATCCCGCCCCGACGCTGCCCGACGGCGTTTGGGACGCCATAGCTGAACCCAAGCCGGATCATTTCACCGTCGGCTTCGGCCGCGCGGCGTTTACGCCCCGTGACGTCGAAACGAAAACCTATTGGTTGGCCGGCTACGGCTCAAACCGCCCGGCGAAAAGCGTTCACAGCGATATCTGCGCCAGCGCCGTTTATCTCGACGATAATTCCGGCAGGGGCGGTATTTTGCTCGTTTCGCTTGACTGTCTCGGGTTCATGAATCCCGACGTGACGCTTGTCAGGCAAAGGCTAACCGGCTTCTGCGAGAGAACCGGCTGCCGCGCCGTCAACATTTGTTCAACCCACTGCCACGCCGGGCCTGACACGATGGGCTTTTACGGCAAGCTCCCAAAAAGCGGGCGCGATAAGGTGTTTTTTGAGAGCCTGTATGCCGCCATTATAAGCGCCGCCGAGCAGGCCTACGCCGGCCGCAAAGACGGCAGGCTCTACGCCGGAAGCGTCGAGGCCGACGGCATCCAAAAGGACATCCGGCATCCGTCCGTTTTCTGCAAGACGCTTACGCGCATACGCTTTCGGCCGGACGACGGCGGAAAGCAGGTCTATATCATTAACTTTGCCGCCCATCCCGAGGTGATGGATCAGCGCAACCGCGCCATAGGCGCCGACTATGTTCACTTTCTGCGCCAAAAAATCGAGACGGAACGTGACGCCAGGGTCATCTATTTTAACGGCGCGATCGGCGGCATGATAACGCCCATCGAGATCGACCCGGACGACTTCATGAAGTCCACCCAGTGGGCGGGCGAGAAAATCGCCGAGGCCGCCATGAGCGTTGCCGACGAACGCGAACTGACTCCGATCATCAACACGATCCGCCAGGATTTTTATGTGGAACTGGCCAACGTCATGTTCTGCCTGGGCGGACTTTTGAAGCTCATGCCGCGAGAGCGTTACGCCACCGGCACGGGCAAACTTGGCATTTCCGTTAAAACGGAGATGAACTACCTTGAGATCGGCGACGCGCATATCCTGACTGTGCCGGGCGAGCTGTTCCCGGAGCTGCAGATCGGCGGGTACCTGCCAAAGGACGATGCGGCCGTCGGCGGGCCGGAGCTGAACCCCAAGCCCCTGCGCGAGCTTGCGAATGACGAAAACCTCATCGTATTCGGACTCGGATGCGACGAGTTGGGCTACATCCTGCCGCCCAACGACTATCTTCTGCACCCTGAGCGTCCTTTCATTGATGAGCCTCATGACGCCTACGGCAGAAAACACTATGAGGAAACAAACTCCGCGGGGCCGCGCACGGCGGTTTATGTCGCGGAGACGTTTGAAAAAATATTGAAAATCATCGGGAGGAAATAATGTATGCCTGACCTCATGCCCTTTGTTGAAAAAAGCGTCAGCACCATCGAGAAACTCGTCGCGCTACACTATCACGCAAAGGCGAAAAAGAATCCCGCGCCCGCCCTGCCGAAAGCGGTTTGGGAGCCTGTCACCGAAGTGAAGTCCGACCACTACATCGTCGGTATCTCGCGGCAGGAAATCGTGCCGGACGACATTGCCGACGACCGCTACTTCATCGCGGGCTACTACGGCCCGAAAAAAATCACCGGCGTGCACGATCCCCAGTGCGCCACCGCCATCTGGATCGACGACAACTCCGGCAAAGGCGCCGTCGTGTTCGTGTCCGTGGACTGCGTCGGCTTCCCGCGTCATGACGTTGACGCGATTCGCGCGCGGATGTCCGTCTGGTGCGAAAAGGCCGGATGCCGCGAGATCCATATCTTCGGCACGCACGACCACGCCGGAGTTGACACGATGGGCCTTTGGGGCAAGCTGCCCAAGTCCGGGCGCGACAAGAAGTTCATCGCTTTAATGCGCGACAAGATCTGCGAGGCGATCAAGGCCGCGTACCGCACGCGCAGAAGGGGCGACCTTTTCTTCGGCAGCGTGACCGAACCGGAGGGCTATCATGACGACTATCGCCTGCCCCACGTCTACAGCAAGGTCCTCACGCGCTTCCGCTTTAAGCCCAGAAACGGCGGCCCCGAAATCCTCCTTGTGAACTACGCCGCTCACCCCGGCATGATGGGCGACGACAACACGCTGATGAGCGCGGACTGGGTTTACT
>WRED01000063.1 GCA_009779495.1 Oscillospiraceae bacterium | reverse complement strand
TGCCTTTTTCCGTCCATTCCGCGTATTTATCGGTTAAATAAACAAATTATTCGCCCTCAAAATACGCGAAATGGGCGAAAAAATTCAGCACAAATCTAACGACGGGGGTTTTTAGAGACTGCCTTGAGAAATCTTTTATTGACAATGCGCTTCGACGGCTCCGCCTACCACGGCTGGCAGGTGCAGAAAAACGCCGTCACCGTTCAGGAAACCTTGCAGGACGCCATCGAAAAGGCGCTGGGACGCCGCGAGAACGTGACCGGCTGCTCGCGGACGGACGCGGGCGTCCACGCGAATATGTACTGCTGTAACTTCCGCACCGAGTCAAAAAAGGGCTGCGAGACTGTGGTTCGCGCGCTGAACGCCTGGCTGCCGAGGGACATCGGCGTGTACGATTGCCGCGAGGCGCCGGAGGATTTCCACGCGCGGTACAGCTGCGTATCCAAGGAGTATCGGTACGTGATCTGGAATTCGCCGTATAAAAATCCGTTTTATCAAAATCGCGCCCTGCACCTGAAAGCTCCGCTTTTGGATGCGGATATGCTGAACGAAGAGGCCGCGCGGTTCGTCGGGACGTTTGACTACAAGGCGTTTGCCAGCACGGGACACAGCGTCGTTGATACCGTGCGGACTGTCACCGCCTGCCGGGTTGAGCGGTTGGGTGACGAGGTCATTTTTACGGTACGGGCGGACGGTTTTTTATACAACATGGTTCGCATCATGGCAGGGACGCTGCTCGACGCCGCGCGCGGGGGAATCGCGGGGGGAGAAATAAGGGACATTATTTTGTCGGGCGACCGGGGGCGCGCGGGGGCGACGGCGCAGGCGTGCGGGCTGTATCTAAACAGAGTCAACTACGAATTGTAGGTTTTTGGTGCATGTAGGGAGAATTACAAAAATGGGAACAGATACAAAAAACAAACAAAAACGCAGGAAAAAACGCCCGGGGCTGGCTCTGGCCCTCAAGCTGTGTCTGCCCGTCATCGTGATTTTCGCGGCACTTTTTGTCGCGTCGAAAACTTTTGGCAACGTGGCCCTTTCCAACGTGACGGACGTCTTCGCCGAGTTCGCGGCCGGAGTGAGATCGGGCGGCGGATATTCGTATTCGTTGAGCGGGCAGAACGTTGTGAAAATCGACAGAATGGAATCGGGCCTGCTGATACTGACCGATCACCATCTGGAAATCGTCAGTTCCGGCGGCACACCGCTGCTTTCAGAGCGAATCGGCTTCGCTTCCCCGGCCGCCGACGTCAAAAACGGCCGCGCTGTCGTCTTTGACAGAAACGGAAAAAAGCTGCTCGTAACGGGCGCGACAAAGCTTTTGTACGAGATCAAAACGGATTTCGCGATTCTGGACGCGGCTGTCAGCTCAAACGGCTTTGTGGCGGCGGCGACGCTGTCTAAGGGCGCGGCGAGCGAGCTTATGGTATATGACAGGCGTAAGCAGGAATACTTTAAGTGGCAGTGCGCGGCGGAGTATATCGCGGACGTCGCTTTTTCCCGCGACGGCAAACGGGTGGCCGCCGTCGTCATAGGCGTGAGGGAGGCGGAGCTTTTTTCACGGCTCCTGATTTTTAATATAAGCAGCGCGGAGCCGCCCGCGTCTTTCGAGTATCCCGGGACGACGCTTATAAAAGCCGTGTTTACCGCGAAAGGGAGCGTCGCCGTCATGGGAGATAACATCCTGAGCGTGATAAGCCCGGAGCTTGAGCGGACGGACAGGGCGTCCTTTGACAGCGACGCTTTGAGCTTGGTCGATACCGCCGAAAACGGCGCCTGCGCGCTGATCGTTCTGCCTTTCGGCAACGAAAACCGCCCGAAGCTCACGGTGTATTCGGCTGATCTTGGACAAAGCTTTGAAAAGAGCTTTGACAGCAGGGCGATCGGCCTTTCGCGGTCGCGGAACCACACCGCCGTTTTATTCAGAAACAGCGCGGTCATTTACAACAACGCCGGCATGGAAATGGGAAAGATAGAGCTGTCACAGGCCGCCGCCGGGATCAGCGTGACCGACCGCGCGGTGTTTGTTCAGGTTTCCGACCGCGTCCAAAAATATTCGCTTGCCGGAAAGGCGATGAATTGATCGTGTTCTAAATGTGAATCGAATATTAAGTTTATGATTTTTGTTGAAATATTCTTTTATAGTATGTTATAATGTGACCACAGTGATTAATACTGTTTTTCGTTAGAAATGTATACAAAAAATCTTCGCAAAGCCCATATACGCAAGCCGTTGCTTGATTTTTTGTACATTTCTTAGACGAAAAATAGTATAAAGGAGGGAGCCTTTATGACTTTCATTGTTGATATCGCGCTTTTGGCGGTCTTCGCGTTTATTGTGATTTGGGCGTCGAGAAGGGGCTTTCTGAACGTCCTGCTTGGCATTGCCTCGTGGATCATCGCGTCGATGGTGGCCACGGCTTTCAGCGGGCCGCTGGCGGCTTGGTTTTATGACAGCTTTTTGGAAACCAGGGTGATCGCGACCATCACCGAGAACGTACCCTACGCCGAGGACGCCGAGGCCGTCGCGCGTTCCGCCGCTTCGGTCATTGAAAACATTCCCGAGGCGCTCGTGCGGGCAGCCGAGTCCATCGGCATCAATACGCAAGGCCTGATAGACAGCGCCGCCGGAGTTGACGCGAAAAGCCTGACCGTTTCCATCGCGCAGGAGTTGTCCGACAAGGTCGCGCGGCCCATCATGTCGGCGGGACTCAAGGTGATATTCTTTTTTATCCTGCTTGTCCTGCTGCTTACCGCGCTCAGGTTTGTCGCAAGGCTGATCGAGAAAGTGGCGAAGCTGCCGCTGCTGAAGCAGGCCAACCGCCTGTTAGGCGCCGCGCTGGGCGTCGTCAAGGGCGTCATCATCGTGATCGTGGCGAGCGTCACGCTGAACCTGTTGGCCGGGCTTGCGGACGGGGAGGGCAATTTCGCGACGGCTGTTGAGGAATCAAAAATCGTGTCTTTAATATGTGGCCGCGAGATGTGGGAAATGATATTCTAGCTTCTAGACGGTAGATTGTAGACGAGGTCAGGGAACACACTGCGCAAATTTTAATTTACTGACTTGAGAAAAGGAGCATGTGATATGGATAACAAACTGTTCGACAACTGGAAAACGATCCCTAATCTGATTTCCCTCATACGCATCTTTATGATCCCGGTTTTCGCGGTGCTTTTTTACGGCGGGCACCTGGGCTGGGCTGTCCTGATATTATTTTTATCGGGGCTTTCCGATTCGCTTGACGGCAAGATAGCCCGCCGCTTCAATCAGACAAGCGAGCTTGGCAAGCTGATTGACCCCGTTGCCGACAAGCTGACGCAGATCACCATCGCCGTTATGCTGTACCTGTTTTTCAGAAAAAGCGATGTGCCGGAGCTGAAAATGTTTAGCTGGGTGTTTTTGGTGTTTCTGTTCAAGGAGCTGATGATGATCCTGCTGGGCTTCGTGATGATATTCCTGGGGTGCAAGCCCATAGCGGCGGAGATTTACGGCAAGGTCGCTACCGTCGTGTTCTATGTCTTTATGGTGATTATCATATGCTTCGGGCCGGAGGTCGGCGCACTCAGGCAACTTTGGACGATGCCGACGCTTGTGCTGCAAATTCTGGTCGGGATTTCCGCGCTGCTGACGATCGTGGCGTTTTTCAGCTATGCGCCCGGCTCGATACGAGCTGTTAAAACCAGAAAGGATACCAACACTACAGAAGTGGAGTAATAGAATTACATGAAACAAGTGTTATGCAGCAAATGCAAAAAGCGTCCGGCGATGTTTTTTATCACGAAGGTCGAGGGTGAGAAAAGCACGCAGGAGGGACTTTGCATGCGCTGCGCGATGGAATTGAATATCGGTCCCATCAAGCAGATGATGCAGAGCATGGGCATATCCGAGGACGAGGTTGACGGCGTGAGCGAGCAGCTTGACGAGCTTTTCGGCGAGGACAGCGCGTTCGAGCCGGGCGGCGCGGGCACGCTGCCGTTCATGAGCGGCATGGGCTTTATGGGCGGGCCGCAGCAGGGCAAGGACGCGGGCGAGGACAGCCGCGATAAAACAAGAAAAAAAGACAAGAAAAAGCCTCCGCAGAAAAAAGAGCGGAAGTTTTTGAACACGTACTGCACCGACCTGACGGCTAAAGCCCGGGAGGGAAAGATCGACCGTATCGTCGGGCGCGGGGACGAGATATACAGAACCGTGCAGATTTTGTGCCGCCGTTCGAAGAACAATCCCTGCCTCATCGGCGAGCCGGGCGTGGGCAAAACGGCCATAGCCGAGGGGCTCGCGCTGAAGATAGCCGGGGGCGACGTTCCCGTAAGGCTCATCGACAAGGAGATACACCTGCTTGATTTAACCGCGCTGGTGGCCGGAACGCAGTTCCGCGGGCAGTTTGAAAGCCGCATCAAGGGGCTTGTCGAGGAGGTCAAGAACGAGGGCAACATAATCCTGTTTATCGACGAGGTTCACAGCCTTGTCGGCACGGGGGACGCGGAGGGTTCGATGAACGCCGCGAACATCTTAAAGCCCGCGCTGTCCCGGGGCGAGATACAGATCATCGGCGCGACGACGTTTACGGAATACCGCAGGTACATCGAGAAAGACGCGGCGCTTGAGCGGCGCCTCCAGCCCGTCAAGGTGGAGGAGCCGTCCGTGGACGACACCTGCAAAATGCTGGCGGGCGTCAAGGTTTATTATGAGAGCTATCACCGCGTCAGGGTGAGCGAAACGCTGATACGCAAGGCGGTCGGGCTGTCCGAGCGGTATATCAACGACCGTTTCCTGCCGGACAAGGCCATCGACCTGTTGGACGAGGCCTGCACGGCGGCGAACCTGCGCCATAAGGAAATCGGTGAATTGGAATTGTGCGAGCGCGCTCTCGCGGAGCTTCGGCAGCGGCAGCAGGAGCTGACGGAAAGCGCCGAAGAGACGGACTACGAGGAAATGGCCAGGGTAAAGTCGGAGCTTATGAGCGCGGAGCTGCGGGAGTCGGAGCTTAAAAAGCAGGTCGAAAACATCTATGTCACGGAGGACGATTTGGCAAAGGTCATCCAGCTGTGGACGGGCATACCCGCGAGCAAGGTCATCGAAAGCGATTTGCGCAAGCTCGCGCAGCTCGAGTCAAAGCTGCGTGAAAACATCATCGGGCAGGACGGGGCGGTCGAGGCCGTGTCCAATGCCATCCGGCGCGGACGCGTGCAGATAAGCCCCAGGCGCAGGCCGTCGTCGTTCATCTTCGTCGGTCCCACCGGCGTGGGCAAGACGGAGCTTGTGAAGCGGCTTGCGCAGGAGCTGTTCGATACGCCCGAAACGCTCATCAGGCTTGATATGTCCGAGTTTATGGAAAAGCATTCGGTGTCGCGTATCATCGGTTCACCGCCGGGCTACGTGGGCTATGACGAAGCGGGCCAGTTGACGGAGAAAGTGCGCCGCAAGCCCTACTCCGTGCTGCTGTTCGACGAGATTGAGAAAGCGCACCCGGATGTGATGAACATCCTGCTGCAAATTCTGGACGAGGGCAGGATAACCGACGCGCACGGGCGCAACGTCAGCTTCGAAAACACCGTCATCATCATGACCTCCAACGCAGGGAGCGACCGCAAGGAGGGTGCCTTGGGCTTCGCCAAAACGAAGAGCGAGGCGTCCAAAGATAAGGCGATGAAGGCGCTGCGCGACTTTCTGCGGCCCGAGTTCATCGGGCGCGTGGACGAGGTTGTGCTGTTCAACGACCTGACAAAGGAGGATTACACGGAAATCGCCCGGCTTATGCTGAACGAGTTGGTTGACCCGCTGAGAGACAAGGGGATCGCCTTTGACTGGGACGGGGAAGTACCTGCCGCGCTTGCCGCGATGGCCGCAGACGGGACAAGGGGCGCCCGCGACCTGCGCAATGTGATACGCAGGAACGTTGAGGACAAGATCACGGCGATGATAGTGGAAAACGCGGATACGCCGGTTTCAGAAATACATGTAAAAGCCGCCGGAGAAGTGGTAGATGTTGTATGTTTATAATCAAAGTAAACCCTCAAATAAACCAATAACCCCATAAACTAACTATATTTATTCTATTTAATAATTTATTTTATCGCTTCTAATATCAAGCTGTTCAAATATAAAATCTGAATTAAACCATATTTTCCCGAGTTGGCTTATAGCTGTATCGACCCGTGCTTAAGGCCTCGTTTTCATTCTTGAGGTCAGCCGCGATTCTTACACATTTCCGGCCATATCCCGCGATCAGATCCTCGGTTTCCCTGGCGTCGTCGTTTTCTTTCAGATAGATGATAGCCACGTCA
>WRED01000062.1 GCA_009779495.1 Oscillospiraceae bacterium | reverse complement strand
TGTTTGAAAAAACCACGCGCACGTCTTTTTGGCGCTTTTTCCGCCGCACTGCGTTAAAATTTCTTAAAATACGGGAGTATTCTTTCAAAATTTTATCTTGTGCGGGCGAAAAAATCACTCAAAGATCCGCACACGGGGATTTTTCAAACACGCCCTAATCATGCGCCGCACCGCTTAACCCAATCACATTTAAAATCTACAAGTCCAATATCTAAAATCTAATTTTGGGGGTCATGAAATGAAATTCGTCTGTGAGACTTCGCTGTTGTCAGAAGTCTGCCAGAGCGTGCAAAGGGCGGTCTCGTCAAAAACGTCGATCCCGGCCATCGAGGGAATTTATATGAAAGCGCTGGGGAACGAACTGATTCTGACGGGCTATGACCTGGAGCTGGGCATAAACACCGCTATCCCGGCGCGCGTGGAGGAAAACGGCGGCATTATATTGAGCGCGAAGATACTGTGCGACATTTTGCGCAGGCTGCCGGGACAAAACGTCAGCATAGAGTCGGACGAGAGATACATGGCCGTGATACGCAGCGAGCGGGCCGAATATTCCCTCATCGGCATTTCGCCGAAAGAATACCCTGAGCTGCCGTCGGTCACGGGCGGATTTCCCGTGGTCGTCGATCAGAATATACTCAAAGAGATGATCAGGCAGACGATATTCGCCGTGGCGGTCAACGACAATAAGATTGTCCATACCGGCATTAAGTTTGAAATAGGAAGCCATCTGATCAAGCTGATCGCCGTGGACGGCTTCCGGCTCGCGGTCCGGACGGAGGCGATCGAGTATAACGGCGAGGAAATCACTTTCATTGTTCCGGCCAAGACGCTGGCGGAGGTGGTGAAGCTGTTCGGGAGCGAATCGGACACGGTATCCATGTTCATCGGCAAGCGGCATATCGTCTTTGAGATAGGCAGCTATAACGTCGTTTCAAGGCTTTTGGAGGGGGATTTTCTGAACTACAAGTCCGCTATCCCCGCCATGACGGCTACGTCCGTCAAAGCGAATACCCGTGAGCTGATCGACAGCATCGAAAGGATATCGCTGATTATAACGGACAAGGTGAAAAGCCCGCTGCGCTGTGTTTTTGAAAACGGCGAGGTAAAGGTGTCAAGCTCCACGTCATTGGGCTCGGCCAACGACAAAATAGCGGCGGAGATAGACGGCCCGCCGGTGGAGATCGGTTTTAATAACAGGTTTTTGATAGAGGCCCTGCGCGTCTGCGATACGGACGAGGTGATTATACAGATCAACGGATCGGTCTCGCCCATCCTCATATTGCCGCCTGAAAATGACAGCTTCCTGTTTTTAATCCTGCCAGTGAGGTTAAAATCTGAGTAATGAAAATCAAAGTAACAGTCAAAGAAAAAAAGACACTCCTGAAAAAAATCGATACGCCGTTTATCCGGCTTGATTCCTTTTTGAAGCTCTGCGACGCTGTCGCCACAGGCGGACACGCGAAAGCCGTCATACAAAACGGCGAGGTCCGGGTCAACGGGGAAGTCTGCGTACAACGGGGAAAAAAGCTGCGCCCGGGGGATAAGGCTGAATTTGAGAATACAATTTATAAAGTAGAGTAATCAATGAAAGTGACCGACTACCGCTCAAAGGATTACCGCAATTTAAACGGCGTTTGCTTTCAGCCCGATCCCGGCATAAACGTGATTTACGGCGAAAACGGCCAGGGAAAAACAAATATCGTCGAAAGTATCTGGCTGCTTACCGGCTGTCACAGCTTCCGCACGCACCGCCATCAGGAGCTTATCAAAACCGGCGCGAAAGAAGCTTCTGTCACGATAGGCTATGACGCTCACGGGATGGGGCAGGAGGCGCGGCTGAAAATAAACCAAAAACGCGAATTCACGCTCAACGGCATTCAAAAAGAAAGCCCGAGGCGTTTTCTGGGTGAGTTTCAGGCCGTAGTGTTTTCCCCGTCGTCGCTGTCGGCGATACAGTCCGCGCCGTCAGAGCGCCGCAGGTTTTTGGATATCGCCGTGAGCATGGTAAAGCCTGCCTACGCATCATATCTGATCAGGTACGCGAAAATATTGCAAAACCGCAACGCGCTGCTGAAGCAGATTCTTCAGGGGACGTATGATGAATCCGCCCTTGATCCGTGGGACGAGGAATTGTCGTCCGTCGGCGCAAAGATAACGCTGTACAGGCACGACTATTTGAACAGCCTGTCCGTGACCGCGGGCGAAATATACCGCGAGATATGCGGCCAGAGAGAGATCATGACGCTTGAATATATGCAGGCAGGCAAAGACGGCGCGGCGAATGAATACGAACTGGCCGAAAACATATTTATGTCCCTGCAAAAGAACAGGGGCGCCGATATACGCCGCCTGCAAACCTCTGCCGGCCCCCACAAGGACGACCTGTATATCACGGTGGACGGCATGGCGGCGCGCCACTACGCGTCCCAGGGGCAGCAGCGGTCGTGCGCGCTGTCGCTGAAGCTGGGCGAGGCGTACATCGTAAAGGAGTTGAGCGGAGAGTACCCTGTCGTGCTGCTTGACGACGTGATGAGCGAGCTTGATAAAAGCCGCCAGACATTTCTGCTGGAGTACCTGAAAAATTGGCAGGTGTTTATCACGTGCTGTGACGCGGCGCATTTTTCGGGACTCAAGGGAGCCAAGCTGTTTCGCGTGGAGAACGGTTATTTGTTTGAGGAGTAGCGTAAATGTATCTGCATTTGGGACAGGATAAGATCGTGACGCATGGCGAGATCATCGGCATTTTTGATCTTGACAACACCACGGTGTCAAAGGTCACGCGTGACTTTTTGGCGAAGTCAGAGCGGCGCGGCAGTGTCATAAACGTGAGCTATGAGCTGCCGAAGTCATTTATATTGTGCGGAAAAGAAAAAACGGACGTCAGGGTGTATATCTCCCCGATATCCGTCCAAACGCTTGTGAAAAGAAGTGTGAGGTCAGAGCTTGCTTAAATTAAACATACGAAAATTAAGCGGCGCGGCATGTCTGTTACTCATGCCGGCGCTTATTTTTTCCGGTTGCTCGCTTTCAGGCGGGAACACGGAAACAAAGAAAACTTTCTTCGCCATGGATACCGTGATGACCCTGACCGTCTACGGCAGAAAAAGCGGGACCGCTGACGCCAAAATGGCCAACAGCGAAATCGCCGCGGAAAAAGCCGCCGCGCGTATCTTGGAAATAGAGGCGGCGTTGTCCGTGACATCGGACACAAGCGAGCTGTCGCGGCTCAACGCGTCGGAGAATGAAACTGCGGAGGCGTCGGACGATGTTCTGATACCGCTTGGCGCCGCGCTGGGTATCGCCGGGGAAACCGGCGGCGCGCTGGATGTTACGGTTCTGCCCCTCGTAAGGGCGTGGGGTTTTTTGTCAAAGGAGTATCGCGTCCCGTCACGGGAGGAGCTGGACACGCTGCTTCAAAATGTCGGCTATAGCAGACTGAGAATAAGCGGAAGAGAGATCGTTCGCCCGCCGGGAACGGAGCTTGACTTCGGCGCGGTGGCGAAAGGTTACGCGGCGCAGGAAGCGGCGGAGCTTTTGCGCGGTGAGGGCGTCGCGGGGGCGGTTATTTCCCTTGGCGGCAACGTCCAGACAGTCGGTCAAAAGCCCGGCGGCGAAAAGTGGAGGATAGCGGTAGCCGATCCCCTTGACCCGGATCACGGCACGATAGGAACGTTGTCCGTCGGTGAGGCGGCCGTCGTGACGTCGGGCGGATACCAGCGTTTTTTTGAGCGTGGCACGGTCCGTTACCATCACATCCTTGACCCCAAAAAAGGAATGCCGGCCGAAAATGAGTTGCTGTCCGTGACGGTGGTCTGCGATAACGGGACAAAAGCGGACGGGCTGTCCACCGCGCTGTTCGTGATGGGGTTCCCGGCCGCGATGGAACATTACAAGTTACAAAGTGATCTGGAGTACGGCGGCTTTGAGGCCGTGTTCGTGACAAAGGACAGGAGAGTAATCGTGACGGACGGCTTAAAGCAATCCTTTGCCGCGGCAAACAATAAATATGACTATGAATAAATTTTTATCAAACAAAAATCTGACTTTGCTGTTCGCCGTACTCGCGGTGTGCGCGGCGGCGTTACTCCTTTTGCGAAGCCGGGTAAGCGAAAGGAATACGGCTGTTATTTACCGCGACGGGGAGCTTGTGGAGAAGATCGACTTAAATCTTGTGACGCAAAGCCGGGAGATCGACCTGGGCGGAAACGTGGTTTTAGTGGAACCGGGGCGGATATCCGTCATAGAAGCCGACTGCCCGGACAAGCTGTGCGTCAGGCAGGGAAAAATCGGCGGCGGCGGAATGATCGGCTGCCTGCCGAATAAAATTTTGATCAGCATTGAAAGCGGCGCGGGCAGTGAGGCTGACGCCGTCGTGAGGTAGGTTAGACCGTTGAATATAAAAAGACTCGCCATAGACGCGGTATTGACGGCGGCCGCGCTCGCCCTGTTTGTGATTGAGGCCCAATTGCCGCCGCCTGCCGCCGTGCCGGGGATCAAGCTCGGCCTTTCAAACATCGTGATTCTGATCGCGGTATATACAATGGGGAAACGTGACGCCGCCGTCATTTTGCTGCTTCGCGTGACGCTCGGAAGCATATTCGCCGGGACGGTGACCGCGTTTATGTTCAGCGCGGCGGGCGGCCTTTGCTCATTTTTGGTGATGTGCCTGCTGTCGCGGTTTATGAAAGGAAACCGAATATGGGCGGTCAGCGTGTTCGGCGCTTTGGCGCACAACATGGGGCAGCTCGCCGCGGCGTCGGTTCTATTGGAATCGGCAAAGGTGCTTTGGTATTTTCCCGCGCTCGTGCTGTCGGCGCTCGTGACGGGAGCGGTTACGGGGATTTGCGCGCAATATGTTGTTAAGCGGGGAGTAAAGGGATAATAAAAGGAACGGTGCACGCCGTCCCTTTATCATACCGTTCTGTTTTCCAATTCATTGATCCTGTCAATCGGATAGCTCTCCGGGATGTCCTCAACGATAAATCGCCGCTTATCCGCCGTTTGCTGTCCGGTTACCGCGAGATAATCGTCCGCAATGTCCTTTGCTAAAATGATCCTGCCGCCGCCGGCCCAATGCCTGTCGCCGCCGTCTTTTTTTACGCCGGAAATCCAGTATTCTTCATGCGTTTCAATATCGTAGTAATTGCCAGAAGCACCCGATCCTTTCCGAAAGGCTTTGTTGTTGAAATAGACGGTGTTTCCGCTTTTGGATAGCTTGACTTTTCCTATCCAAGCCGGGCCGTCGTCGTGATAGCCGGTTTTAAGCTCGATATATCTGATCTCGGTTTTCATGGATATACCTCCATATAAAACAAAAGGGACGGTGTTCAAGCCGTCCCCATGCTTTTATGTCTGGTTATTGTTCGACCGCGTACACGCTGACCTTTTTACGGTCCTTGCCCATGCGCTCAAACTTCACCCTGCCGTCAACGAGCGCGAACAGCGTGTCGTCGCGTCCCTTACCGACATTGTTTCCGGGATGGATGTGGGTGCCGCGCTGCCTGACAAGTATGTTTCCGGCAAGCACGAACTGCCCGTCGGCACGCTTCGTGCCAAGTCTTTTCGACTCGGAGTCGCGCCCGTTACGGGTGGAACCCATTCCCTTTTTATGGGCGAAAAGCTGAATGTTTATTCTAAGCATTTTTTATACCTCCATAGATTACTCTTAAATTTTTCGGATACTGCTTCGCGAGCGCCCGAATGTGCAGGGAGAAACCGTCCAGCAGCTCTTTCGCGCGGTCCGCCTTTTTCGGCGTGAGAACCAGCTTCATATAACCGTCCCGCACTTCGGACCGGACCGGGAGCCCGCAGACCTCCGTGAGAGTGTTGGCCGTCATATACGCCGCCGAGGATACCGCGGAGCACACGGCGTCTTTCCCATATGAAGCGGAGTTTGCGTGGCCGCTTAACGCAAAGCCGGTCACCTGCCCGCCGCTTACAAAAAACCTCACCGTGATCATTACGCGTTGACGGCCGTGATCTCGACCTTGGTATACGGCTGGCGGTGGCCCAGTTTGCGCTTTTCGTTCTTCTTGGGCTTGTAGGTCATGACCATGATCTTCTTTGCCTTGCCGTTTTTGACGACACGCGCGCTGACCGTCACGTCATCAATATACGGCGCGCCGACGGACATCCCCGCGTCGGTGCACACCGCGACGACCTTGTCAAAAACAACGTCGCCACTTTCCTCCACGTTCATCTTCTCGACAAAAACGGTGTCTCCGGCCTGTACCTTGTACTGTTTTCCGCCGGTTTCGATAATTGCGTACATACTGCTTGAACCATTCCTTTTTCTAAGACTCGCTACCGTCAGGCGTGAATTTTCATCTTATGGCACAATAAAATATGCCGCCTGACATATGCGGCTCAAAAATTATAACATGTTGGAGAAAGGTTGTCAAGTCTTTTTTTGTGGAAGCTTTCGTAAAAGGAATCAATCACTCAACAGCAGCGTACACCGCCACCGCCGGATTCCGTATTTTTCAAACGCAGCGGCCTCAAACCCGCACTTACGGTAAAAATCAATGGCGTCGTCATCCGTTTCCAATTCAATGGCCAGCTTGCATT
>WRED01000061.1 GCA_009779495.1 Oscillospiraceae bacterium | reverse complement strand
TGCAGATTTTTGAGCGATTTTTTCGCCGCACAAGGTAAAATTTTGAAGGAATACGCCCGTATTTCAAGAAATTTTAACGCGGTGCGACGGAAAAAGCGCCAAAAAGCTGTGCGCGTGGGGTTTCTCAAACACGCCCTAATCCGCACATGCAAAAAAAGAGAACCTCCTATCTCGACAAAGAGCTTATCGTCCCGGCTGAATCCGAGGTTTTTGTTGACGTCGGCGGCTTTCAGGGCAAGTCCTCGCTGCTTTTTCAGGAGCTTTGCGTCTCGGCGGGCCGTCCCGCGCCTCAATGCGTGATATTTGAGCCTGACGGCTTCAATTTTACAAGGCTGCAAAAAAATCTTCCTAGGTTTATCAAAAAGCCTGTCTGCTTCCAAATGGGACTTTGGCGCGAGCGCGGTCAAATCAGCTTCAGGCCAGGGGCGTTCAGCATGAGCAGGATAGAATCATCCGGGCGAGGCAGGATCAATGTTGATTCGCTGGATCACGTTTTGGAGGGTATGCCGGAGCTTCCGCCCGTCACCTACATAAAAATTGACGTGGAGGGCGCGGATCTTGACGTGCTGTACGGGGCGCGGGAAACGATCGCGAAATACCGTCCCCGCATCGCCGTGGCGATATATCACAGCGACGGGCACATGATCAAAATACCCGAAGTCATTCATGAGATTTGTCCCGGATACCGGCTCTCCATACGGCATTATTCCTGCGCGGAGGGCGAGACGATACTGTACTGTTTATAGGAGCCTAGCATGAAAGATTCACTTTCATATTCTATTTGTACCGTTGCGTGTTTCATGCCTGATTGTATTACGCCGCACGATGCGGCGGGATGGAGGCTCGCATGAAAAAGCCAAACATCCTCTTCCTGTTTTCTGACCAGCAGCGCCACGATACCTTAGGCTGCTATAACTCGTCCGTCGATTTCACGCCGAACCTTGACCAACTGGCGGCGGAGGGCGTCCGCTTTGAAAACGCGTTCACCTGCCAGCCGGTGTGCGGCCCCGCGAGGGCGTGCCTGCAAACGGGGTTGTATGCGACGCAGACGGGCTGTTACCGCAACGGTATACCCCTGCCGCAAACCGTGACGACCATTGCCGACCGGTTCGGCCAAAGCGGATATGAAACCGCGTATATCGGCAAGTGGCATTTGGCGTCTGCGGGCACAAAGCCTGTTCCTTCGGAACAGCGCGGCGGATACAGGGACTACTGGATGGCGGCCGACCTGCTTGAATTCACCTCCGACGGTCATGGCGGGTACATGTTCGACACACACGACAGGCGGGTCGATTTCAAAGGCTACCGGGCGGACTGCCAGACGGATTTCGTGCTTGACTACCTGCAAAACCGCGAGTTGGGCAAGCCCTTTTTTGGGTTTGTCTCATATCTTGAGCCGCACCACCAAAACGGCGCGGGGCATTATCAGGGACCCGCCGGATCAAAAAGCAGGTTTAAGGACTATCCCGTGCCGGAGGACCTCAAAGCTTTCAGGAGACCTCTTTCGAAACCGGTAACGGAAAAAGACCGCCAAGACACTGCTCATCAGTTTCGAAAGAGGTCTCTTGGCGACTGGGCAGAGGAATACCCCGACTACCTCGGCTGCTGCGCAAGCCTGGACGAAAACGTCGGCAGGATCGTGCGGGCGCTCAAGGAGCGGGGCATTTATGAAAACACGGTTATTGTCTACACCAGCGACCATGGCTCGCATTTCAGGACGCGCAACGCCGAATACAAGCGCTCGTGCCACGACAGCTCCGTCCATGTGCCGCTTGTTATACGGGGACCCGGCTTCACGGGAGGAAAAGCTTTCAGCGAGCTTGTCAGCCTGATCGACCTGCCCGTCACGCTTATGCAATGCGGAGGAATTGAGATTCCGTCCGGCTTGCAAGGAAATCCCTTGCAAAAACTGACGCGCGGCGATCACAGTGACTGGCCGCAGGAGGTGTTTATCCAGATCAGCGAAAGTCAGGTCGGCCGCGCGATCCGCACGAAGCGGTGGAAATATTCTGTGAAAGCGCCGTTCAAAAACGGCTGGATTCACGAGGACTCGGGGATTTACCGCGAGGAATTCCTGTATGATCTGGAAAATGATCCGCATGAGCTGCGCAATCTGGTTGACCGCAAAGAATACGGGGAAGTCCGCGCCGAATTACGGCAAAGGCTTATCAAGCGAATGACCAAAGCGGGCGAAAGGACTCCGAAGATCATTGGGAAGTAAAAACAAACCACTTGAAAACAGGTTTTCAAGTGGTTTGTCTGTTTTTTATGCTCCGTCCTCCACAAGCTCCCCTCTCTCACGCCGCCGCGCCTGCAACGCGTCGAGAATCTCGGCATAGCGCTCGCCTGTCAGTGAATATTTCCATACAGGAATCACCGACAGCAAATTAGCGATGGCGGGGATGATCGATATGGCAAAAAACATCATGGTGAAAAATCCGTAGAGCTGGCCGGATGAAAGCGCACTGCTTTCCATGCTGTAGACTACGGCCTCCGAGCCGCGCCGCATCAGCTCGCGCGGAATCATGTCAGTATTGTCAAGCATACCTTGCAGCAGCATGATGTTCACGCCGGAAAGCCCTACCAGCGCGCTCAACGACTGGTAAATCAGTGTTGACATGCCGTTGCCGATTTTGGCCACGAATGTAAGCCCCGAGAAAAACACGCCGTCAGGGCGATTGTCGTTTACGTAGTCCTCATAATCCACCGCGTCGGCCACCATCGCGGTTTGCAGCACGATGTTCAGTCCCAGAGTGACACCCTTGACGAGGAACAGCACAAATAGCAGAGCGGTCATAAACGGGTTTGTAAGCCCGTCTTTCACGTTCAGGGAAGCAAGGTAGAGCACGAACATCAGGACGTCAAAGGGAACCGAGACCAGGCAGGAGAAAACGTACAGGTTGCGCTTGCCGAAACGGCTCAGAAGCTTCGGCGCCATGATCTGCGCGGGGAACATCCCGATGGCGACTCCGCCGCCCAAAAGCGCGGTATAGAGCAGCGCCTTGCCGGGATCCTTGCTCGCGAAATAATACGTGACCAAGGGAATCGCGACCAGCATGACAATGCCGCGCGGCGCGCCTAAGACGCCCGAAGCAATCACCTGACGGAAAGGCTTGTTGCCCCACATCATTTTGAGATTGCCGCGCATATTGTTCTTTTTATTCACGGGCACGATTTTTTCACGGACAAAAATGCCAGCCATCTGGAAAGTGATAAAGCCCAAAGTCGTGAATCCGAAAGCCACCAATACGCTGCCCCATCTGTCGGAGCCTACCAGCGGCCCGACCCAGAGCGCGATCGGCTGAAACAGAAGCATCGCCATTCCGCCGCCAATGGCGCCGACGATACGCGCGTTGGACTGGAGCTTCTGCCGGTGCTTTTCGTCCTCGGTCATCAGCAGCGTAATTCCCCACAGCGGGATGTCCCCTGCCGTGTACGCTATGTCGAACAGCATGTAGAAGCCCAAGGCCCAGGCAATAGTGCCTACATTGCTCCAGATCGAAACCGCGCCGTGCTGAAACGGAGGAGCAAGGAAGCAAAGCATAATGAATAGGTAGATCAGTCCCGGCGTCCACATGAGATAGGGGCGGCATTTGCCGTACTTGGTGCGGGTTTTGTCCACGATCGTGCCCATGATGGGGTCGTTTACCGCGTCCCACACCTGCGCAATTGTCATGATGATGCCCACCGTCATCGCGGGGATGAGCAGTACGTCCCTGGCAAAATAGTTGGTGAACACGCTCATGACGTTGAAGATCATGTTTTGGCCGAACATGGCTGTGAGATACATGTTGCGTTCCCGGGAGGTATAGGTTTTCAACTGCCGCATTGAATCACGCTTTCTTTATGTATTTTCAAAATGACTGCGACTATAAGTGTAGCACAGGAGCGCGGAAAGTTCAATCAATTTTTCTTACAGCGGTCGGAGCGGAACCCCGACCCTACAATTTTACATAGCTCTTACCCTAACCACATCTACCGTCTACAATCTAGCGTCTAGAATCTAGCATTGCACCCATGCCGCAAAAACAGTCACAACCGCTATACAAAAAATAAAATACGGGTGCATCGTAACCTGCCCGCCATAAGCCTCCGCCCATGAGCTTTCTTTCACGGCGGGCTTGTTGTAGCGGTCGGGACTTTTTCTCGCGATGTTCCCCACCAGCGTCAGCGCCTCATAGCCCACACCGTAGAGCAAGACCGTGTGCAGAATGTTGGGCGTCCATCCCCAATAGAACTGCGCGAATATGACCAAGAAGCCGAAACCCATCAGCAGCGCCCGCCAAAGCCATATGTACTTGAAGCGGTTGAAGCGATTGAACGCCTGCTCCTCCACGAGCACGTGCCAGAGGATATAAAACGACACAAGCTTGGCGACCCCCGCGCTGCCGAGGAAAACGAAAAACAGCGGGATCACGCAATAGATCGGGAAAGTCGCAACCTCTCTCGCCCTTTCATACATCAGCCAGGTTTTCGACGGCTCCTTGCCCGGATTTTGCAGGGCAATCTCAAGCTCCTGTCTGCTCATCCAGCCGCGGCTCAGCATGTATTCATACTCTTCCTTCGTCTTGCGGCGGTTGATAAAGATCCTTGTCATGTCAACCGCGAGCAGCGCGACGAAGATCGCGGGGAGAACCCACTCGCTGAGTCCCGTGAGATTCGGCAGGCTCAGATCGGTATAGAATGCCTGATATTTCCCGGAGAAGTTGACGACCAGCGTAAAGGTGACGGATATGCCGATTCCGGAGAACAGTCCCATACTGCATTCGTTGACTTTCCACAGCTCGCAAATGCCTTTCTTCTGCAAGGCCGCGAACAGGCGCTTGCCTTTTTTATTCGGGTACTTGGCTTTGATATGCAGAAGCTGCGCCAGGCACCAGCACACGCTGCCTGTGAGAACGAATCCGCCGGTCAGAGTAAGCGCGACGGTATCCTTGCTGACAGCCATGACCAGGATCAGCTCTACCAGTATGCCGAACAGCACGCCCATGCCCTCGGGCCGGTTACGGGAGAAGTAGATTTTCGGGTGGATGCCCTTTTTTTCATCGTAGGGACGGTCAAAAATCCTTGAGCCGCACAGCGCGAACAACGGCAGCAGTCCGAAGATCAGCAGAACGGTTTTCAGATCGCCGTAGTACCGCCCTGTCAGAAACGACAGGAACATGCCCGTTATCGAGCCGAAAAGCCCGAACCATATGAATCCCTTGACGAAAAGCCCCGTCATGCCCCGTTTGAAATCGTCGGGCGGATTTTTGTCGGAGGTAAGCCCGACGCTCTGCATATAGGACATCGATCCGCCGAAGTAGATGCCCAGCGCCCCTATCGCGGAGAGCAGGTAAAAGTGTTCGCGCAAAAAGTCCGAGCCGCTGAACACCGCGATCAGCATACCCATGAGCGCGCCGGGAAGCATCGCGCCCTTTTCCGCGCCCAGGGTCGTGCCGCGCATCCCCCAGCCGTAGGACATCGCGGCGGCGGAAACGGCGATGAAGAGAAAAATGTTCCACGCGTTTGTCAGTTGCATCATGATCAACCATCCCTCTTTTAAATTTTTTTATTGATTATTTCAAAGTGACCTCATAAATATATTCATCCCACAGCGCGTGCTGTGAACCGTTGATATATATCTTGTCGTTCGAGTAGAATATGATACCGCTGCCGCTACCCGAATACGGCGAGTTTACTTCATAGGCGGCGAGCTTTTCTCCTGTCGTGAGCGAATAGACCGACAGGTTTGTTTGGTGGTGATCGTCCCATCTCGCCAGCTTCGTATAGTCGGGCGAAATTTGCCATGCGTTCCCATAGGGGTCAAAAAAGCTTTCGCCGCCCGTAAACACAGTTTCCTCTTTATAGCCGTTGTTCAAACCGATTTTCGTAAGAGTACGGTTGCCGTCATTCACGTAAAAATATCCGTCATGAATGCCCTGATACCCAATTGCTTTTTTGCTGAAAACGTGATCTTCAAACGCGCTGATGTCATACGTGCCCAAGGCTATTGTCCATTCCCAGCCGCCAATCACGTACAAAAAACGGTTGTCGTCGATCTTTCCGATGAACCCGTAGGCTTCAATCGTTTCGCCATATTCGTCATTTCCCTGTAAAATCAGCTTTTCCTGCCCGCTTTTTTCGTCAAGAAGATACAGACTGCAATTCCTCTCCGTAATATATTTGTCGCCGGACATGTGGAATTTTTCAGGCGGATCACTGCTAAATTTACTGTAATATTCCTCAAGCATGTCCGCGTAAGCCTTGTTTTCCGGCTTTGAGAGGTTGATTTCCTTCACGCCCTCACTGAGCTTCGCCGTCGGATACGGCAGCAACTCAAAGCGCGTGTCGGCTTTCATGTACTCGTACAGATCCTCGAAGCGTTCTATTTTCTTTTCAGCGGGCAGCACTCCCGAAAGATATACCGTATTCGTATCGTCCGTGACCAGAATCAATTGAATCTCCAGCATATAGTCGTAGTCGGTTTCCGTCACAAACGCGGCAATTTGGTTTTTTATGCCTACCCTATGATCCTTGATAATAAGCTCCGTCGTGCTTCCCAGACCCTCAATCGGATTTTCAAGCACAAACGAGTTGATGACACCATATTTACTGTAGACGTCTTCGATAAAATTCCTCGCAACGATATCGGCGCCTTCAAAATATCCTCCGTAAGACGAGTAGGTTTTTGCCAGCGCCATTTCGCGGTCAAAAATAACGCCCGGATCAAATACGCTATTATTTTCCCCTGTGGTTGTTTCTGTTTCCGTCTCAATCACTTCGCCGACGACGCATCCGCAGATCGTACACAAAAACATAATCGCCATAAGTAACCCAAAAAACTTTTTCATCACAGTAACCTCCTTTTGAAAATATCATACCATGCGTGTGTTTGTCAATAAAAAAGTGCAGCGTTTGGCGTTGAAAAAGTGCAGCACCGGCACCAACACCAAGATTGCTTAAAATATTTTGTTTTCAATAGAGCGCCAAGTGCTGCATTTTGCGCTGC
>WRED01000060.1 GCA_009779495.1 Oscillospiraceae bacterium | reverse complement strand
TTTTTCGCCGCACAAGGTAAAATTTTGAAGGAATACGCCCGTATTTCAAGAAATTTTAACGCGGTGCGACGGAAAAAGCGCCAAAAAGCTGTGCGCGTGGGGTTTTTCAAACACGCCCTAATAGCGTATCTTTTCTATCCCAACAAACTGCGTATGTTCCGCGTCCCACACCAGCTTAACCGTGCCGGTGGGTCCGTGCCTGTTTTTCGCCACGATGATCTCGACCTCGTTCACCGCGTTTTCCTCCGCCTCGCGGTCCTCGTCCGGTTTTTCCGCGCTGTAATATTCGGGCCGGTAGAGCATCAAAACGATATCCGCGTCCTGCTCGATAGAGCCTGAGTCGCGCAGGTCGGCCAGCTGCGGGCGGTGGGACTTTCCTCTGCCCTCCGTCCCTCTGGAGAGCTGCGCGCAGCAGACCACGGGGATGCGCAGATCTTTCGCCATCATCTTGAGCGATCGCGTGATCTCCGTGACCTCCTGCACGCGGTTTTCCTTGCGCGTGGCCGACTGAACGAGTCCCAAATAATCCACGATCACGCAGTCCGCGTCACGCAGGCGCCGGACTTTCGCTTTCATTTCCGGCACCGTGATGTTGGTGCTGTCGTCGAAATAAAGCTCGCATTCGTTCAGCACGGAGGTGGCAAGTCCGAGACGCGTCCAGTCGTCGGCGTCAAGCTCGCCGGTACGCATTTTCTGGCTGTGCACACGCGCTTCAGTCGATAAAACGCGCTGCGCAAGCTGCTCTTTCGTCATTTCAAGGGAGAAAAACACCACTTTTTTCTTGCCAAGTAGCGACACGTTCCGCGCGAGGTTTAAAGCGATGCTTGTCTTGCCCATGGCCGGGCGCGCGCCGATCAAAATCAGGTCGGACTTATGCAGGCCGGTCAGGATGCCGTCCAGGTCGGCATAACCCGTCGGAAAGCCCTTGTATTCGTCCTTTTCGGGCGAGTTGAGCTTCGTCAGCTTGTCGTAAACCTCATTGAGGATGATATCGCTCAGGCGCGACGGCGCGGAGGTTGTTTTACCCCGGCGTATATCATAAATCTTCTGTTCGGCGGAATCAAGCAGAAGATCGGCGTCCGCGTCGGCGCTGACCGTATCGTCGATGATCTCACGCGACGTGTTGATGAGCGCGCGCAGGTAATATTTCTCACGTACGATCTTTGCGTACTGCTCGACGTTTTTCGTGCTTGGCACGGCTTCCGCCAGCTGATACAGGTAATTCTTGCCGCCCGCGTCGTCATAAACGTTGTCGGCCTTGAGCCGCTCAAGCACCAAAAGCGGGTCGATCTTGCCGCCCGACGCCTCTATCGCGACCATCACGCCGAAGATCGACTGATGCTGGGGCAGATAAAAATATTCCGGGCGCAGATGCGCTTGCACCTGCGTCATGCAAGCCCCGTCGATCAAAACGGAGCCTAAGACGGCCTGCTCGGCGTCAACGCTGAACGGCATGGCTATGCTGTCAAGCCCCGGGAAAGTGTTGTCTGTCGCCACTTGCTTCCTCCGTGTCCGCTATTTATACTATTTTTCGTCTAAGAAATGTACAAAAAATCAAGCAAAGGCTTGCGTATATGGGCTTTGCGAAGATTTTTTGTATACATTTCTAACAAAAAACAGTATTATTCACTGCATACCAGCACAAAAATCTTCGCCATGATTCCCGTGTGCAGCTTGATTTCCGCCTCATAAGTACCGAACGTCTTGATGTCGCCGACGGTGATTTTGCGCTTATCAACGTCCAGCCCCAGCGTGCTTTTGATCGTGTCCGCAACCTCCTTTGCCGTGATGGAGCCGAACAGCTTGCCGGTTTGACCCGCCTTGGCCAGCACCTTGACCGTCTTGCCCTCCAGCTCACGCGCGGCGTTTTGGGCGTTTTGCAGCTCGGCGTCCTTTTTGTGCTGCGCCGCAAGCTCACGGTTTTTCAGCTCGTTCATGGCCTGGGCATTGGCTTCGCAGGCCAGCTTGCGCGGGAAGAGGAAGTTGCGCGCGTAACCGTCGGACACGCTTACAAGCTCGCCTTTTTTGCCGAGGGACTTTACGTCCTGCTGTAGTATGACTTTCATGTATGATGACCGCCTTTCGTTCGGATTATTTAGTTTAACTGTTGTATTCATCAATCGCGTCCCGCAGCCGTCCCACCGCGTCCTCCAGCCCCACGCCCGCAATCTGCGCCGCCGCCATCGTCTGGTGCCCGCCGCCGCCGATCTTCTCCATGACCACCTGCACGTTCATCGCGCCCAGCGACCGCGCGGAAATATTGATCGTCCCGCCGGGCGATTTCCCGCCGTTCTCAAACGCCACGAACGACGCGTCAATGTCGCTGATACCCAGCAGCTCGTCCGCCGCCTGCGCGCAGATCACGCGGATGTCGGGCGATTCAAAGTCCGCCGCCGAAATCGCGCAGCGCTTATACATCACCGCGCTCGCGATAATGCCGCTGCGCCTGTTGTGGCTCTCAAGGCTGCTGGCGAACATCTTCTTTACCCTGACCGGGTCGGCGCCGCGGCTTTTCAGGTACGCCGCCGCCTCAAAGGTCCGCACGCCCGTGCGCAGGATGAAGCTGCGCGTGTCAAGCATGATGCCGGCTAAAAGCGCGTCGGCTTCCAGCTTGCCGATAATTTGGTTGTTACCCATATACTGTAAAAGCTCCGCCACCATTTCCGACGCCGACGACGCGCCGGGATCGTGGAAAAAGATCACGGCGTTGTTGATAAAGTTGACCGATTTCCGATGATGATCGACGACGATGACGGACGACGCGCGTTTCAGCAGCTCCGGCTCCTCGACAAAATCCACCACATGAGTGTCTGTGACAATGAGGAGGAAATTTTTACCCATGCGCGAAAGAGCCTCGTGCGGACTGATCACAAGCTCGCCCTTTCCCTCTTCCTCCAAACGGCGCACAAGGGGCATGGCCAGTGACTTTGACTTGTCCATGACCATAAAAGCCGGCTTGTTCATCGACTGCGCCGCCGCGCACAGTCCCAAAGCCGCGCCCGCCGAATCCAGATCGGGGAACCGGTGACCGACGACAAACACGCCGGAGCTTGCTTTCATAAGCTCCGCGATGGCGGATGCCATGATCCGCGTTTTGACCTTCGTCTTTTTCTCGACGCCCTTTGAAATGCCGCCGAAAAAGCTGTACGACGAATCCTTGTTTTTTACCGCCGCCTGGTCTCCGCCGCGGCTCTGCGCCATATCAAGGGCCTGGCGGGCGTTGCTCTCCGACTCGGAAAAACCCGCGCCCTGCCCGACGCCCACGGACAGCGTCACGCCCACGGGCTTTTCCTGATACGCAAACGCGCGGACGTCCTCGAGTATCTGAAAGCGCGACGATTTGATGACGGCCAGGTCCCGCTCCTCGAGAACCATTATGTACCGGTCGCCGCTCATTTTATGGTAAATGCAGTTGCGGTCCGCCGCCCACTCGCCTAAGATCCGCTCGACTCCGAGGCGTATTTCGCCGAACTGGCTCGCGCTGTAGTTTTTCTGAATCTCCTCCACGCCGTCGATGGTGATCAGCGCGACCGACGGGCGGCTCTGCTCATACTCAAGGCTGATTGCTTTTAAGGCGGTGTTGTCATAGAAGTAGAACACGTAAAGCGGTTTGTCACCGAGCCTTGTTTCGCTTGAGAAAACAGAGTAGTGTCTGTCGCCTGTGAATATGTTCGTTCCCTGATTCGAAAGCACAGCTCCGAGAGGCGCGTCTTTTAAAAACTGTAATATATTGCCGTTTTCTATACCATTATTTTGTGAAACTTCACTAATAAATCGCTCATTAAAGAACACGATGCCGCCATTTACGTCCGTGACGGCCATAGGCAGCGGGAACATCTCCACCGACCTCTTTTTAGAAAAGTCCAGCCTCGACATGGCGTGCAGGATGATCCGCACGGCGTCACGCCTGACGATGTACAGCCACAAAAAGCATATCAGGCACAGCGCGCCCGCGGCGATGAATTCGATCATGGCCGCTTGGACGTCGTAGCGTAGCGTCACCCACGCGAAGCCAAGCGCCGCGAAGATGAAGCACAGCGGGATGAATAAAAGGGCGCGGAGACGTTTTGGGTTCATTTATTCCACCACCTTCGGCACACATTTGAAATCTTTATTCAGATTCATCGGGCAAGCTGTTCACCAACGCGACGAAATACCGCGAAAGCTCGTCAGGCACGTCAGTAACCGCCGTATAATCATCGCCGGAGACGTAATTCAAAAGCACCAGTTTGCCTTCCCATATGTAGAACATCGCCGCGCCGTCGTTAAAAAGCCCGTTGCCGCTTTTTTTGACGAAACGAAGCTCCGGCTCATGCCATACGGAAAAAGGCAGTTGGCGCGTGTTTTTATTTCCGATGCTGTTGTAGCTATTGCTTTTTTGAAAATCACACAGCGCGTCAAGCATTTCGGGATCCATGTCCGGCGCGGGGTAAGCCACAAGCCCCTCGCCGTCATTCTTGTCGATCAGGCATAGGTATTCAAAGTTTGCGGGGTTCGCGTAATAATCATACAACTCCTGCCACTGATCGTCGCGGCAATAAACGCTTTCCCCGTACAGAAATTCATATCCCTCGCCGTATATGCGAAAATAGCGGTTGCGCCCTTTTTCCAGCACGGGCGGCTGGCTGTATACAGGTTCATGGGGGATCAGTCTGCCGTAAAAATTATTTCGGTACGTCACGCCGTCAAGCTCGACCGTTTTTGATTCTGCTTTTGCGGCTGTTGAGTCGTATACAACCGCCTCTGTCGGCGCGGTTGATGTTGATTCAGGTACGGCGGAAGCATTGCCGTCAGGCTGCGCGTCCCCATAGTTACCGCCGCAGCCCGCGAGCGCGAAGATAATACAGGCGCAGAAAAATAAAAACAGCTTTTTCACAAGATGCGACTCCTTGTCTAGACGCTGGATTTTAGATTGTAGATGTTAGACGCGGTTGAGGGAAACCAAGATATTTTTTTTGAATAATTTACGAACAATTCTCACGTAGGGGCGATTATCAATCGCCCGCTGCGCAAGAATTTATGTCCTTCTTTCTGCGGGCGATTGATAATCGCCCCTACGAATCTAGACGCTAGATTGTAGACGGTAGATGTTAGACGTGGTTAGGGAAAGTATTGCGCAGACATTTGCATTGATCTTTCTGCGGGACGTCGAGGGCATCGCGCCCGACAATTCAGCGCACCGCGTCGCCTTACCGTCCCTAATCCCTAATTCCTGACGCCTAATCCCCGGTCATGTCCGTTATATTTCCAATATAACGGGTATGACCATCGGGCTGCGCTTCGTGCGCTCATACATCAGCCGCGACATCACGTCGCGTATCTTCGCCTTCATCGCGCCCGTGTCGCGCGAACGGCCGCTCATGGATTCCTCGATCGCCTGAAGCGCCGCGCGTTTCGCGTCCTCGATAAGTTCCTCCGACTCCCGTTCATAGACGAATCCGCGCGAGACTATGTCCGGCCCGGATACGAGCTGCCCGGTCGCGCTGTCCAGAGTCGCCGCGACGATGACAAGGCCGTCCTGCGCGAGCCGGCGCCTGTCGCGCAGCACCACGTTGCCGACGTCGCCGACGCCGTAGCCGTCAACAAATACGCGCCCGGCGGTGACGCTTGCGCCGAAATTGATGCTGTCTGAGGTCAACTCTATGACGTTGCCGTTGTCCGCGATCATGATGTTCGAGCCAGGAATGCCCATGCTTTTCGCGAGTCCCGCGTGCTTCGTCAGGTGCTTCTGTTCGCCGTGCACGGGGATGAAATATTTCGGCTTGAGAATGCCCATGAGGATTTTAAGCTCCTCCTGACAGGCGTGGCCGGACACGTGAACGTCGTACATTTTTTCGTATATGACCTCGGCACCCAGCTTCATCAGCTCGTTGATGACCTTGCCGACGGTTTTTTCGTTGCCGGGAATCGGCGTCGCGGATATGATAACGCAGTCATTGGGGCAGATCTCGACCTTGCGGTGCTCGGAAAACGCCATTCTCGCCAAGGCGGACAGCGGCTCGCCCTGGCTGCCCGTCGTGATGATCACCATTTTATCGGCGGGGTATTTGTTCACCGCGTCGATATTGACGACCAGCCCGTCGGGAACATGCAGGCAGCCAAGCTCGTTGCTGATGGACACGACGTTCTCAAGGCTTCTGCCCGACATCGCGACCTTGCGGCCAAGCCGCTGGGCCACGTTGAGTATCTGCTGAACCCGATGGATGTTTGACGCGAAAGTGGCCACGATAAGCCGCCTGTTTTCCGCGCGCAGGAACAGCGTCTCAAAAGACTCGCCAACCTTGCGTTCGCTTTCCGTAAAGCCGGGGCGCTCGGCGTTAGTGGAATCGGAGAGCAGGCACAGCACGCCCTCCTGCCCGATCTGCGCGAAGCGGGACAGGTCGATCATCTCGCCGTCGATGGGCGTGCTGTCGATCTTAAAGTCGCCGGTCTGTACCATGACGCCGGCTTCGCACCTGATGGCAAGGGAAATAGCGCCGGGTATCGAATGGTTCACGTGGATGCATTCCACCTCGAATTCGCCGAAAAACACCTTGTCGCCGGGATTGATCACGTTGAGGTCCGCCACGTTGGCAAGCCCATGCTCGCGCAGCTTTGCCTTGATCAGGCCAATGGTCAAAACCGTCCCGAACACCGGCGCGTTGACGGTTTTGAGCAGGTACGGCAGCGCACCGATATGATCCTCGTGCCCGTGGGTGATCATAATGCCGCGTATCTTGTCCTTGTTTTGCTCGACATAGGAAAAATCGGGTATAACAAGGTCTACGCCCAGCATATCCTGATCGGGAAACGCGAGCCCGCAGTCCACGATAAACATGTCGTCCTTGTATTCGTACAGCGTGATGTTCTTGCCGACCTCGTTGAGCCCGCCCAGAAACGCGATCCTGACAGGCTCCGCGTTCCGGCCCGCGCCCTGATTCCGGCCCGAGCGCCTTTTGCCCGTCCCGCCGGGCGATTTCCCGCCGGGCGATTTTCCATCGGGTGATTTCCCGCCGCCGGGCGACTTTCCGCCGGGTATTTTCCCGGCCCGCGTTTTGCTTTCTCCCCCTTTGCGGGGATTTTGCCGCTTCTCGCCGGACGCGTTTTTCTTCTGTTTGACTGTCGCGTCTACGATTTCGGTCTTATTCTTATTTGTTGCCATTTTGTCAGAGTATTCCTCCTTATTTTCATTTTCATCCAGTATTATTGTACTCCAAACGCGGACCGCTGTCAAGTCTAGATTCTAGACGGTAGATTGGTAGACGTTAGACGTGGTCAGGAAGCCGTGTTGCGCTGGATTGCAGGGCGCGGCACCCTGACGCGCTGATATGTAAAAAAACGAACAGCGTAAACTGTAGGGGATGGCGTCCTCAACGTCCCTATGAAAAAAACAAACTACGTAAAATATAGGGCGCGGCGATGTACAATTCACATAGGGTCGGGCTTCCATGCCTGACCGCCGCGTACATAAACATATTACACGGTTTGCGGCCGGGGATGGAACCCCGATCCTACGTGAATTATACATTGCGGGACATTGAGGACGTTCGTCCCCCTAGGGCGTGTTTGAAAAATCCCCGTGTGCGGATTTTTGAGTGATTTTTTCGCCCGCACAAGATAAAATTTTGAAAGAATACTCCCGTATTTTAAGAAATTTTAACGCAGTGCGGCGGAAAA
>WRED01000059.1 GCA_009779495.1 Oscillospiraceae bacterium | reverse complement strand
TTTTTCGCCGCACAAGGCGAAATTTTGCAGGAATACGCCCGTATTTCGAAAAATTTTAACGCAGTGCGACGGAAAAAGCACTAAAAAGACATGCGCGTGGAATTTTTCAAACACGCCCTAATACATTGTGATATTTTTTGATTGCGAATAGCCGTAAATATATTTTATCTTTTTTAAGTAATATTTTATTGACAAACAGTAAAAAATGTGTTATCTTAAAAATACTCCTTAACTTCTTAAAATCATAGCAAAAAATTGCGCAAAACCCATATATCAAAGCTTTTGCTTATTTTATAGTCGTTAAGGTGTATATAACATCTGTCAGGAGGACTGTCATTCATGTGGAATTCAAAAAAATCCGTCACCCTGTCGCTGTGCATGACCTATGTAAGCCTGGCCGCGCTTGCGGCATTGGTTTTCTGCGCGCCGACGTTTCTCAGCTGGTGGTATCCCCCGTATCGCTCCGACATCGCCCGGCTCGTCCTCATCACGTTTTACTGCTGCTGCCCGGGCGCGCTCGCGGCGCTGCTGTGCCTACTAAAGCTGCTGCACAATATCAAAAAGGAAGAAATCTTCGTCCTCTCGAACATAACCTTACTGCGCGCGCTGTCCTGGTGCTGCTTTTTGGATGCCGCCGCCGCACTGGTTTCGGGACTCAGGTATCTGCCGTTTTTGCTCGTATTCGGCGCGCTTGTGTTTTTGGGACTCATCCTGCGCGTCGTGAAAAACGTGATGTACGAGGCGTCCGTCATCAAGACAGAAAACGATTTGACCGTTTAAGGAGGTTGTACGATGCCAATCATTGTAAATCTTGACGTTATGTTGGCCAAACGCAAGATGTCCTCGGGAGAGCTGGCCGAAAAAATCGGGATCACCCAGGCCAACCTCTCGATATTAAAAACAGGCAAGGCCAGGGCGGTGCGGTTCTCGACGCTTGAAGCGATATGCAGGGAGCTTGACTGCCAGCCTGCCGATATACTTGAGTACGTGAAAGAGGTGTAGCAAATGGATAACGCAAATGAAAATGTACAAAATAACGCGGAACAAAACACCCCGTCCATCCCGGCGGGCGAACAAAGTCCGCCCCCGCAGTCAACGTCCGTAGAAACCGACAAGCCAGCTCCCGCAGCATCGTCTCCGAATGCGGTTCCGCAAAAGTCCGCGTCGCCAGCCGCCGCAACGCCACCCCGCCCGAAAAGTCCGCCCGTACCGCTTGAAAAACGCGACGGCGTGTTTTTCCTGCTGCTGTTCGTGTTTTCGATCATGGCGGCGGACTTCGCGTTCTGGAACGGCCTGCGCGCCGGACTGGCCATCACGCACACACTGTTTCTGATTTTGTCAACCGTGTACTTAGCGAAAAAGAAGTCGAAGCCGACGGCGTATTCCGTCTTTTGCGGCGCGGCGTCATTCGCGTTCGGGCTTGTATCGGCAACAGTCGCAAACAATATGCTGATACAATTCGCCTCCTGCGCCGCCATGTGCATCCTCGCGGTCATGTACTTCTACACGCTGTGGGGCAGTCCGAAGTACCCGACGGGCAGCTATCTCACCGTGCTGGACGTCGTGCGCTACACCGTCGCTGTGCCGCTTACGAAGCTCGCCGAGCCTTTCCGCCACCCTTTCCAAAAAAAGGACGACAAGAGCAGCGGGGCGTCAAAAGTATTTGCCGGCCTGATGATAGCGATACCGCTGGTCTGCTTGGTGCTTCCCCTGCTCATGTCGTCCGACGCGGCGTTCGAGGGGCTTGTGTCCGCGTTCTGGGAGAAAATCATGGGGACTGCCGCCCGGTTCATCGTCGGCACGATCATCTTCTTTTACCTCACTTCGAATTTGTTCGCCATCCGCTACGACCTTGACAGGCCCGAAACAACCGCGAAGCCCGACCCGCTTATCAGCATGGACTCAACCATCGTCAACACGATCCTGTTCGTGCTGTCTGGCGTGTACGTAGTGTATCTGTTCTCGCAGCTCGGTTATTTCTTCAACGGATTTCTGAGCATCCTGCCCGAGGGTTACACCTCCGCCGAGTACGCGCGGCGCGGCTTCTTTGAACTGTGCGTCATCGCCGGGATCAACTTCGTGATTATCTTTGTGACGCTGGCGTTCTCGAGGCGCCGCGAGGGCAAGCTTTCAGCCGTCACAAAGTCGCTGGACATTTTCGTGCTTGTGTTCACGCTGCTGCTCATCGCGACGTCGTTTTCAAAGATCGCGCTGTACATGCGCGCCTATGGCCTGACGCCCGACCGCATCATCGCCGCATCCGTTTTGGTGGTTCTTATTGCGGCGTTCGCTTGTATGGCAGTGAAGATTTTCAAGGCCAAATTCGCCTATATGAAAGTCATGGTTACTGTAGCGTCGGTGGTTTTGCTGACTCTCGTATTCGCGGACGTTGACAGGGTATCAGCAAAGTACAATATTTGGGCTTATCAGACAGGCGTACTGGAATCAATTGACCTGGGCGTATTTAACTATATGCTGGGCAGCGGCGCGACGCGGGAGCTTTTCAGGCTTTTGGACGATAAGGATGAATCTGTACGCAACAAAGCAATGGCGATTCTGACGAATAAAGCCAAGAATCACTGTTCAAACTGGAGCGAAGAAGATGTCACATATGCCAATATAACTATTGATAATATCAGATTTGACAATCAGTTGGATTTCAGGAAGTTTGTGTTGAGCGATTACCTTGAGCAGAAACTGCTTGAAGAAAACCTGGAACGTTACTTCGATCAATATGACCGCAATCTTGCGCAACCCAACCAGATGCGCTGGGTAGAAGATCTTGATTACGACAGTGAAACCAACAAATGGGTAGACGGCGGTTATTATGAAGGACTCATGTGGAACGGGAACGAATGGGTACTCGACGGAAGGCGCCGTTACATTGACGGCTACTACTATGATGGCGATGAGAATTTATTGATCGAACCGTATTGGGAAATCGGCGAATGGGTTGATGATGAATGGATTCCCGACGGAACTACCGAGCCTCACGAATATGATTACATCTACGACTATAATTAATGCTAAAAAGAAAAGGACGTTCAAAAAGTTCATGCTATACATTTTAATCGCGCTCACAATAGCGTCCGGCGCCGCCGTCATCTTTTTAGTCTGCGGCATCGACAACACGCCCGAGGTCACAAGCTACGCGGTTCGCACCGATAAGCTCACGCAGGGGTTCAGGCTCGTACTGCTGTCCGATCTGCACTCCTGCCGCTACGGCGATGGCCAGCGTGAGCTGCTTCAGCTGATAGACGCGCAGTCGCCCGACATGATCATGCTGACAGGTGACATCGTGGACGACCGTCTGCCAAAGGAAAACTCTTTCGCGCTTTTTGAGGCGCTTACGCAAAAATACCCGTGCTTTTACGTCACGGGCAATCACGAGCTTTGGCGCGGGGACATTGACGGGCTGTGCGAAGAAATAGCGGAAACGGGAGTCACGGTTCTGCGCGGGGAAAGCGTATTGGCTGAGGCGGGCGGCGGCTTCATCCGCGTATGCGGCGTTGACTACGCGCTCGGAGGCGATCCCTCGTTCGCGGCGAGTCTCGGCTCACTGGACGCCGGACCCGGCAGCGAAATGTTTTCAGTGCTGCTGTCGCACAATCCGAAGCATATCGGCGTCTGCCTTCCGCACGGCTTTGACTTGATCCTGAGCGGCCACATGCACGGCGGGCAATGGCGCGTGCCGGGGCTTATCAACGGAGTGCTGTCGCCGCCGTTCGAGATTTTCCCAAAGTACGCCGGGGGCAAATATGTTTTTGACGGGACTGTCATGGTGGTCAGCCGTGGCCTCGCGAAAGAATCCACGCGCGTGCCGAGGGTTTATAATCGGCCGGAAGTTGTGGTTATTGACGTTAAACTAACCGCTGATTAACTCAAGCCAACAACAAATATGTAACCACCGCGAACGCCGTACTCAGCAGCGTCCCCAACAAATAATACTCCGCGAAAGCCTGGCTCTTTGAAATTTTATCGTACCGCGCGATGGATTTCGCGGTCAGCACCAGCCCTATGGCGGAATACTGGCCGATCGAAAGAAAAACCGAAATAATAATCCTCTCGAAAAGGCCGATTAACGCACCGGCCTTTTTTTCGTCGCTATTGATACCCGGCATTCTGTCCGGGCTTTCCTCCCGCGCATCCTTTCTTTCATCTTTCCCGCCTGACTTCGCGATCTCCGCCTGAACCAGCCGGTCGGACGGCCTGTATGCCTCCAATAGCCTTTTGACCGTCACGTTGGCCGGTTTCCAGCTCGTCAGGAGGATCATCGCCCACGAAAAAACGACGGACGCGGATATGCCGGTCACGTCAAAAAGCGGCCTGAAAAACGATATCACACGGACGGATTCGCCTGCCCTCGTGACGAAAAATGCCGTCGCCCCGAGCAGCGCGATGTGGGTCAGCTGATCGGCGACGTAGACGGCGCTCTCCCCGGTGCGACCTGTGCCGCGCCGCAGGAATATATATTTTACGGAGTCGATCATCGCGTGGGACAGCGCGGCGGCCATTGCTCCCAAAAGCATCGGCACGCTGAACACCGGCACGATCACCAAAAGGCACACGGCGGCATAAATCCCGGAGTGGAGCAGCACGTATCTGAACCAAAGATTTTTTCTGTGGGCCAGGGTTTCCGTCTGGAGATAAAAGTCCCCGAGGATGTGCGCGAAAAGCAGAACCAGGAAAATGTTCTTAAACATTTTGATCGATCCCCATCTTTCTCAAAATATGTCCTACTTTGAAAATCCCGTCGAAATAAGTGTAATACCCCGAATTTATGAGCGCGCGGCTCACATTCGACTGGGCAATGCCGAGCTTTTTCGCGGCTTCAGCCTGACTTGCGCCGCAGACGGCATAGCATCGGATGATCTCCCATTGACGCGCCGTCCACTTGGATCTTATGGCATAGCACAGCGATAAAGCCGTGTTAATCAAAACATCATAGTCACAGCCATCGAAAGGCATCACGGAAATATTCGTCCCAACTGCTTCGTTGGCCTTTTCCTGACGTTTGATCCGCTCAATCGCGGTACGCGCCCGATGGTATGCCGGCCCGTCCGCGCCCAGCGGCATATCGCGGTCGATCTCCGTCCACATCTCCCCCAGACCGACGCCGAAGCGCAGGCGAACCGGGTACATCTCAAGCTCAACGCCGAAGATAATATCCATCACGTCGGCATCCGGCAGGAGCAGGCCCTGAAACTCGTCGCCCAGCGTGATCATGAATTTTGACGCGATAACCCCGTCATATTTTTCGTTGACTTCCTCCAATACGCGCTTCAGATTTTTTTGAACCTCGCCGCGGTTTTGGAGCTTTCGTGAATCTACAATATCGCCGATAACCGCGATGTAACGCATGGGGACAGACATAAAATCACCTCTTTTGAAAATATAGTCAAACCACTTTTCAAGTGATTTAACTATATTATACCATAATTTTCAAAAAAGTCAAGTATTTTATGCGTTTTTAAGCGCATAATTGTTAATTATGCATTTTATTACGCATAAATATAGTTTATGCGTTTATAAGCGCATAATTACGGCTCGCGCGGTAAATTCAGCGCACCGCGCCGCCTAACCGCCCCTAATACCTAAATCCTCATCCCTCGCGGCAAAGCCGCGTGCCCCCAACCGGCGAAACTTTCAGCGCCTTGCAACTCCCCACGCCGAACACCGCCTCCATAGCCGCCTTGTATGTATCAAGCAGATCGCCCGGCACAAACGCCTGAATCGTTCCAGCAAAGCCGCCGCCGTGCACACGCCACGCGCCGCGCCCGTTTAACAGCTTTTCGCTCATCGCCAAAGCGAGGGACACCGATTGGCTCTGCGGAGACTGGCACGCGTACACGTTCTGGTTATACATGTACGACGAGCGCCCGCTCTCTATGACGTACCTCTTGAACTCCTCAAAGTCGCCGTTTTTGAGCGCGGCGACCTCTTTGAGCACACGCTCGTTGTCGCCGTAAAAATGCATGGCGCGAAGGACCGCGCGGTCACCCGCCAATTCCCTGACGCGGGATATATTCTCCCAAAAGAGCGATTCCGGCACGTCGCACAGCACGTCCCTGCCAAACACTTTCGCGGCGGAAATCATTTCCCCGCGGACCGCCGCGTATTCGTCGGTGAGGCTGGCGTGGCTCCCGCCCGTATCGACAATGCAAAGCGAATGCCCGCAGGACGCGAAATCGAAGTCCAGCTTTTCGATAACCGGTTTTTTCGGATCCCTGAAATCAATGATGATGAACCCGCCGACGGCGCTGGCCGTCTGATCCATAAGTCCGCAGGGCTTTCCGAAGAACTCGTTTTCGGCATACTGCGCGATCTGCGCGATTTCAACACCGCTGACCCTGCCGTCATTGTACAGATGGTTGAGAATCGTCCCCACCAGCACCTCGAACGCCGCCGAGCTTGACAGCCCCGAGCCTGACAGCACGTCGGAAGCGGTAGCCGCATCGAAACCGCCCACGTTGTAGCCGCACTGTACGAACCCCGCGCACACGCCGCGAACCAGAGCCGACGAACGGCCCGTCTCGGCGGCGGCGGGAGTGAGCGACGACAGCCCGACCACGTTCATGTCGTGGCCCTCCGACTTGACCCTGACTACGTTCTCATCGTTTTTCGACGCGGCGGCAACGGCGTCCAGATTAATCCCGGCGGCCAAAACGCGCCCGTGGTTATGGTCAGTGTGATTGCCGCCGACCTCCGTGCGTCCCGGTGCGCGGAAAAGCGAGATCTCGCGTTCACAACCGAACAGCGCGGCAAAGCTGTCCATCACGCCGCACAGCCGCTTCTTTTGCCTGTCCGCCTCGTCCGAATCGGCATAGACGGCTTTCAGCGCGGCGTCAAGCCCGCCGTTTCGCAGTTCCAGATACATTTCATCAAGTGTTTTCATTTGTTTTCTCTCCGTACTTGTTTTTTTGTAATCAGCTCTATGATATAGTTAAACCCGATCAGCAGTGAGCCTGAAATCAGCAGCAGGATGATGATCGGCACTAAAAACGACGCCGACAGCGGGTTAAACACATTGCGGCCGATGATCGTATACGTCAACAGCTTGTATGAAAAGCCCGCGAGGGAAATCAGAATATATTTCGTGTATTTGAATTTCATCGCGCCGTAAAGCTGGCTGACGCTGTTCACGGGAATGCTTGGGATCAGCCGCAGGGCGAACAGCATATACGGGTTGCCCGTGCCCCCGTGCTCCATGAAGTTACGGATGCTTTCGTTCAGGCGAATGATTTTTTTCACGCCGCCGCCGCCCAAATGCGCGCCCCAAAAATATCGTATACTCATGAGCCAGCCGACGCCCACCAGATTCACCGGCAGCGAGATATAGCTCGGCAGAACGATGCCGGTGATAAAGCATACCGCCGACAGCGGAAATATGGGCAGAAAGCTCTTGACCGTAAACAGAATGAACACGATCACGAGCACGATCCACCACTGCTGGATGGACGCTATGCGCTGCTCGACCTCCAGGAGATTTTTTTGCAGTGTTTCATACCGGCTCATGACGCTTTCGATCTGGACGATGATGAGCAGGACGGAGCAGGCGGCGGCCAGCAGGATCAGGACCGTCCCGGAAAAAGTTATCAGGGCGCTTTTACTTCTGAGCTTGTGCAATGTACATCACCTTCCGGATGTTAGATTTTTAGATTTTAGATGTGTAAAAAACGTTATTGATAAAATCATACGCACGTGTTACAATGTTTACGTAAATGCGTAATAACGTAATCTTAGGTAACCGCTGATTAAATCATGCGGAAAGTTTTCAAAAACATGAAACAACCGTTTTCAACAAGGATGTTGAAAGTTTCCCGTATTTTTCTGATATTCAAGTTGCCCCTGTATTGCCAGACT
>WRED01000058.1 GCA_009779495.1 Oscillospiraceae bacterium | reverse complement strand
TTTTGAGTGATTTTTTCGCCCGCACAAGATAAAATTTTGAAAGAATACTCCCGTATTTTAAGAAATTTTAACGCAGTGCGGCGGAAAAAGCGCCAAAAAGACGTGCGCGTGGTTTTTTCAAATACGCCCTAATTCCTGCTCCCCAATCCCCCTTATTCTTCCAGTGTTTTAATGTGGGCAATTGTTTGCGCAGAAAATCTCTCGCCGCGTCTTCAGGCATTTTCATATGCGGCACACAAACCTCGATCATTTCCTCCATCGTTTCCGGGCCGACGTATTTGCCGTCCGCGACACACCAACGGCAATGCTCTCATCAAAGCGGCCGTCAGGCATCCGCGCCATACTGTCGTCCTCCCGCGAAGTCGAAACCGGCCTCCCCTGCGATTTTTGCTCTTTCCGGGTTGTTGCCTGTGCAGATTCCGATTTTCATTGTGTCATTCTCCTGTCTTTTATTAAATGTATAGTTGTAGAAAATGCTTATACTGCGAAGTAATCTCGTATTTCTTTCTTGGCAGCTTCCCAGTTATCATCGTAAACATGGCATATCAAGTGTTCAACATTTTCAAGCAATTCCAGCTCTAATTTAAAACGCCGCTGAAACAAATCTTCATGGCCATTCTGTTGTAGCAGTTTATCAATCCTCTCAGCCCAACCCTTGCCTTTTACCATTTTAGCAAAAGTAATTGCTTGTTCAGCGTTATCACGCCGTAAATAAATACAAGCTGGATTTAAGGGCTTTAGCACATTCGTAATGGAGTTTATAAATACGCGAACTTCATCATTTTGTGCGTTGCGGAACAGCAATTCGTTGACAGGATTTTGAAGATAACCGCTGTCAATAATAATTGTTGCGGAGTTTCCAACTTGAGAATTCACCCAATGTTCAAGCCGTTCAAGCGCACAGGGAATATAATCTGATACTGTTATAAATTGATTGCTTTCTTCTCCCATATCCCATTGTTTTATTTTTTCGGTAATGTAATCGGGGCACTTATCCAAACGTAAATAGACATAATTATCAGTTATCAACGCAATTTTTAATAATATTTCTCGCTCTGAAGGGTTTTGAGCAAGCAACGATTCAAATTCTATTTTTGGTATTCCAGAAGTATTATAAAAATCACAAGGGATTCTTTCGTCACCTTCATTTAACAGCGTTACCTTTTCCCCGAATGACGTTAATATGCCCGACAACCATTTGGCGATAGTTGTTTTACCTGTTCCAGGAAGCCCCTCAATCAATATCAACTTTTTCATTAAGTTCCCCCATATACGCCTAATATAAATTTTCTGCGCCCGGGACATAAAATCCGCCGTCCCATAAATTTTACGCACTACTTTGCCTTTGCCGTTCCTAATCCCTGACACCTGATCCCTAATCCCTATTATCCCGCCAGTGTTTTAATGTGGGCAATTGCTTGCGCAGAAAATCTCTCGCCGCGTCCTCGGGCATTTTCATATGCGGCACACAAACCTCGATCATTTCCTCCATCGTTTCCGGGCCGACGTATTGGCCGCCCGCGACGCACCAACGGCAATGCTCTTCATCAAAGCGGCCGTCAGGCGTCCGCGCGATACTGCCGTCCTCCCTCAATGGCATACCGCAGGCTTGGCAATACAGCTCCCGCGGCTGCCCCAGCAAGGTGTTGATTGAGATGCCGAAGGTTTTAGACATAATCGACAGCGTATCAATGCAGGGCACGGTTTCGCCGGTTTCCCAGCGCGACACCGCCTGGCGCGTCACTGACAGCTTTTGCGCCATTTCTTCCTGAGAAAGCCCTTGGCCTTTTCGCAGTTCCTTAAAGCGGGTTTTAAGTTTCATGATATCTCCTCTTTTCAACTATAATATGCATTATTATAACTGAAAAGCGATCATATGTAAAGCAACCCGCTGTTGCTTTTTGCACCGCGTCGCCTAACCGCTCCTAATCCCTGATTCCTAATCCCCAATCCCTCGCGAAGCGCCCAGCATCTCCTCCGCGTTCTTCAGTTGAATCTCCGTAATCTCACTGCCGCCGTTGATCCGCGCAATCTCGTATTTCCTGCCCTCAAAGTCCAGCCTCTCCACATCGGTGAACGTCTTGCCGTCTCTGACAGACTTCTGTATGAGCATGTGCGCGTCGGCCTTCGCGGCGATCTGCGCCAGATGCGTGACGCAGACAACCTGCCGCCCTTTCGATACCTCCAGCAGCTTCTGCGCAACCTTCTGCGCCGCGCGGCCGCTTATGCCCGTATCGATCTCGTCGAAGATCAGCGTCGCCACTTCGTCGCGGTCCGACAGCACGTTCTTGATCGCCAGCATGATCCTCGAAAGCTCGCCGCCCGACGCGATTTTGGCGATGGGCTTCGGCGTTTCGCCGGCGTTGGCCGAGATCAGAAACTCGACCGCGTCGGCGCCGTTTTGCGAATAGGCCGCCGGTTCGACCGCGACCTTGAACGTCACGCCCGGCATGTCGAGAAAGCGCAGCTCGTTTTTTACGGCGGTTTCAAAGGCGCTTGCGGCTTTTTGCCTGCTTTCTGTCAGCTCTCCCGCCAGCCGCCTGAGCCGCTGATCCGACCCGGCGATCTCGACGCGCAGAGTCTCGATCCGCTCGTCCGACAGCGTGATGCTCTCGACCTCGCGCTCCGCGTTATCAAGGAACAACAGCATCTCCTCCTCCGTGCCGCCGTACTTGCGCGACAGCTTGTAAAGCAGGTCAAGCCGCTCCTCCGTATACTCAATTTCGCTTTCGTCTATGTCCAGCGACGCGAACGCGCCCCGTATCTGCGACGCGACCTCCTGCATTTCATAGGACACATTGTGAAGCCACGCGGCAGGCTCGCGCATCTCCTCAAAATATTCGGCCGCTTCATCAAGGCAGTCGGCGGCGGCGGACACGTTCTGCCGCGCGCCGGCGTCGTCCTCCGTACCCGAAAGCGCGGTGTAGGCGTAGTCAAGCGACCGCATGACATTTTCAAGATTTTGAAACAGCGCCCTTTTCGCGGCAAGCTCGTCCTTCTCCCCCGGCTGAAGCTCCGCCTGCGTCAGCTCGTCGATCTGGAACTGCAAAACGTCCAGCCTGCGGGCTTTCTCCGCCTCGTCCATATCGCATTCGGACAGCTCTTTTCGGAGCTTCCTACCCAACCTGTATTCCTCCGCGTAGGATTGGCGCAATTCGTCATTTCCGGCAAGACTGTCAATAAACGTCACGTGCTTTTCGGGCGACAGAAGCGACTGGCTGTCATGCTGGCCGTGGATGTTGATAAGCTCCCGCCCGACGGCCTTAAGCATCGTCACCGTCACGGGAGAACCGTTCAGGCGGCACGAATTTTTCCCGTCGGCGCTGATGGTGCGCTGTATCAGCAGCTCGCCGTCATGCTCTATCTCAAGCCCGTCCAGCACGGATCCGACTCTGCCGTTCAGATCCGTGAACATCGCCGAAACACGCGCCGACGACGCGCCCGTGCGGATAATCTCTTTCGACGTGCGCTCGCCCAGCACAGCGTTTATGGAGTCGATGATAATCGACTTGCCCGCGCCGGTCTCTCCCGTCATGACGTTGAAGCCGGGCGACAGCGTAAGCTCCGCTTTTTCGATGATGGCTATGTTTTCGATTTTCAGGCTTTGAAGCATATAAAAAACCTCGCTGTAGCGTCTATAGTCAAACCACTGATTCTCGGATCACTTTTATGTATATAGGCCTCTGATCGTCCGGATCTGCTTTCAAGCTATCCTCGTACCCTATTGATTGCCAGAAAGGCCGGCCTGTCACCGGATCAGGCGTAAGGAAAACGTTCGAAACGCCCCAACTTCGGAACAATTCTTCTATCCTGTTATTCATTTCCGTCGCAAATCCTTTTCGCCTGAATGGAGGAGCAATATAAAATTCCATAATCATTCCATAATCAGGAGGAATATCTACAGCTTTAATTCCGCCTGAAAGTCCGAAAAATGAAAACCCAATAATTTGTCTTTCAAAATACAGAACGTAAAAGCCTGTTTTAGGTGTCTTTTCAGCATGTAAAACCCGGTTCTTCAGGCGGCGGTAAATTTTTCGCCGCCTTTCAGCTTTTTCGCCGTTTCTTGTGGTTGTTTCAATCCAATAAGGGAGCCATAATTTTCTCATAGCCCTCATCTGCCGATTATGATTGGGATTTACAGCGATAAAATCAAGGTTTCGCTTTGTGTTGTTGTCCATAATCCCGCATTCCTAATTCGCTAAAATCGCGTTAATCGTGTCCCTCATCCGCACTGCGAGCTGCTCCGTCCGGCACAACACGAAAACCGTATCATCCCCGGCCAGCGTCCCGACAACGCCCTCCCATTTCATCGAGTCGAACGCCGCGCAGGCCGCGTTGGCCATGCCCGTGTAACAGCGGATGACCAGCATATTCCCGGCATAATCCGCTTCCTTGACGGAATGCTCGAAGATCGAGCGCAGCTTGTCCCCCAATCGCTGCGCGTCGTCCTGATCGCTGACGGCGTAGCGGTACTGCCCGGACGCGTCCATGCTTTTGACGATGCGCAGCTCCTTTATGTCGCGGGAAACCGTGGCCTGCGTCACTGACAGGCCCCGCTCACTGAGCTTTTCCAGCAGCTCATCCTGAGTCCCGACCGCGCCGCCGCCGATGATATCGAGTATCGCCTCAAGCCGTTTCTTTTTCAACTTAAAGTCCCCTCTCCGCTTTATAACTGCTTAACGACATAAAATCGCCAAGAAATCAAGCAAAACCTTTGACTTATAGGTTTTGTACAGATTGATTGGTTACGATTTTAAGGAGTTAAGGAGCTTATCTTCTGAACTTTATATTCAATATGTCCATGAACGTATCTTTCTTGACGCGGATGAACAGCGCCGCGCGTTCCGCCTTTTCGATGCGTACCTCGCAGCCCTCCGGCACCGTCACGGGCGGGTCGCCGTCACAGGAAAGCGACATCTCGCCGTGGGACGTTTTCATAAGCTTGATTTTCGCCGTACTGTTGAATATCAGTGATCTGGCGAACAGCGAATGGGTGCAGACCGGCGTCATGAGTATGCTCTCAATCTGCGGATCAACCACCGGGCCGCCCGCCGAAAGCGAGTATGCCGTCGAGCCGGTCGGCGTGGCGACGATAAGCCCGTCGCCCAGATAGTCGCCCAAATGCCGCCCGTCGCTCCACAGCGCGACGCCCAGTATGCGCTTCTCCCCTGCCCGCGCCGCGACAGCGTCGTTCACGCAGTACGCCGTCATGACCGCGTCCCCGCAGCCCGCTATTTCCGCCTTGAGCATCATGCGGCGGTCAATCGCGTAGTCGCCCTCGCACAGCTTTTTTAAGAGTGGAAGCTCCCCGCGCTCAAGTCCCGCCATGTAAGCGAAATGTCCGGCGTTTACGCCCAGCACGGGTTTTCCGAACTTCGCGGCTTTCTTCGCGGCGTGTATGATGCTGCCGTCACCGCCCACCGCGATCACCGCGCCGCACGCGGACAGCATCTCGTCCTCCGGGAGGAACTGCGCCTTTGTGCCGGCAAAATCAGTGCGGTTCTCCAGTGACAGCATATACGGAAACAGGCCGTCCAGCGCCGCACAGATCTCGGCGGTGGTTTGCGGCGCGTCTTTTCTTGTCATGTTGGGGATGATGGCGATTTTCATATATATGATCCATCCTTATTAAGTTTTGTGTAAGCACAAAACTTGCGGTTTGAAAAATGCCCGGGGCATATTTTTCAAACTTTTACCTCAAATAACTACATCGGCTTCAGGTTCTTGTTAAGCCTGTCAACAATTCTCTCAAAATCCCTTTGCCGGGCTTCCTCCGTCTTGAACGAGAGGTGTCTTCCCGTATATGTGAATCGAACTGAACGCGGCATGCTGGCGAAATTTTCGTATGCCGGGGATATGCCCGTGAGCTTTTCCGCAAACGCTTCGACCTGCTCGCCGGTTATCGGACTGCCTTTCGGAGCGTCCCACGTTCCGTTTTGTTTCGCGGCTTCCACAGCTTTTTCGCCCGATTCCGTCATGCTTCCTTTTTCCCGCAGAACCTCCGCTGTATTTTTATTCTTTTCAGACCAAACGCTTTTTGCGCGGCGTCTCGCGAAGTATTTCAAATATTTTGCGTCGTCAACGCTCCGCATCTGCCCGTCTATCCATCCGAAACAAAGCGCTTCCTCCAAGGCCTCGTTCGCGGACAAGGTGACGACCGCTTTCGTTTTTCCGAACACAAGCCAGACCCCCTCGCTTGTTTCAGCGTTTTCTTGCAGCCATACGCGGAAATCACCGCGCGTGCTGAATAATAATTCAGGCGCATCCGCTTTCATACCGGCGTATCCTTTCCCCATTGGTCTATGAATCTATTCATCCTTTTTCTGCCTTTAACGATATAAAACGGCTTGTCAGAATATTTCTCACGCAACTCCATGATCGCGCGCCGTCTTGCGGACTTCGGAAAACGCCATATCCCTTGGCAGAACCCGAAAAAACGTCTGTCAAATTTTTCATCAAGCTCGTGGCCTTGGGCCGTGTCGGGACGTCTTTTACCCTGCCTTTTGATGATGCCCGCCAGACATGCGAGCCGGTTTACGTCAAGAAAAACAATTAAGTCCGCCGCCGCAAAGCGCATATCCAATGTGCTGCCGAGGCTGACGATTCCGTCGATGATCCATTTGTCCCCGGAAACAAACCGGGCCATTTTTTCGCGCCATTCGTCCTCAGACGGCATCACCCAGCCCGGACGCCAAAATTCAGCGTCAAGATGAATCAGCGGAAAGCCCGTGGCGGCGGCCAGCTTCCCGGCCAAATAGCTCTTACCGCTGCCGTTGTTGCCGAGGATCATGATGCGGTTGTATGCCGATATATTCACCTCAATTTACCCTCTATCTGCAAGCTCGCTGTGAGCTGACTCAACAAGATCTTCCGTATCCGCGCGCCATTCACCCGGCGCCCTGTCCGCCTTAATAACGCGCATAAGATACTCTATATTCCCCTCCGGTCCCTTGACCGACGAAAACGTCAGGCCCGCAACCGCGAAGCCTGCTTCCTCCGCAAAGCTCACGATCCCGTCAATCACCCGGGCGTGAACCGCCTTGTCCCGCACGACGCCTTTTTTGCCGACATTCTCCCGCCCCGCCTCAAACTGCGGCTTGATCAGGCAGACCGCCTCGCCGCCGTCATTCAGAAATCCGCGCAGCACAGGCAGGATGATCCGAAGCGAAATAAAGGATACGTCAACGCTGGCAAAATCAACCTTTTCAGGTATCTCGTTTTCCGTCACATAGCGGAAGTTCGTCCGCTCCAGATTGACCACACGCTCGTCGGTGCGAAGCGTCCACGCCAGCTGGCCGTAGCCCACGTCCACGGCGTACACCTTCGCCGCGCCGCTTTGCAGCATACAGTCGGTAAATCCGCCCGTCGAGGCGCCCACGTCTATACAGGTTTTGCCCGCGAGCGAAAGCCCGAATTCCTCAACGGCCTTGCGCAGCTTGAGTCCCCCCCGGCTGACGAAAGGATTTGTGTTCTGCCTGATTTCAATTATATCACTGTTTTCTACGAAATGTCCAGCCTTTAATGCTTTTTGCCCGTTGACATACACCTGCCCCGCCATGATCAGCGCGCGCCCGCGCTCCCTTGACGGCACGAGGGCGCGGGTGAATATTTCTGTATCGAGGCGGGATTTGTTCATGTTTTCTCCGATCGGGTGTTAGGGATGGGCATCGTGCCGCGATGTACTTACGTAGAAAATGCTTATTCTGCGGTATTCTCATTAATTGAATCAAGCACTTCCTCGGCCATGGATCGCACATCATCAATCTCGATTTCTAATTCCTCTACCTGTTTTTCAATTTGCTCCATACGCTCCTCGACATCAAAATATGGGTGGCTTGCGTGGAATTTTCGGTAATTGCTTATCTCAATTATTATAAGCTCATCTATCTCCCGTCCGGCTTTCACGTGTAAGACATGCCACTGTTTTTCTATTTCATTTTGGTCAGTTTCCGACTCCTTTAATGCTTTCAGTATCTTATGAATTGCGTCATATTCACTACGATATTTTTCCCATATCAAATTGTGAGCATTTTGGGCAATTAATATTTCTTTATCACTGCGAAGTACGATCGGCGGCTTTACCCTCCCATTTAGCATGAATCGGTTATTGCTCCAGGTTTCGTTCATTCTTGTCGCTCCTATCTCAATTTTTGAACTTTGTCAAGTCCTTTTTGATATTTATTGATTTATTTAAAATTTTTGAAATTGAGGGAGGGCGTAGCCCGATCGAGATTTCAAAAATTTTTCGCACCTTTTG
>WRED01000057.1 GCA_009779495.1 Oscillospiraceae bacterium | reverse complement strand
GCAAGCAGATGGAAGAGTAGACTCTGGACTGTAGATTGTAGATGGTAGACGATATAGAAATACACCTGCTGCGTTTTATTGCGGCGGGTGTATTACATTTTATACTGAGAACCGGTGTTCATACGTTGGCAAAAAAAGCACGGAGATACGAGATGTTATTGACAAAACTTCAAGAAAACAATGATGGGGTCTCTCCTTGCGCAAATTTCTAACATAAAAAAACCGCCCTGCTTTCCGCAAGGCGGTTTTTTTATTTTGCTTTCCCCAAACCATATCTACCATCTACCATCTACCGTCTACCGTCTGGCATCTAGTATCTAGTATTTCTCCATCTCATCCACACCCAGCACAAACACCGTCGCCCCCCCAACAGTCACCTCATGCTCCATCCCGTTGTTCATAAGACCGCGCCCAAGCGCCGCGTCCGTGGGCGTAACGCACTTGCGCGTCTTTGAAAAGCCGTGGATGATCTCCTTGATGCGCGGCACATCCCTGTCCTCCGAGCCGATCAGCAGCGTCGTGTTGCCCACCATGAGGAAGCCCCCCGTCGTGGACAGCTTCGTCACGATAAAATTTTCCCTCGTCAGCTCTGACGCGACCACCGCGCTGTCATCGTTGTTTACTATGGCTATGACCAGTTTCATTCTATTTTCCTCTTTCCTCCGTTATTTTCCATTATTTATAAATCAGGCATGATCAACGTGCGTGAACGCCTGTCGAGCGCATTGAAATCGGGTATCTCGTAGCGGTTGTCGTTCGCGTCCTTGATCAGTATCCTGCCGTCGTACAGGTTTTTGATGGACACGATGTGGTTGATGATCTCGAAGGTGTGGACGCCCCTGTCCGTCTCCACCGTCCACAGCCATATGCGGAACTTTTCCGACCGTTTGATGAGCCGTTTTATCTTCGGGATCATGTAGTATTCCTCAAGGCAATTCAGGATCACCTGTCTGGACTCTGGCAGCAGCGCGTCCACATTGCGGATGATCGCGGCCTCGTTGCCCTCCTCGTCCAGCAGCGTGATGTACTTCGTCAGGCCGCTGATGGGGAACAGCCGCTTCGGCTCGAGCATAGTGATCTTCCGCCCGTCGTAGAAATCCAGGTCCACGAATATACCGTCGTTTACGGTTATCTTGACCTCCGGGCCGTCTATGTACATTCTTGACATGCGATCTTCTCCCTTCTCCCCTTTTCCTATGTGATGGAAATCTCAAGATTTTCTTCTTCTTTCATCTCCCTGGCCTTTTCGGACATGGACTGTATCTGGATGAGCTTGTAATACTTGCCCTGCATGGCGATCAGCTCCTCGGGCGGGCCGAACTCAATGATCTGCCCCTTGTCCACGACCATGATCTTGTTGGCCTTGCGGAGTGTGGACAGCCGGTGGGCGATCATCAATGTCGTGCGCCCTCTGATCAGCCGCTCGATGGCCTCCTGAATGAGATGCTCCGTCTCGGAGTCCACCGCCGCCGTCGCCTCGTCAAAGATCAGGATGGCCGGGTTTTCGAGAACCGCCCTGGCGATGGATATCCGCTGCTTCTCACCGCCGGAAAGCCCCACGCCCCGTTCGCCCAAAAGCGTGTCATACGCGTCCGGCAGGCGGGAGATAAAACCGTGGGCGTTGGCGATGTCGGCGGCGTGGAGTATCTGCTCCACGTGGGCGTCGGGGTTCCCGTAGGAGATGTTGTTGAATATCGTGTCGCGGAACATCATCGGTTCCTGCTGGACATAGCCGATGTGCCCGCGGAAGTGATCCATATCGATATCCTTGACGTCGGCGCCGTCCACGAGAATCTGCCCCTCGTAGTCGTCGTAGTACCGCATGATGAGGTTGATGACGGTGGACTTGCCCGCGCCCGTCGTTCCGACGATGCCGACGACGTCTCCCGGCTCAATGACGAAGCTCACGTCGTCGAGCACTTTTTTAGAGCGGTCAAAGGAGAAGCTGACGTTTTTAAACTCGATTTTGCCTTTTATGCGCTCAGGCTTGTTGCCCTTTCCGAAATCGTGCTCCGGCTCGGCGTTTAAGATGTCGAGAATCTTTTCGGCTGAGGCGAGCGTGTGCTGATACGTGTCGTTGAGGTTTGCGAAAAAGTTCACCGGCGCGTAGAACATGCCCGCGTACGCGATGAACGAAACGAGCACGCCCGTGGTTATGCCGCTTTGCGCGCCGGACACAAGGTCCCCGATCACCTGCCCGCCGCCCACAAGCCAGATGATCAGCGAGCCGCAGGTGATTAAAAACGTGATAACCGTCGGAAACGCGCTGACGGTCACGGACGCTTTTTTGTCCTCCTCGAGCCAGTCGTTGGCGTAGCGTTCATACTTATTGATGGTGTTTTTCTCGTTTGTAAAGGCTTTTATGACGCGGACGCCGGGGATCGTATCGGACAGAATCGAGTAAAGCGACGTGCCGCGCCGCCACAGACGGCGGTACATCGGCGCGACGCGCTTGCCGAAATAGCGCCCGCATATCACGACCAGAGGCACGGGGATCAGCGACAGCAGCGTCAGCCGCCAGTCCATGGCCAGCATGATGATGATGACGCCGACCAGGGTAAACGCCTGTACCACGGCCTCCTGCGTGATGCGCAGCATAAAAGACTGGATGTTGGCCGTGTCGCCGTTTATGCGGTTGATGACGGAGCCGGTGGAGGTCTTGTCGTAAAAGCTCATGGGCAGGAACTGCGCTTTGGCGTAGACGTCCTTTTTCAGCTCGATGACGATCCTGTCGCCCGTCACGCGCAACAGATACGCCCGTATGCCGCTGACGGAGAACTGCGCGACATATACCGAAAGCAGCAGCAGGATGATTGTAAGCAGCATGGACCGGTCCGCGCCGGGAATCACGCTGTCCACCATGACCTTTGTGATGTACGGCGGGACAAGCGCCAGAGCCGTCGTAAAAACCGAAAGCAGCAGGCACAGGATAAGCCGTTTTACGTATGGCTTTATGTATTTCGCGAACTTCTGTATGACCTTTGACTTGCCCTCGCAGTTGAGGCATTCGGAGTCGGGCGTTTTCAGCTTGCGCCCGCATTTCGGGCAGAAGCTGCGCATGTTCCGATAGGCCGCTTTCACGATCTCCAGACTTTGGTCAACGGGTTCGCCCTCGTTTATCTTATTGACGAACAGCGCCGCCGCGTCGCCGATATCAGCCACGGAGTAGGTGAAGCGGAGCAGGTCGAGGGTTTTGCCGTCTTTGCCCTCAATACGGAGCACGGCGTTCCCGTACATCCGCTTGACCTTGGCCTGTGCGATGTCACAAAACATAACCGTCGCCTGACCGCCGCTGTGCTTTTCGTCAAAGGCGGTTAAGCGATCTTTGAAAACAAAAAGCGCCGAGACGCCGTATCTGCCTTTAAGAGTCAGATCCCCGACGAGGGCAAAAAGCGGACGGTTGCCGCCTGATAGTTCCCCGCCGTCAGACAGGTCTCCGGCTTTCGCCAGTATCTCTCCCGGTATCGGCATATTGGTGAGCACTCCGTCAAGCTCCATGCTGACACCTCCTTTCCAGCCGAAGCAGTTCGGCTTGGCTTGCATAAATTCACAAGGCATTATATATGGATATACGCGCGTTGTCAAGCGTTTAGATATGAACATTTGCTTAATATTTCCTTAAGAACCCGGGTCGTCCGTCAATCCGACGAGATAATCCATGCTGACATGATAATATTCGGCAAGTTTGATCAGCATGGAAACGGGAATTTCTCTTATGCCTCTTTCATAGCGGGCGTAGACCTGCCTGTTGCAAAGGAGCATGTCGGCTATTTCCCGCTGGGTTTTGTCGTGGTCAATTCTAAGGTCGCCGATTCTTTTGAAGTACATAAAAAAACACCAACACAAAATATAGAGTGCATCGCAAAGCTACACACTGTCCTTCCCTTTCTTCTCTTTGATGTACTGCTTAATCAAATATTCAATCAGGTTGTTCAGGGAACGGTTTTCTTCTTCGGCGATTTGCTTAATGGCGGTCAAGGTTTCCTCATCAAGACGGATTCCGAACTGTATTTTATAAGTCATCATATAACACCCCTTGCATTTATTGTACATGATGAACCGCCAAAATAATATATATCACCTTGACATATATCAAGGTGATATGTTATAATATTAAGTATTCAGGATGCTTAGAAAGTTATTTATCCTGATAAATATATGTGGTAAATGCAGGGAGATTATTTGTTATGGATAAACATAATACTTGCTTAAGCGAAACGATAAGAAAGCTATATACAAGAGCGGGGCAGGTCAACCTGTATATGCAGCTGCGTTACAGGGGAAGCGATTCAGATATTCAAAGGCTGAAAGCAGAAATAAAAAAAATCAAACAGCTTGTAGACATTATTGAAAAGGAAATCGATAATCTTTAAACTGGATATTTTTCGCATACATAAATCCTCTTTTTTCTCCGAAAATATAGTTGGCAGAAATTTTTCACAACCAACTGTTTAAGGAGAAATCAGCATGAAAAAAGTTTTATTGCTTTGCACGGCGTTGCTTCTGAGCGCGTCGCTTTGCCTGACGGCGTCGGCCGCGCTCACCGATTACGTCATCACGGCCAGCACCATGGAGGGCGGACAGGACGTTTCCTATATCAACGTCGTGATCGGGACGCCCCACGACATCTATTTTACGCTCACGGGCCTGCCCGCCGCGACGCCCACGCCCACGGCGCGGCTCAACGTCACGGTCACCCCGCCCATGCCAATGGCCTCGGCGCAGCTGATATACGTGGACGGGCTTGGTATAGGCCATGACGTGGCGGCCGCCGGTCACTGGGGCCCGGCAAGCGGTTTCGCGGTTTCAAGCGCGACAAACGAAACCATCAAGCTTACGGGAACCTTTGACACACTCGGCCAATACGACGTTACGCTGACTTTAGTGGGCGTCGTCCTCGGCCGGGAAATGACGACAAAGACACTGATCGTCAACGTGATTGAAGGTCTACAGGGCATGACGCTTACCCCGGCGGCCAGAACCATCAGCGTCGGCGAGGTGTTCAAGCTGAAAGCCGAGCCTGTTCCGTCGACGGCTTCCCTGCCGCCGCTGGTCTGGTCGTCAAACGGCCCGGGGATCGCCACGGTAGATCAGTTCGGCAACGTTACGGGCGTCAGCGCCGGAAAAGTCGTCATAACGGCCAGAAGCGCGGACGGTACGCTCGCGGCGCATTCGCTGATCACCGTGACAACTGGTATCCCGAAAACGGGAGGCGGGAATGACGCTTTCGCGGCGGCCGTTTTACTGATGATGGCAATGTCGGCGGTTGTTTTGAGGGTTGGAATATTTCGGAAGAAAGATTTTAGATTTTAGATACAGTAAGGGTACGCAGTGCGCTTTATTTTAAGGCAGTGCGTACCCTAAAGCACGTCTAAAGTCTAAAGTCTATCGTCTGCCATCTAACGCCTGAAGCACCGTGTTTGCCGCTTGCATCGCCGCGCCGCTCCCTGCGCCCGCGTGCTCCGCTACGGCGACGACGGCATACGGCATATCCTCTCTCAAGGAAAATCCCACGAACCATGAGTGCGGCTTCTTGCCCTCGACCTCCGCCGTGCCCGTCTTGCCGCACATCTTGAGTCCCGGAAACCTGCTGTCCCCATACTGTATTTCTACGTTTGAGCGCAGCAGCGTCCTAAGCTCCGCGGCGATCATCGGGTCGATGGAGATGTCCGATTTTTTGGTCGGAGCCCTGTACGTCACGACGCCGCCCGGACTTGTGATCTTTTCCACCACGTAGGGCGAAATTCCCTGTCCGCCGTTGGCGATGGCTCCGGCTATCATGAGCATGTGGCATGGATTGACGAGCGTCGTATACTGCCCGATGCCCGCCCACGCGAGCGCCAGCTCGTCCGCGCCCGACAGATTGAAAGTACTCGTCGCAAGGTTCAGCCCGTCGGCCTTGCGCGGCGTGTTAAAGCCCAGCTGCTTTGCCGTGGCGGCTAACTTGTCCGCGCCAAGCTCAAGGGCGATCTGAGCGAAAGCGCAATTGCAGGATTTGTTCAGTGCCGCCTCGAAGCTGATCCTGCCGTGGGTATTCATGCAGACGAGTTTTCCGCCGTTTATCGTCATTTCACCGTTGCAGGTGAACGTTTTCGACTTGACGCCGGGAATATTCTGAAGCGCGGACACGGCCGTTACGATCTTAAATGTGGAACCTGGCGTGTACACGCCAGAGATCAGGCGGTTGAGAAAAACGCCGCCGTACTTTTCGTTTGTCAGCAGATCCTTTGGCGGGCTGTTGATGTCGTAGGTCGGCGCGGACACGGAACATAGGAGCGCGCCAGTTTTGTAGTTGTATACCCCGACGGTGCCGTTAAAATCCCCCAACGCTTTCAGCGCGGCGGCGCAGGCTGCCGCGTTTACCGCCAGCGTCAGGTCGCGCCCCGTGCCGTGATGCTTCAGGCCGTACAGCCCGCCAGAAAAGCTGTAGCCGATGAGCCTGTTTTTGTAGGCCGAATGCGCGCCGGTGGAGATGACGCCCGCCGGGTCGCCGACGACGTGGAGCGTCGCCCTGCGTACGCCGCGGCTGCTGTTATAGACGCGCGCGCCGCCGTCGGTCTTGGCGAGGGTTTTCCCCTGCGTATCGTAAATCGCCCCGGCCGTCGCGATCTGCCCGGCCGAGGAATATATATGCCGGTTGGCGCGGCTGGACGACCATTTCGCGCCGTTTGCGTAAAAGCTGAACAGCAGATACATCGTACCGGCGGCGAAAAGGATGATCAGCGGTAAAAGAACGAAAGCGCGGCGGGAAATTTTATTCAACGGATCACCCCCTGTCGTTGTTTAAACTAAAATCCAGACTTTTTATAAACGCGAACAGCCCCCACGAGCATATCATGCTAGTCCCGCCCCTGCTGATAAACGGCAGAGTCACGCCCGTCAGCGGCAAGAGGTCCGTCACGCCGAATACGTTCAGCGAAAGCTGGAACAGCAGCATTCCGGCGGCGGAAACGGCGGCGATGGAATAAAACGCCGACGACGCTTTCCTCGCGCCGCGAAAGGCGTAAAACGCGATGAACGCGAACAGCAGGATGACGAAGATACCCAGCAGAATGCCCCACTCCTCGCACACCATGCCAAACACAAGATCGGTCGAGGCGGCAAACACATTGCGCAGCCTGCCCTGTCCCACTCCCAAGCCGAGCAGCCCGCCGCTGGAGCTGTATATCAGTACGCGGGTCTGCTGAAAGCCCTTGTCGTTGATAAAGTCCCAGATATGCCGGTAGGTGGCGAAGCGGGCGGCGACGTAGGGCTTGAACAGCAAAATCAAAACAGCGCCCAGAAGCGCGCCGACGCATACCAGGAAGATCGTGCGGACGTCGCCCGAGCGCATGAACGCGATGAGGATGAACGTGAAGAAGAAAATGAGCGCCGTGCCGAAGTCCTGCATCAAAAACAGCGCACCCACGCAGGTCACGGAAAAAACCAGATACGCGGTTAAGCTTCTTGTCGTCTGTAATTTGTCGAGAGTGGACGCGCCCACAAAGATAAAAGCGATCTTCACAAGCTCCGACGGCTGTATCGAAAACGAGCCTATCGTGATCCAGTTGAGCGCGCCGTTCGTCGTTTCAGCCAGCACCAGATTGAGTGCGAGCAGCGCGAGCGCGGCAACCGCAACGGGCGTCCGCAGAGCCATGGCGCGGTCGGTGCTTTTGATAAACCATGACAAAACGGTGAACGTCAGCACGCCAAGCCCGATGGCGATGAGCTGCTTCACGGCGTAATCGTCATCAATGCTCGCGCAGATGGCAAGCCCGATGCCCGACAGAAAAAAAGCGGCCGCTTCCAGCTCGAAGCGCCCTCGCCTGTTTATCGCGCGGGCGGTGCAAAGGTATATCCACTCCCCGGCGATGAACGCCGCGAACACATACAAAAGCGTAAGATCGGCGGACTCGTTGGCCAAAAGCTCCGCGATAGCCCTCTCAGCCAGCGGCGCGAAAGAGATCAGCTGGAACGCGGTCAAAAGGAGAAGCACAAAGCTCAACCGAAAGCCGCGGTTTTTGACGGATTTGTCGGCGGTCATGCGATTCTCCTTTCATTGCTTATAGGAGCGGTCAGCTAAACGCACCGCGCCGCCTGACCGCTCCTAATCCCTAATACTTAAGTAACCGCTGATTAAATCATGCGGAAAGTTTTCAAAAACATGAAACAACCGTTTTCAACAAGGATATTGAAAGTTTCCCGTATTTTTCTGATATTCAAGTTGCCCCTGTATTGCCAGACTGTGCCAGCATATAGAGGTTGGCTAAAGCGCATAGAGTGTATGCCTGTGTTCGGTTTTTCTGTAAGCCTC
>WRED01000056.1 GCA_009779495.1 Oscillospiraceae bacterium | reverse complement strand
TTTTTCGCCGCACAAGGCGAAATTTTGCAGGAATACGCCCGTATTTCGAAAAATTTTAACGCAGTGCGACGGAAAAAGCACTAAAAAGACATGCGCGTGGAATTTTTCAAACACGCCCTAAGATGTAAAGCGCGCATGATTCTACGAAAGGACAAGACCTGCTCGTCCACGGCGGTCACACAAAGAAATGGCGAAAAAAGTTCTTATCATCATCAATCCCTGCGCCGGAAGGATACCTATCACGTCGCGCTCCCTGAACCTCGGCGAGAAATTCTGGAAAGCGGGGTTTGAAACGGACGTGCGCATGACTACCGGCCACGGAAACGCCACGGAGCTTGCCCAAAAACTGGCTTCCAGCTGCGATCTCATCGTGTGCCGGGGCGGCGACGGCACGTTGAACGAGGTCGTCAACGGCGTCATGAAGTCGGGCTGTATCAGGCCGATCGGCTACATCCCGTCGGGAACTACCAATGATTTCGCGCGCAGCAACGCCATTTCCCTCGACCATGACGAGGCCGCCGAGATGATCATCAACGGCTCGCCCGTGTTCCACGACATAGGCGCTTTCAACGACGACCTCTTTTTCGTGTACACGGCCACCTTCGGAGTGTTCTCAAAGTCGTCCTACGCCACGTCGCAGAAGGCAAAAAACCGTTACGGCTACCTCGCCTACCTTGCCAGCGGAGCCAAGGAGGTCAGCAATATGCGCGTCATAAAGACACGCGTTATCTGCGACGGGCAGGAATTTTACGGCAACTATGTATTCGGGTCAATCACAAATTCCCTTACAGTTGGCAATATACTCAAATATGACCGTGGTCTTGTCAACTTTGACGACGGCGTATTCGAGCTTATTCTCGCCAAAAAACCGCCGAGCATTAAGGCTCTCGTGGAGCTGGTCGGCAACGTTCGCAAGCAAAAAATCGACGAACGTTATCTCACCTTTTTACAGGGGCGCGAAATCACCATCGAGTGCGACGACGACATCCCGTGGTGCGTGGACGGCGACTTCGGCGGAAATCATAGGATCGCCGACATCAAATGCATCAATGGCAAGGTCAGCATTTACAAGGGATCGGAGAAGGTTTGAGTAAGGATGTTATGAGTATGACAGCCGCCGTGTACACACTTGGCTGCAAGGTCAACCAATATGAGTCGCAGGTCATTTGCGAGGAGCTGTTGAAAAGCGGTTATGAGGTTGTGCCGCCCGACCGCGCCGCCGACGTTTATATCGTGAATTCGTGTACCGTGACCGCCGAAAGCGACCGCAAAACCAGGCAGGCCGTCCGCAGACTCAAGCGGATGAACCCGAACGCCGCGCTCGTGCTTACGGGATGCGTCCCGCAAGCGTATCCTGAGGTCGCGGCGGAACTGCCGCAGGCGGATATTCTTCTCGGCAACAAAAGCAACGATAAAATAATTGAGGCGTTGACTGAATGGTTTCGCGACAAAAGCAGATTAATTTTAACTGATATGCACAATAATATCGATAAGTTTTGTGTAACTTCCATAAAAGATTTTCATGAGCGTACCCGTGCCAACGTCAAGATTGAGGACGGCTGTGACCGCTTCTGCGCGTATTGCATCGTCCCGCACGCGCGCGGCCGGGCACGTTCCAAGCCGCTGAAGTTGCTCCGGGAGGAGGTTCGCGGCCTTGCGGAATCCGGCTTTCAGGAGATCGTGCTGGTGGGGATCAACCTTTCGGCGTACAGCGACGGCGGCCACGACCTGTGCGACGCGGTAGAAACCGCCGCGTCCTTTGGCCCCGTTAAGCGCGTGCGGCTTGGCTCGCTGGAACCCGACCATCTGACGGACGGCATGATCGGCCGCCTTTCACGCATCGAAAAACTCTGCCCGCAGTTCCACATATCTCTGCAAAGCGGTTGCGACGAGACGCTCAGGGCGATGAGCCGCCATTATATCGCCGCTGAATATGAGGCGCTCTGCCGCAAGCTGCGCGAAATCTTCCCAGGCGCGGCGCTGACCACTGACATTATGGTGGGATTTCCCGGCGAAACAGATGAAAATTTTAGGGACACAATGGCTTTTACGGAACAAATTGGCTTCGAGAAAGCACACGTGTTTCCCTACTCAAAACGTCCAGGCACCAAGGCCGCCGACATGCCGGGACATCTGCCTAAGTCAGTCAAGGAGCAACGCTGCCGCGAGCTGACGGCTTTAGCCGACCGAATCCGGCACGATTTTCTCAAGGCGCAGATCGGCAGGACGGTCGAGGTTTTGGTCGAGGAGAACAACAGTGGCTATACAAAAAACTACATTCCTGTTCAAATTGTTGATATGTATCAAAAACAGGGTTTTGTAAATATTAAGATCACTGACGCGGATGAGGATACTTGTTTTGGGTATGTTGAATAATTTTTTTGTTGTATTTTTGTATAATGTAAATAAATGTTTAGGGGATTTTCTATGCAAACAATCAGATGGGGCATTGTCGGACCCGGCGATATCGCGCACCGTTTCGCCCAAGCCTGCAAGAACACGCCCGGCGCGTCCCTTGAGGCAGTCGCGTCCAGAAGCGCGGAACGGGCGGAAGCGTTCGGCGACGAATTCGGCGTTCCGCACCGCTTTTCATCCTATGAGACGATGGCAAATTTTTACGACATTGACGCGGCGTACATCGCCACGCCCCACGGAGCTCACGCCGAAAACGCGATTTTGTTCTTGAATCACAAAAAGGCCGTGCTTTCCGAAAAGCCGATCGCGCTGAATCTACGGCAGCTCGACGAAATGATTGCCTGTGCAGAAAAAAATGGCGTATTTTTGATGGAAGCAATGTGGGCGCGGCTCGTTCCCGGCACGCTTAAAGCTCTCGAACTGGTGAATTCCGGCGTAATTGGTAAAGTTCGCGGTGTGCAGGGCAGCTTTGGCTACAGCATGGACGAGGACGAGATGGATCACCATGTTTTTGACAGAAATCTGGGCGGCGGCTCGGTGCTGGACGTTGGCTGCTATTGCCTGAGCTTCGCGTCGTGGTATATCAGCGGTGCGCCCGCGGAAATTCAGGCAGTCGCCGACGTCGGGCGCACCGGCGTTGACGAGCACTGCTGTTATAATCTTCGATATGACGGCGGCGAAATTGCGCAGCTTTCCTCGGCAATTATGGTTAGTAAGCCTAATTATGGGTACATTTTGGGTACAAAAGGCCATATCAAATGCCAGCGTTTTTATGCGCCAGAGCATTTGGAGGTGCGCGCCGACGGTCAGGAACCGCTGTTCATCGAGTGTCCATACTACGGCAACGGATTCGAGGAGCAGATCACGGAGGCATCGCGGTGCATACGTGAGGGCAAAACGCAGAGCGATTTGATCCCGCACGCGCAGAGCAGGCTGATCGCGGGGCAGATGGACGAGATTCGGCGGCAGGTCGGGGTACGATATCCTGTGGATTAGATTGTCTGCATACGAAAAAATTCCGCAAGTCATTGGTGCAAAGACTTGCGGAATTTTTATGTTTTATTGTTATACTAATCTTCAATTGAAGCAGTCAAAAAATCAAGCCATAAACGTTGACTATATGCGTTTTTGCACAGATTTTTTGTTACTGTTTCTGAAGAAGATTAGTATTATTAGCCGACAAGCTCTTTCCTTAATTCTTTTAATATTGCCTTTTCTTTCCGCGACACCTGCACCTGCGACATGCCAAGCGCCTCCGCCGTCTTGGCCTGCGTCAATCTTTGGTAGTAGCGCAGTTCTATGAGCCGCCGTTCACGTTCGTCCAAATCGGCAACAACCTTTTTCAGCGCGATGGCGTCGGACAGCTCCTCCTCCGGCGAGGGAACCGGCACGTCGATTTGGCTCCCGCCGCTTTCCTCGTCGCCGGTCAGCGAAATCGGCGGCAGAGCGGCGTTCAAAATGTAGGCAGTTTCCGCCGCGTCCGTGCACATTTGCTCCCCCAGCTCGCTCACTGTCGGCTCGCGCCCAAGCTCGTCCGTCAGCCGCTCCCGAAGCTTCATCGCTCCGCGCGCCTTTTCCTTCAAGGAACGCGCCACCTTTACCGTGCCGCCGTCCCGGAAAATCCGCTTGATCTCACCCAGAATCGCCGGAACAGCGTAAGTCGAAAAGGAAAATCCGCGCGACTCGTCAAAGCCGTCGGCGGCCTTGATCAGCCCAACGCATCCGGCTTGAAACAGGTCGTCATATTCGACGCCTCTATCGCGGAATTTTCTGGCACAGGCGTGTACAAGTCCCAGGTTTCCCTCAATCATTTTTTCCCGGGCCATTTTTTCCGCAGATCCTGAAACCGCGTTAACCATCCGTCTTGCCCGACACCTTTTTTTCGAGCGTAACCGCCGTCCCTCTGCCCACACGGGAGCGCACTTTCACGCTGTCCATGAAGCTCTCCATGACCGCGAAGCCGAGTCCAGCCCGCTCGCCGGCCAAGGTGGTGAACAGCGGCTCCATCGCCTGAGCGACGTTCGCGATGCCGCATCCCCTGTCCCTGACGCGAACTCGCACCGTGTTGTCGGTCAAAATTGCGGCATATATGTAGATTTTACCCATAACGTTCGGATACGCATGAACAATGCAGTTGGTAACCGCCTCGCTCACCGCCGTTTTGATATCGGAAAGCTCCTCGACCGTCGGGTCAAGCTGCGCCGCGAAAGCCGAAACCGTCACCCGCGCGAAGCTTTCGTTCACCGAACGGCTCTCGACTTCAAGCCTCATCTCATTGATTATCTTCACCTTTGTTCACGTCCTTTCGATAAATTTTCGCAATTTTTTCGATCCCGGAAAGTTTCATAACCTTGTAAATCTGAGCCGGAACGTTCATAAGCTCGAGCCTGCCGCCGTAAGCGCTAAGCGTTTTATAGCGCCCCATGACCAACCCGACGCCCGAGCTGTCCATGAAGCTGACGCCGCCGAAATCCATGCGCAGAGTCCCCGGCCTGAGGCGGCGCAGCTCGTTGTCAATTGCCTCGCGCAAGGGCCAAGCGTTGTGGTGATCGATCTCGCCGCTGAGATAGGCGATTGTTTTTCCACTATTTGTGTTAATTTTTACAGGCATTGTAAATTCCTCCTTACAAAAAAGAGCTTGTCCATTACACTAATAAAGAGTATAGTGGACCAGCTCCGCGAATATTGTTACATTGTGGTATTTAAGAAAAATTTTATTCAATCGCTGCTTTACGCGAATTTACCTTTTTAAAAAATTCAGGATCGAACTTTGCCTTGCGCTCATACGTAAACAGGCCGTTTTTTTCCTGCTCGACATCATAAAGCTGTGTGTAGCAGAACCCGCACATGCGGTCGTTGTCCAGCAGCGTGTCGGTGAGCCGCTTGTAGCGGTCGAGGAATTCCTCCTCCGACTTCGGCGCTTCGCCGTAGCCCCATCCCCAGTTATCACCAAAATCGTCATCAACTATCCACTTGATTCCGCCGTACTCGCTGACAAAAACCGGCTCGCCGCCCCAGCGCTGGCGGTCCCTCTGGTGGTCGAACAAGACGCCCTCGGTCATCAGCCTATCGTAGTGTTCCTTAAATACGTCCGGGTTTTGCTCGTAGTCATGCACATCAAAGATATCCGTTTCTGTATGAAAATTTCCGCTTGTGTCAATACACGGGCGTGTTTTGTCAAACAATTTCGTGACTCTGTACACGATTCTGAGCAGGTCATCCCACTGCTTGCGGCGATCGTAGTCCCATGTCTCGTTGAATGGACACCAACCGATGATCGACGGGTGATTCACGTCGCGCTCAAGAGCCTCGCACCACTCGGGAAGCACAGCTGCAAGGTTAGCGGGATCTGATACATCAATTCCCCAATTAGGGTATTCACCCCATACAAGGTAACCTAGACGGTCGCAATGATACAAAAATCGCGGCTCAAACACCTTTTCATGGAGCCGTGCGCCGTTGAATCCGACCGACTGCGCAAGCTCAATGTCGCGAACAAGGTCGTCCTCTGTCGCGGCGGTGTAGATGCCGTCGGGATAGAAGCCTTGATCGAGCACAAGCCGCATAAAAACAGAGCGCCCGTTAAGCATGAATCGACCGCCGTCCATTTGTATGCCGCGCAGTCCGAAATAACTGCACACCGCATCGTCACCCAATGTCAGCCGTAAATTGTACAAATTCCCCTGACTCACATCCCAAAGATGAATCTCGGACAGCTTTATCTGCACGCAGACGTTTCCGCCTAAGGTCGATTTTTCAGCGCTGCCGACGGCTTTGCCGCCAAAAAACGCTTCCACCGTGAAAATCCCGCCGCCCTCAACGTCCGCCTGAATCCCGACCGTGCCGTTTATGTAGTCAGGTTTCAGTTTAATACCTTTTATGTATGATTTTGGCGTGAATTCCAGCCACACTGTTTGCCAGATCCCGGTCGTACGCGTATAATGGCAACCATGGGAGGAAAATTTTTCGCTCTGCTTGCCGGATGGAATGCGCGGACTGCGGACATCATCCTCGGCACAGACTGTGATCACATTTTTCCCAGCGCGAATAAATCCGGTTATTTCGAAGCCGAACGCCACGTATCCGCCCTTGTGCGACCCGACGAACTCGCCGTTCACGTAGACAAAAGCCTCGTAGTCAACCGCGCCAAAGCGCAGAAACACGCGCCCCGCAAGCTTTTCAGCCGGGATATCGACCTCACGGCGGTACCACACGACGTTCATGAAATCGACGTAGCCTACCCCGGACAGTCTGCTTTCCGGGCAAAATGGCACGGTTATTTTTCCCTGAAACGTCTCCGCGCGGAAAAGCTCGCGTTCGCGGCCGCTTTTTGAGTCGTCAATCTCAAATTCCCATTCGCCGTTGAGGTTCAGCCAGTCAGCGCGTTCAAACTGCGGATTCGGGTATTCCGGGCGCGGAATCTGTTGTTTGCTCATGTTATTATACTCCTTAAAAGAATTTTTCTTCCAACACGGCGCAAATCGCGTGATAGAGCGGCAGGGTCAACTCCTGCACCTTATACGTTTCGGCCTCGGGCAAACGTATGCACAGCGTGCACAGGCGGCTTAATTCACTGTCATAATCCCCCGTTATTCCCACACTTTTTATGCCAATAGCGTTTGCCACCTTAACTGCGTTTATGACATTTTTTGACGATCCGACAGTGCTGAGGGCCAGCAACACGTCGGGGCTGTTTTTCGAGTAGGCCCAGACCTGCTGTGCAAAAATCATGTCGGGATCGACGTCGTTGGCAAAAGCCGTGCACAGTGCGGCATGCGCCGTGAGAGATATGGCAGGAAGTGCGCCCTGCAGACGTTCGCCCAAGCCGGATCCGCCGAAAAGCCGCTCATCGTCCCCCGCCAACACGCGTTTTTTGCGAAAGCCTTTCATCAGCTCGCCGACGATGTGGTCACAGTCGGCCGCGCTCCCGCCGTTACCGCACACGAGCAGCTTGCCCGCGTTTTCGTAACATTCAGAAAGTGTTTCATACGCCCTTAGAATGTCGCCGCGCAGCTTGAAAAGCGACGGATAACGCTCGAACAGTTCGTCAAAAATCCTGTTTACTGTAATCATGTTGTCATTCCTTTCCATTGAACGCAAGTCCGAGCGCGGCGTAGTCGCCGATTGAGTCGCCAAGCTGTGCAGGTGAGATTTCACAAGCCCCCAGCGACAGCGGAATCGCCTCTTTTTTCAGCGTTTTAAACATTTCTTCTTCGAGCAAATTGTGCGCCCTGCCGAAAATACTGCCAATAATGATTGCCTGTGGATTGATGACGTCGATCAAAATAGACAGCCCAAGTCCCAAGTGACGCGCACATTCCCTATATATTTCCATTGCCAACAAATCGCCGAGGTTTGCCGCCTCCGCGACCGTTTTTGCCGACAGATTGTTTTCAAAAAGCGACGTCTCTCCCCCACTTTTTTGATGCTCTCTAAGCATTATAGCAGCCAATTTCGCGATTCCTCCGCCACTGCAAAAACCCTCAAAAGAACCATTTTTACCATATCCTAAGGGTCCATCATCCTTCAAGCGGATATGCCCGACTTCCCCGGCCATATCGTTCGCGCCGGTATACAGCCTGCCGCCGAGGATCAACCCGGCGCCCATGCCTGTACCGAAGGTCAGGAAAATCAGGTTATCATAGCCACGCCCCGCGCCGAAACGCCACTCCGCCACGGCACAGGCATTCGCGTCATTTTGCAGGTAAGCCGAAACGCCGTAGCGCTCCTCAAGCATCGCGGTGACAGGCACATCGTCCCAGTCGGGCAGGTTAGGCGGGCATTTCACCAAGCCCGTCCGGCTATTAAGCGGCCCGCCGCAGCTGACGCCGATGCCGACCAGCTGCTCCGCTTTTATACCGTTGCGCTGAAGAATCACGTCAACGCAGCGGAAAAATTCGTCCATGACCGCGCGCCAACCCCGTGGCTGATCGGTCGGGAATTCAATTCTGTCCAAGATAAAGCGACCGGCATCCGCCGATATCTCGCCTCTGCCCAGCACGACCGCACACTTCGTCCCGCCAACGTCAAGCCCCAGAGAATACGTTTGTCCGCCCAAAATCATCAACTCCATAATAGACTTCTTACATAACTCTCTCTGAGAGTTATGACCGATGAGTGCTTTCAACACTCATCGGCGCAAAACCAAGAGTTTTGCAAGAAGTCTAATGTAAATTATACAGTAAATCCGGGCATAAAGCAATGTTTATTTTGTTGATTGGCGGTAAAAATATTTTGGATGAACATTCCTATGAAAGGCTGATATTCCCTTGTTTGTAACACTGATACGCGTTGTGATTTTGTATCTGCTGATCATCGTCTCCATGCGGATCATGGGAAAGCGACAGATCGGCGAACTACAGACGAGCGAATTAGTCGTCACCATCCTGCTATCGGAGCTCGCCGCAATCCCGCTCCAGGACAATAAGATCCCGATGCTCAACTCCGTCCTGGCAATCCTGCTGCTCGTCGCTTTCGAGGTGCTTGGCTCCGTTTTTATAGTTAAAAGCAGTAAATTTCGCCAGATTTTTTTAGGGAATTCGCTCATCGTCATCCGTGACGGACGTATTGACATACCTCAGCTCAAGCGGCTGCGATTATCTATCGAGGACTTGCTTGAATCGCTTCGCGGCAAGGATATTTTTGATATCAGCGAGGTTCAGTATGCGATTTTGGAAACAAATGGTCAGATCAGCGTTATGCTCAAGCCGGAGCACAAAACCGCAACCGCAAAAATGCTGAAACTGCCGATAACTGACAACGGCGTTCACTGCACGGTCGTCTATGACGGAAAAATTGTCACATCAAATTTCTCTGACTGCAATATGAACGAGCACCGCCTTCACGATATTCTTAATCGCAAAAATCTTACATTGAAAGATGTGATGCTTATGACGGCCGACAGAGCGGGCAACTTCAATATTATTATCAAAACAGGGGGCATTGAACATTGAAAAAGCGTATGATTATTTCAATTTTACTGCTTTTCATTGCTATCAGCATTTCGAGCGTAAGTTACTTTTTGCTTATGACGCACATCGGGCTGCTTCGCTCGTCTCTGTACGACGCACTTTACACGGCCGAACGCGCGCAGGTCGCTTATCTTGATTCTGAATCGGTCACCGAACAGTGGAAAAGGAGCCGCGCCACTTTTTATATCCTTGGATTTCACAGTGATATTTCCGAAATCGAAACTGATATCCTCAGCCTTGCGGAGTTCGCGTTGTACGGCGACAAAGAATCGTTTCGCGAAACGTGCATAAGCTGTGTCCATAAGCTTGACAGCCTGAAAAACTCCAGCAAGGTCACGATAGCAAATGTATTGAAATGGAAAAAAGCCTGCGGAGAAAAATTCCCCGCAGGCCTGCGTTGTGTCTATTAAGCGTTCTTATATAAGCAGTCCTGTCTGCTGATCTATACCTCTCGCCCCTAATGCGATCTGATTGACAATGCTGGCCACGCTTTGGTTGACTACCCCATTCTGATACAAATCGGCTGCGAAGAAGAACGGGGAACTGCGATTG
>WRED01000055.1 GCA_009779495.1 Oscillospiraceae bacterium | reverse complement strand
TTTTTTCGTCCCGCAAGTAAAAAAGCGCAGGAATAATTTGTTTATTGCGAGCATTTTTTGCGCGGCAGGACGGAAAAAAGACCGTTTACGCCGCCGTGAGTAGTTTCCGAGGAGGTCTATTATTCATACAGCGGATAATTTTCGCATATGGCGTTCACGCCCGCGCGTATCAGGTCGGCGCTGTTCTCGAAGTCCGTCGCGGCCAGTTGTATATACCCGGCAATCTTGTCCATATCCTCAGGATTCAGGCCGCGCGAAGTGACGGCCGCCGTGCCCAGACGCAGGCCGCTTGTGACGAAAGGCTTCTCGGGGTCATTGGGGATGGCGTTTTTATTGGCGGTGATGTAAACCTCGTCCAGCCGCTTTTCAAGCGCCTTGCCGGTAATTCCCAGGCAGCGCAGATCGACGAGCATAAGATGATTGTCGGTCCCGCCGGAAACCAGGTTCACGCCCCGGGACAAAAGCCCCTGAGCCAGCGCCTTGCTGTTTTCGAGGATCCTCGCCTGATATTCCTTGAACTCCGGCATAAGCGCCTCGCCGAAGCACACGGCTTTCGCCGCGATGATATGCATGAGCGGGCCGCCCTGGTTGCCGGGGAAGATGGCCTTGTTGATCGCGGGGCCAAGCTCCTCCGTACAGAGAATCAGGCCGCCGCGGGGACCGCGCAGGGTCTTATGCGTGGTGGAGGTGACGACGTCGGCATACGGCACGGGCGACTGGTGAAGCCCGGCGGCCACAAGCCCGGCGATATGCGCCATGTCCACCATGAAACGCGCGCCGGCCTTTTTCGCGATTTCGCCCATGCGCTCAAAGTCGATGGCGCGGGGATAGGCCGAAGCGCCCGCCACGATCAGCTTCGGGCGAACCTCCAGCGCGTTTTTCTCAAGCTCGTCATAGTCAATGAAGCCGCTGTCATCCACGCCGTATGGCACGAAGTTGTACAAAATGCCGCTCATGTTGACCGGGGAACCGTGGGAGAGATGCCCGCCGTGGGCGAGGTTCATGCCCATCACGGTGTCGCCGGGTTTTAAGAGAGCGGAGTAAACGGCCATGTTCGCCTGCGCGCCGGAGTGGGCCTGCACGTTTGCGACGTCGGCTTCGAACAGCTTTTTCGCGCGCTCAATAGCCAGCGTCTCGACCACGTCCACGCACTCGCAGCCGCCGTAGTAGCGTTTGCCGGGATATCCCTCGGCGTATTTATTCGTAAGTACGCTGCCCATCGCCGCCATAACGGCTGGGGAAACAAGGTTTTCGGAGGCGATAAGCTCCAGGTTGCGGCGCTGGCGGCGAAGCTCGCCCTCCATCGCCTCCCCGACCTCGGGGTCACGGCTTTTTACGAAGCCTACGGTGTCCAGGATGTCTGCGAACATGGAATCAGTCCTTTCTAGATTGTAGATTGTAGATTGTAGATGCGGTTTAGGATAACATCTGCACAAAATTTTACATGATTTTGCATTTTGAAATTATATCTTTTTATTTTACACATAAAATCAGTTGTTGTCAACCCAAAAAGTAAAAAAACAGCAAACGCGCAAAAATAATTTTATGACATGTTTAAGGCGTGTTTGAAAAATCCCCGTGTACGGATTTTTCAAACACGCCCTACCATGTAAAATACAGTTTTGTTCACAATTTTTCAGCCTGCTTTTGGAACAGCGCTCCCTCGCGCTCCAGCTCAGGATACCCCCACTGCCGCAAAACCTCATACGCGCCTATGGCGGCGCTGTTTGACAGGTTCAGGCTCCGCGCTTCGTCAATCATGGGGATCCGCACGCAGGAGTCAGGGTTTTTCAGGAGCAGCTCCTCCGGCAGTCCGGCCGTTTCCTTGCCGAACACGAGATAGCAATGGTCAGGATATGTTATATCGGAGTAGACTCTTTTAGCCTTTGTGGAAAAATAAAAGTACGGACCGCTGTTTTTTGAGAAGAAGTCCGCAAGGTCATGATAATATGTGATGGGAAGCAGGTGCCAATAGTCAAGCCCCGCGCGCTTTAGCTTCGCGTCGTCCACCCGAAAGCCCATCGGCTCCACCAGATGCAAGCGCGCCCCGGTCGCGGCGCAGGTGCGGGCGATGTTGCCGGTGTTCTGCGGGATCTCCGGCTCGACAAGTACGATGTTGAGGATTTTCATCTTACTGAGAGTTCCTTTGCTGACTTTCAAAAAATTTACAGAGGTTATTTTGACATATCCGGGCAAAATATCAATGAAACACCAAATAAATTAAAAGGAGTTAACATTTATGAATCATAAAAGCAGGGCTTCGAGCATTATTAAGGGCGTAGGCATCGGTATGACCATCGGCGGCGTGTCGGCCATGATCGGCAGCAACATGGTCGGGCGCAGCAGCTCAATGACAAAGAAGAACGGCAAAAAATCAGCGGCCAAGGCGATCAAAACCGTCAGCGATATGCTCGACAACATCCAGTATATGATGAAGTAGATTCTTAGTTATACAGCCCCATCGCGTTCTCAATCTCGCCGCGGACAATCAGCTCCGCGGCTTTACATGCGTGGTCCGACGCCTCCCGCAGCAGCTTCAGCTCGTCCTTTTTGAACGGCGAGAGCACCCAGTCCATAAGCTCCCATTCGGGATTCGGGCGGTCACCTATGCCGAGCTTGATCCGCGGGAACTCGTCGCTGTTCAGGTGCCGTATGATGCTTTTTACGCCGTTGTGCCCGCCGTCGCTGCCCTTGCGGCGGATACGCAGCTTGCCGCAGGGCAGTGAGATATCGTCGAAAATCACAAGGATGTTCCCGGGCGGGATTTTATAAAAGTCAGCCGCTTGGCGCACGGCCTCGCCGCTGTTATTCATAAAGGTCTGCGGCTTCAAAAGAATACAGCGATGCCCGCCTAAAGTTGTGTCCCCAAGCAGGGACTTGAACTTCAGGCGGTCAATTTTTACGCTTTCGTTCATCGCCAGCAGGTCGAGGGTCAGAAACCCCGCGTTATGGCGCGTAAACTCGTACTTCTTGCCGGGATTGCCCAAGCCGACGACCATATATTCCGGCGCGGAGGACATTCCCGCTGACTTGCTTTTCCAGCTTTTGAACATTGATATTCTCTATTCGCTTAATTCGCTTATTTGACTTTTTCGAGCCTCGTCGGTTCCGCCGCGCCGCCCCTCGGCGTCGGGGCGTAGATCAGCGAGGCGCCCAGCTCATTCTTGATACGGCTGATGATCGAGGCTTCGGCCATCCCCCCCCTGACGAGCACGTCGAACTTCATATAATTGGTTTTCGTGTTGCCCGCCGCAACGCCCATCTCCGTCGAATCGCCTACGCTGCTGAGGAAAATACCGTTGCTGCCGTTATTTTCGATGCTCAATCCATAGATCGTTATGTCCTTGCCCGTGCCGTTGCTGAATTCCACGCGTATGGTGTATGAACTCCACCTTTGCGGCTCGCTTTTAACCGACTCCCTGTCGGCCGCCGACAGCCCGAAGCGGTCGAGGTTCGCGGTGGCGGCGGAGCGCAGAATAAAATCCGAGTCGCTGAGGGCGGTGAACTTGGCGTTGAGCAGGGTGGGGGCAGGGGCGGCCGTGGACGGTGCGGTGGTAGACGGTACGGTCGTGGGAACAAGCGTCGTGGGCGCGGACGGATTTGATACCGCCGGGCCGCCTGTCGGCGCGGACGTCACAGAGCTTGCCCCTGTCGGGGAAACCGACGTCGGCACCTGAGCCGATGAGGTAACGGAAGCGCCTGACGGCTTGCTTTGCGTGACCGTCGTCCCGCCGCCGTAGTTTTTGGTGGTGGTGATGTTCCCGGGGATCGTCGGTGTCTCGGGTTGGGCGGCAAGCCCTCCGGGAACCGTCGGTCTGCCGGGGTCGGCCACTGAGGGCGCGGTTCCGCCGCCGATAACAGTCACCACGTTTCCGTCACTGTCGATATACGAATGCAGGCTTGCCGGATCATCCGCGCCGAACGAGCCGTTTTCAGCCCCGTTTTCAAACTCAAACGTGATGGATTCCCATGGGCCGTCCGGGCCGTCGTCCCTGCCGCAGGCGCATACCGCCGACAGTACGCAGATTAGCAGCGCACAAATAAAGATGCTTTTCAACTTTCCCGCCATAAAACTTCACTCCACCTGATATCAGACATTTATCTGAACCTATTTCACGATCGTGTCGTACTTCAAATCCGCGGGCTTCGCCTCGTCAAGCGATTCCGCGTGGGCGGCCTTGTCGGCGTAGATGACCTTGATGTCCATCTTCTTGATCTGGTCAAGGATTTCCGATTCCGTCCCTAAAGAGCTTTCGGCCAGCACCATGACATATACCGTCGTTTCGCCGTCGTAATTGGCCGGGATTCCGAAAGACGTCGCGTCCAGCGCTTTGCTGACGTACACCTTTTTCGAGCCGTTTTTCTTGACGTCAAGGCCGAGCACGTCCACCTCAAAATCGTTTTTATTCGTCAGCTTGATCTCCAAAACGTTGCCGGTCCATTTGTCGTAGTTGTCAACGAACTTAGCCTTGAATTCCGCCTCGGTAAAACCGAAGCCTTTCAGGATCCCGTCTTTCCTCATGCCGAGGTCGCGGTAGGCGGTGAAGAACGTGTCGGGCAGGACGTCCGTGAGCCTCGCGTTGAGGGTCTGGGTGGTCGTGGCTCTGTTGCAGCCCGCGAGCAGGAGCGCCGAGAGAGAGATGATAACCGCGATTGTCAGGCAAAGGATTTTTGTTGACTTTTTCATGTTGACCTCCGTTAATATATATAATTTTATTTGCAAGCAGCCGCCGATTAAATCGGTCTATCGGTTGCTATAGGGTTTTTTACGGATAACCCAATCTTTTTTGACCGTCTGGCTTACTCGGGCGATGGCCAGAGAATTCGCGGGCACGTTCTCCGTGATCGTCGAACCGGCGGCGGTATACGCGTTTTCGCCTACTGTCACAGGCGCGACAAGGCTTGTGCCGCAGCCGATGAACGCGCCGTTTTCGATCACCGTGCGGAATTTATCCCTGCCCGTGTAGTTGACGGTCGCGCAGCCGCAGCCCACGTTGACGCCGCTTCCGATGTCGCTGTCGCCGATGTACGTCAGGTGCGGAATCTTCGTGCCGTCGCCCACGGACGAGTTTTTTATCTCGACGAAGTTGCCCAGCTTTACGCTGCGGCCCAGGCTGGCGCCGGGGCGCAGACGCGCGAAGGGGCCTATCAAAGAGTCGCTGTCCACGGACGCGCCCTGCGCCCAGGAACGCTGAAATCTCACGCGGTCGCCTATACGGCTGTTTTCGGCATAGCTGTCCGGCCCGATCACGCAGCCCGCGCCGATCACACTGGCCCCGATAATCACCGTGCCGGGCATGATCTCCGTATCCGCGCCGATCGCGGCGTCCGGCCCGATGACCACGCCGTCCGCGAACGGGATCGAAACCCCGTTTAACATATGCTTGTGAAGAACCTTTTGGCGCGCGATCTCGTTTAACCCGGCAAGCTGTACCCGGTCGTTCGCGCCCAGTACGCAGTCCGCGCTTGGTGAGGTAAAAGTAGCTGTCTTATAACCTGCCGACCGCAGTATCTTAACCGCGTCGGTCAGGTAATATTCTTTTTCGCCGTTTAAGCCGTCCGCGGCAAGCCTGTCAAGGGCAAGCAGCAGGGCCTGCGCGTTAAACCAGTACGCGCCGGAGTTGACCTCGCGTATCAGCTTTTCTAAATCGGAGGCCTCTTTTTCCTCGGCGATTTTCAAAAACGCGCCGTCGCCGCCGCGCACGATCCGCCCGTAACCGAAAGGGTTCTCCACCTCGGCGGAAATTACCGTTACCGCGCTTTCCGCGCGCGTATGATGCTCAAGGGAGCGGCAGACCGTCTCGCTGTCGATAAACGGCGCGTCGCCGCACAGGATCAGCACATTCGCGTCCGCGCCTGAAATGAACTTCCCGGCCTGCATGACGGCGTGGCCGGTGCCTAAGCGCCGCTCCTGAACGACAGCCGAAACGCCGTTTGGCAGGCGCGGCAAAAGCAACTCGCGCCCATAGCCTGTCACGACGCAGATATCGGCGGGAGAAAATCCGGCGTCAAAAGCGCATCCGATCACCCAGTCGATCATGGGTTTGTACAGCACCTCGGCCAAAACCTTGGGTTTTTGCGATTTCATCCGCGTGCCCTCGCCCGCCGCCAGGATCACCGCGCGGTTCCTTAACATAAAAAGCCTCCTCTCTAAAAGAGCGCAAACACACTCTCATATATTTTACCAAACTTCATGCTTTATTATGACAGAATCGAGGTAAAAATACAAGGGAGGCGAATAAAATGAAACATAATATTTACAGTTTATTCAGAACCCGATTGCGGACACAGGCGCTTACGCGTTGATGATCAGCGCGACGATCTCCCCCGGCTCGTCCGTCTCGTTGCGGACGGCGTGACCCGTGCCTTTCGGCGTGATCATCACGTCGCCCTCGCGCACGGTTGTTTCCGCGCCGTTGTCGTCGTAAACAAGCTCGCCTTTCCTGACGAAGAAAAATTCTGTGTCGCCGTCATGCACGTGAAAACCGATCGAGCTGTGGGGATTTATGGTCAGCAGGGAAAAAATCCGTCCCATGCCGCGCAGCTCCTCCTCCGAGACGAAGCTCGTGGCGAGCACGGTGCCCTCTCCGCCGCGCATGTTTGTGCGCAGCTCCCGGGCGCATTCGTTTGCTCTTCTTACCATGTTAAAACCTCCTATGATTTATGTTAGTCTATGTTACCACAATCAAATGAAGAAAACAATATCTTGATTAAAAAAGTGTTTTGCGTTACAATAGAAATATTAAGCAACCACTGATTCAATCGGATGCCGCCGTCTTGGAGGTATTGTCATGTCGGAAAAACCGTACTACCTCGCTTACGAGAACCGCTATCAAAAGGTGTTCGCGGCGGGCGGCGAACGCTGGGGACACTCGCCCGACGACGAAACCCTCGCGGCCGCGCTGGAAAAATGGTCGGTCTCTCATCGGCTGCGCGGCGAAAGCGTCATCGAATTCGCCTGCGGGGAGGGCGCGGCGGGCGTGATCCTGTCAAGGCTCGGCTGTATTTACCACGGCGTGGACATCGCCCCGTCAGCCGTGGAAAAAGCCAGGGAAGCCTTGCGGGATTTCCCGTCGGCGCAAGTCACCCTGCTTGACATGGTAAAACAGGCGCCGGGCGGCATTTACGCCGCCGCGCTTGACTGCATGGGCTTTCACATGCTCGTGGCCGACAGCGACAGGGAGTCTTATCTGCGCAACGCGTACGATTCGTTGAAAAGCGGCGCGCCGATGCTGTTTTTCCGCGAGGTATACCGCCGTAACGCGTATGAAGGCGCGGTTGACTCGCTTGAGCAATGGCTTGCGATCACGAAAGCAGATTGTGTTACACCGCAGCAGCGTTTCGCGAAAAGCAGTCATGGAGACGCGGAGGTCTGGCTCCCCAACCTGCCCGCCCGCGCCAAAAACAAAGACGGATACATCACGGAGCTGCGAAGCGCGGGGTTCGCCGTGGACGATTTTATCGAGATGGACCTAAACGAGCAGTGCCCGTATTCGGCGAGCATATACGCGCACAAATCATAGTACCTCGCAAAAACTTTAAAAGGATGGATCATAAACATGAACATGAATTTCCACATGCCAACAAAAGTTATAACAGGAAGAGACTGCGTCAAAAACAGCGCGGCGGAGCTTCGCGCGCTTGGCGGCAGGGCGCTTTTGGTGACAGGCGCGTCCTCGGCAAAAAAAAGCGGCGCGCTGAAGGATGTGACCGGCGCACTGAACGCAGCGGGAATCGCTTTCGGGGTCTTTGACGGTATAGCGCAGAATCCGACTGTGCTGTCCTGCCTGGAGGCCGGGAAGCTCGCCGCCGAAACGGGCGCGGATTTTATCATCGGCATCGGCGGCGGCTCGCCTTTGGACGCGGCAAAAGCCGTGGCTGTCGCGGCGGCGAACCCGGGAATCACGATAGACGGCCTGTACTCCCTTGACTGGGCGAACCTCCCGCTGCCCGTAGTTACCGTGGGAACGACGGCGGGCACAGGCAGCGAGGTCACGCCCGTTTCTGTCCTGACTACTCCCGAGGGAATAAAAAGAAGCATACGCGACGCGCGGATCTATCCCGCGCTTGCTTTGGGCGACCCGTCATATACCGTTTCGATGCCGGAGCTTTTCACGCGCTCAACGGCGATTGACGCGATGGCCCACTGCGTCGAAAGCTATTTCAGCAGGGCCGCGAACGATATATCGAAGGCGCACGCGGTTCGCGGCGTCCGCATACTGAACGATGTGTTCGCACGCATGGTCAAGCCGGGTTACTCGCTGACCTGGGATGACCGCGAGGCGCTTTATAACGCGTCGCTGTACGGAGGCTTCGCGATCAGCAGTATCGGTACGGCGCTCCCTCACGCGCTGGGGTATTTCCTTTCGGAGCGTCACGGCGTTCCCCACGGCACAGCCTGCGCCGTGTACCTACCCGCGTTCATCCGCCACAACGAGCAATGCGAGCCTGCGCTGACGGAAGTCTTTTTCAGCGAAACAGGCATGGCACGGCAGGACTTTCTGCAAACGCTTGCCGTCATCACGCCCGCCTGCGATGTTAAGCTGACAGTGGCTGAACGCGAGTCGCTCAGGCCGCGCTGGATGAACAACGGGAGCCTCATGAAAACCTGGGGCGACGTGACGCCCGATGTCGCGGACGCGATCCTGGCTGAATTGTTTTCGTGAGTGTTTTTCCGCTTCGTGACGAATAATAAGTAGAATAATCATGGAGAGGATCGTTTATCATGAAAAAAATATTGGCATGCTCTCTTGCAATTATTGTCGCGGCCGGACTGGCGTTCGCCGTGTATCGCAGGTTCGGCGGCGTGGTCATGGTGAGCTGGATCGATTTCGTCAAGTGGAACGGCGTGCCCTATGAGGCGACGGAGGTAAGCGTGCCCGAAAGCCTGATCGGTGAAAAGCTGGGCGAGGTGCTTTATAAAATGCCCCATGAGTTCAAGGGGAGCAGACCGCCCAAAACCGTGGACGGCGACGCGGCGTTTTTGGAGGCCGGCACGGAGCTTTTCGCCATCGAAGGGTTCAGCGCGGAAAATTATATCGCCGCGGCAACTCAGGACGGCTATGTGGCGTACCGTGATCACGACAGCGAGAATCCGAAATTCACAGAGGAGATGACGATTGATTTGAACCGTATAAAATATGTCCGCGCGGACGGTTATCACGAGGGCGCAAAGTATCCGCAGGTGAAGTATTTGACGTCCGCCGATGATATGCAAAAGTACATCGATGAAAATAAAGAGTGGTACAACCTGTTATACCAAGGCGACCCCGCCGACAAATTCTCCCTGTTCTACGGCGTAGTTTTGGAAAACCACGGCGCGTCCGTACTGGTGGAGCCGGAGGAGGGTTCGTGGATAAGAAGCTCTGCCGACAAGATTTCCGTTTCCATTTCCGGCGCGGCTTTGTATGACGAAAGCGGGAATAAAATGACGGCGGAAAGGCTGGCGGCCGGCGCAAGCGTCGCGGTCTATTTCACGGGAGTTATCGCTGAAAGCTATCCGGCGCAGATACGCGGCCAGGAAATCCGGCTCGGGGATGAGGCGAAAGAGCGCGGCAAGGTAAATGAATGGCTTCGGTTCGGCGACGCAACGAGCGAATACGGCGGCGATTTTTTCAATAACAACATCCTGATCCTCGTTCTGCTTGAGGAACCAAGCGGCTCAATCAGGCACACGGTGACGGGCGTATCAAAGGCCGGGGATACCCTGACGGTCCATGTGACGCGGCATCTTCCCGGGATGGGGACGTGCGACATGGCCGAGTGGCATATTATTATTGAGGCGCCGAGGACGTTTTATTCGGCGGAGTCAAATGTTGTGCTGACGGAGGAGCGGGCGCAGCCGTCGACGGGGCTTGCATTGGAATAGAATATTCTAGGGAGTTGATTCTGTGGATATAATTACAGCGGTTCAAAATCGCATATTACAGTTGGCATATGACAGGCGCATTACAATCAATAAAATGGCCGAAACATCCGGCCTTTCACCATCTTCGTTAAAAAGCATTCTGTACGGCAACAGCAAAAACCCCAAGCTGATCACGATTAAAATCCTGTGCGACGGTTTAGGGATGACGCTTGCTGAATTCTTTGACGCCAAAGAGTTCAACGAACTGGAGCAATATATCAAATAACGCACCTAAATGATCAAATCAATCACATGAATAAAAAATAACAGGGGACAGCATAAGCGGTCCATCACATAAGTACGCTAACTCTTTCAAAGACCAAGCTCAGCGCGTCCGGCAAAAAGACCTACGTCAACAAAGCAAGCGCCATGCCGGTCAGCATTCCGCAAAACCTTGCCGACGGGCAGAAGATCACGCTTTCA
>WRED01000054.1 GCA_009779495.1 Oscillospiraceae bacterium | reverse complement strand
TTTTTCCGTCGCACTGCGTTAAAATTTTTCGAAATACGGGCGTATTCCTGCAAAATTTCGCCTTGTGCGGCGAAAAAATCACTCAAAAATCCACACACGGGGATTTTTCAAACACGCCCTAGACATCAGTCATAACTCTAAGAAAGAGTTATGACTGATGAGTGTTGAAAACACTCATCGCAAAACCAAGAGTTTTACAAGAAGTCTATTGCGTTTAATCGGATTCTGTGCTACAATGATACAGTAAAAATTTCCGAAAGGAATGGTCTGATTATGAAAAAACGCTTGATTTCAATCGCTATAGCCGCGTTGCTGCTTTGCGCGGCGTTTACCGTGGCCGTGTCGGCCCGGGAGGAGCTGCCGGAAAGCAAGCCGAAAGAGTTGTTCACCACGTTTGTGTATCCCAACGAGGGCAGCGAGTTTATGAAGCTGCATTACCTCGTGCCTGAGTCCGTGTGCCGCTTTATCGCCTTAAGCTCCGGGGAAAAAATTGAGAAGTATGGCTTTGATGTGAAATGCGTCATGCAGGTTGACTGGTCCGTTGGCGGCGAGCGCAACTGGCATTACAACAATTCCTGGGATTCGGGCAGGGGAGACTTCCGTTTTTATTACCCCGGCGTTGATTTCATCGGGGAGGGCGAGCTGTTTTGGCTCACCTATCAGGATCACAGGCAGATGCTGGGCGACGCTGTCGTGACGCGGCAAAACGAATACGGTGAAAGCTACAGGGTGTTCGATTTTGAAAACCGCGAGCTGTATATCCGCGCGAGGTTCACGTATATTGACGGCGAGGGCCAGGTGCGCTGGCTGTCCGATTGGAGCGACTCTTTCCGCGTGAACGACGCTTATGAGGGCAAAGCCGCGGGCGAGCTTGGCTCGTCGGACTTTGGTCATGCCGTGATCGGACGGCAGCCCGTTTTTGCGGACGGCAGCGTGTATTTTGATCTGAGCTTTGACGGGGACGCGATGGAAACCGCCTGGAGCATCAAGACGCTCACGGGAATGGATATGTTCCTTCAGTCGGAGGTCCGTATCAATGACGGCGAGTGGGAGCCGCGGATTATCAGCGAGGACACCAATCCCTACGGGATCGGCGCGAGGATGGTCTGGATCGGCGGCGACGCGGAGGCAGGCAAAGTGGAGTTCCGCTGCCGGCTGTACTATGGCGGCAACCCGGAGCGTAACGTCCCGGCGGCTGAGACGGCGTGGAGCGACAATATTGTGATCGAAAACGGCGTTTTGCTGCTTGCGGAAAACGTGGATGAGCCGGAGGATGACTGGGAAAAGCCCGAGGGCAAAAAGATTAGTTTGATCTATATTTGGATCGGCATCGGCGCTTTGGCGCTGATCCTGATCGTCGTCGTTTTGTTGAGTATGCTCAAGGGCAAAAAGCGGACGTCTGAAATACAGAAGTCGGCAACCGAGCGCCTTCAAAAGAACCGCGAAAGCGGCGATGCGTTCATGGACGCCGTGAGCAAAAAAGATAGCGGACAAAGCGGCAGCGCAAGGCCAAAAAACGGTGCGGCGGACTTTGACGTTATCGTCGATGATGATGGAGGTTCTGAATGAGCCTTGGTTCGATTGCCGCCGGCGGCGTTCGGAAAATCGCCGTGCGAAGCGGCAGAAAATTAAAAAAGCAAGGTCCCGCCCCGGCGATTTCGGAGGAGCGGCCCGTGCATATCAAAAACACCCGCGATGAGAATTTTACCGTCGGTTTCGCGAAGCGTGAGACCATGCCGCCGGACGTAAACGCGAAACAGTACTGGATGGCGGGATTCAAGTCCGGCCAGCTTGTCACGGGCGTTATTGACCCGATGACCGTCAGCGCGATGTGGATCGGCTGCGGAAACGAGGGCGGCATTTTGATGGTCAGCGCGGACTGCATCGGCCTTTCCCGCTGCGAGGTGAGCCGCGTCCGCGAGTCACTGGGCGAATTTGCCGAAAAGTCCGGCTGCAAGTCGATCAACATTTCCTGTACGCATACCCACGCGGGCATTGATACATTGGGCTACTGGGGCAAGACGATTCTTGGCCCGATTCCCGGCGACGGCAAGGACGCGGAATTTATGGAGATGTTTTTGGACGCGATACGCGCCGTCTGTATCGAGGCATACCAAAACCGTCGGGAGGGCAAGCTGTTTATAGGTTCCGTCCATGTGCCGGAGGCGTTGGGGGGCGGACGTCAGCCCACGGTGTTCCACGACGTGCTTACGCGGATACGTTTTGCGCCAAACGACGGCTCGGCGGAGACTTGGCTTCTAAACTTCGCGGCGCACCCGAACACCATGGGCGGAGATAATGCTGAAATCAGCGCCGACTATCCGTATTACCTGCGCGAGGAGATCAACAGGGTCCGGGAGACGAACGTGCTGTTCACGGTCGGCGCCATCGCGTCGATCAACGCGGGCGAGTACTGCGAGGACAGATTTGAGCGGACGAAAATACAGGGCGGGGTTTTGGCTAAAGCCGCGCTTTCGATTGACAACGACGAGCCGATGAAGCCGGAGATCACCGTGCTGTGCCAGCCGTATTATTCGCCGGTAGACAACGGCGTGCTCTCGCTGATGGGGCTTATCAAGACGGTGAACGCGCTGAAATTCCCCTGTGACAGGGGCGATCTGGGACTCGCGCTGCAAACTGAGCTGACGTACATAAAAATCGGCAGCCGGCAGATACTCCTTTTGCCGGGCGAGGCGAAGCCCGAGGTTGCCCACGGCGGTTACGCCCCGGCTGAGACGTCCGCGACGGGGCAAGGCGCTGAGATCAACCCGCCGCCCCTCTGCGATATCGCGGGCGACGAAAATCTGCTGGTGTTCGGCGTGACGAACGACATGACGGGCTATATCATCGCGCCGAACGACTTTGTTTTGCATGAGTCCGAGCCGTATCTGAGCACGGGAAGAGATCGCAACGGCGTCAGGCATTACCATGAGACGAACTCTTTGGGGTATTTGACGGCCGAAACGATTGCGGATACGTTCAGCAAAATGATGAAAAGTTTACCGTAGAAGTCAATGGATATTTTTACGCGCGTCATGAAATTTGAAGTTCCGCCCAATTGCGGAGAAAAAAAGCTCGTTGCTTTCTTGCGCGGCGAGCTTCATTTTTCTTATTCGCTTGTGTCGTCTCTGCGGCACACCGACGGCGCGCTGCTGCGAAACGGCGAACACGTGCGGACAATCGACCGCGTAAATCCCGGAGACATCATAACCGTGTCCGTGCCGCAAGGCGAGTGCCGCATCGAGCCGGTGGAGATGCCGCTGTGCATCCTGTACAAGGACGAGGACATGCTCGCGCTGAACAAGCCGCCGACCATCGCCATGCATCCGACCCACGGGCACAGAAACAACACGCTGGCGAACGGAGCCGCTTATTATTTGCAAAATCGCGGGCACAGCGGCGCGTTTCGGTCGGTGGGGCGGCTGGACAAGGGTACGTCCGGCGTGGTGCTGTGCGCGCTGAACCCTTACGCGGCGGCGCGGCTTTCGGAGACGGCGGAAAAAACGTACATGGCGCTGTGCGAGGGCGAGCTGTGCGGACAAGGAATAATAGACGTGCCGATCTACCGTCCCGATCCCGATAAGACCCTGCGGGCCTGTGATCCCGGCGGGCAAAATGGCGAACGTGCCGTGACGCATTACGAAGCACTAAAAACAGGGAATGGCATGACGCTTCTGCGGCTGAAGCTTGAGACGGGCCGGACGCATCAGATACGCGTGCATATGGCGCACATGGGATTTCCGCTGGTCGGGGACGCGCTTTACGGCACGACGCGGGAGGACGTGACGCACCAACTGCTTCATTGCGCGGAGGTGCGGGCGGTTCATCCGTATACGGGGGAGAGGATGGTTTTCAGTGCGCCTTTGCCGGATGAATTTTTGATGATTCAGAATTAAAAATTAGATTGTTTTAGATTTTTGTTTTGGGCGATTATACCCCTCCGACGCTTCGCGCCACCTCCCCTTGCAGGAGAGGCAGTGGTTGCCGATCTGCTCAAGCCTCCCCTGCAAGGGGAGGTGGCACGAAGTGCCGGAGGGGTACAACTACCCCCAAAAGGTCTAAAACGGCAAAAATAAAAAAGCGTCCAATGGCGGATTGAATAATCGCCATCGGACGTTTTTTTCTGTAAAAATATATTTTTAATCAACCAAAACTCTTTCTATATCCGCGCTGATAAACATCGGATTGACCGCAAACTCACAGATATTTCCCGCGTTGCACTGTATATCCGTCACATCCAGAACAAGGCTTGTCTGTCCCGATCTGCCCAGCAGCTTCGCTTTTTTGCCGTTTATCGTACCATACGGCGCGTTTTTATCTGACAGAAAAATGTCGTTATAAATGTATCTCAGCTTGTCCCTGAGCCGGTATGCGCCTTTCGCTCTTTCCATTGATATACCGTCGCTGTAGCCCAAGCTCACGACGGCGATTGTTACCGCTCTTTTCGTTTTGTACACATTGCCGTATCCTATATTATGCCCCTTGGGAAGCCGCTTGACTTCCTTGATGTCCGTTTTCAGCGCTCCTATACTTTTCAGCCCTGTGTTTCCGGCGGCGACCCGGCCGATAAACGCGGAGCCGACCCTTACCGCGTCAAGAACGGTATCCGGATATTTGAACAAGGCGTTTGAACTGGCGATGTGATACAGGCCGTTAAATTCCGTTTTTTCCTGAATCACATTTTTCACCGCGATAAACTTTTCCATCTGACGGTCCGTAAACTTCTTTTTGCCGAAAGAACACGAAAGATGAGAGTACACGCCGGTGATATCTATGTTTGAAAATGAGCTGAAAGCGCTTACAATACCGTTGGGGTCCCCATGTGAAAATCCGCTCCTGCCAAAGCCGGTATCGATCTCCATGTGCGCGTTTACCCTTTTGCCTTTACTTGCGCAAACCTCGTCAAGCAAACGGCCCGCCTCATAACTGCCGATTGTCGCGGTCAAATTGTGGGTTACGATGATCTCCAGATCCTCTTTAACGCAAGTCGAGGTCAAACACAAAATGTCGTCTTCGAAGCCGTTTTCACGCAGCATAACCGCCTGCGGCAGATCCGTTACGGCAAAAAAATCTATCCCGCCGGACTTCAGCGCCCCGGCAAGATTAAGCGTGCCCACGCCGTAACCGTTTGCCTTCAAAACGGCGATGACCCGTGCGCCGCCCGACTTCTTTTTAACGGTTTCGATGTTTTCCGACAGCAATTTTTGATCAATTTCCAGCTTTTTCAATTCCGTTCCCTCTCCCGCGCCGTATTATAGCCGTAATTAACGCAGTCACAGCTTCGAGCGCAGTTTCTTGTAAAATTTCAGGGCGTTTGTCAGCAGAAAGTACATCAGCGGTTTGGTCACAAGCGTCAGCTCCCCGATGAACTCCGTGAAATCCCCGTTGAAGCCTTTCTTGAAGCGGTACAGGCCGTAGATCGGCTTGGTTTCGTCCATGTCGCCGGACACCCCGCGAAAATCGTAGACGCGGACGCCAAGTTCCGCCGCCCATTGGATCATGTGCCATTGCAGGAGATAATTGGGCATTGCGTCGCGGTGCTTGTTGCCGGACGCGCCGTAGATATACCAAACCTTGTCGCCGAAATGCACGGCAAGGGTTCCCGCCACGGCTTCCCCCTCATAATACGCCATGTAAAGGCGGCAATGCCCGCCCATAACGTCCATCATCGTTTCAAAGTACGGCAACGGGCGGGTGGCGAAGCCGTCGCGCTCCCCGGTTTCTTTCATCAGGGCACAGAACAGCGGCAGCTTCGACTTGTCCTCGATTTTGACGTCAACCCCGCGGCGCTGGGCCAAACGGATGTTGTAGCGGGTTTTCGAGTGGAAAGAGGCCATCAGCTTGTCCTCGCCGCGGCCGTTGAGGTACAGCCTGAACACGAACCGCGGCTGAATTCCATCAAGCTCATTTTCAAAGTCGCTGCCGATGACAAATCCCAACTTTTGTACAAGCGCGGCGAACGCCTCGTCGTCGGCAGGCACATCGGGATCTATCTTGATGACATAGGAGCGGCGCTTCTTGGCCAAAAGCTTCGCGTCGGCAATAAGGCGGGTAAAGGTTTCCTCGTCGTGCGGATCGCACACGGGGCCGCGCGGGCTGTACATCAGCGTGACCCCGATCCCGGCAATCCGCCGTATGAGCACAGACATGACGCCGGCGATGGCGCCGCTGCCGTCCCGCTCAATGATGCCCTCCCATTTCCATTGCTTTTTGACTCCGCTCCATTCCGGCGCCTGAAGCCAGTGCCCCTTGGGATGATTCCAGACAAAATCGTTGTATTCCCGCAGCGTTGATTGCGCGCAAAGTTCCATGTTGTTATAAATCCATTCTGATAAATTTTTAACCTTTTTCTATGCGGAAAAAGGTTGTTTTTTTGCGCTTGAAAAGTTCAAGCCGAATAATTACAAAGTTTTCGGCCCTGTTATATAGAAGCTATGAATACGGCTTCATAGATCAACCGGAGACTTCATTTTCCCTTTCACGCTTCCTTTTTGCCGCAAACGCGGCATAAGCCTGTACATCCTCAAGAACGTCATCATCTATATCAGTTCGTCCCCAAAGGGCGAATTTCAGGCCATTGTCATCTATCGCGCTTTTTCCGTCAGGCGGAGTGGGGTTGTCCGTTTGATTGAGAAGATAATCAATTGATACGCTAAAATAATCCGCAAGCTTTTTAAGCGAATCATTGTCAGGCTCGTACTTTCCATTTTCCCAATAAGACAATGTGCCTTGAGAAATTTGCAGAAGCTTCGCCAATTCCTCCTGTAAAATCCCCTTATTATTTCTTAATTCCCTAATTCTGTTCATGACTGACACACTCCTCGATATCAATATAGTTGATATTATAGTATGTGTAAAGAAGATATAAAGAAAACTTAAAAACATTTCAAAAACCCATTGACATATAAATAAACTTGATATAAAATAGTGATATCAAGTTTGCTGATATAAGTGGAGGCGAGAAAACGTGAACATAAAAAATCTGCGTGAAGCGGTAAAAATGACACAGAAAGCCCTTTTCCTAAAAATGGGGATAACACAATATAAAGATTCATCTATGTCATGTATTCCCGGACAGCAAATGGGCAACATAAACACACAGCCGTAAATAACATTAAATTCCTGGAAAGGTAAACTAAAGCAATGGACTTCAAGGAATACGACTTCCTGCCGGTGATCTTAGGCGGCGACATCACGGCCTACAGCTTGGTACGCTCCTTTTACGAGCAGTATCAGGTCAAGTCTCTGGCGGTCAGCATGTCCCGGGGCGGGCCTGTCGTCATGAGTGGGCTGTGCGAAAACCTGTACTGCCCGAACCTCGAAAGCGAGGAGGCGCTGATTCCCACGCTAATGGAAATCGGTGAAAAATATGGGAAAGATAAAAAGCTGATCGTTTTGGGTTGCGGCGACTGGTATGTGCGCATACTGATTGAGAACAAGGACAGGCTGTCGGAGCACTACATCGTTCCGTACATTGACGAGGCGCTCATGAACCGCGTAACGCTCAAGGACAAGTTCTACGAAATAATGGAAGAGCTGGGCATTCCTTACCCCAAAACTTTCGTCTATGATTGCCATACACATTTCGATCCCCATGCGGATAAGCCCCAACTGCCGGAAAAACTCGGTTTTGATTACCCAGTAATAGCAAAAACCGCCAACAGTGCGATGTACCACTACGCGAAGTTTCCTGGAAAGAAAAAAGTGTTCTGTTTTGACAGGCGTGAACAGCTGGAGGAAATGCTGCGAAATCTCGCGACAAGCAGCTACGATTACAAGTTTCTGATTCAGGACAGGATTCCCGGTGACGATACGGGTATGCGCGTGCTGACCTGCTACTGTGACGCAAGCTCCCGCGTGCGCTTCGCCGCGCTCGGACATACGCTGCTGGAGGAGCACACGCCCTCCGCCCTGGGAAACCCCTGCTGCATCATCAACGAGGCGGACATGGAGGTCGTCAATCAGGCGCAGCGCTTTTTGAAGCACATCGGTTACGTGGGCTACGCGAACTTTGATCTCAAGTACGATCCCCGCGACGGCCAATATAAATTCTTTGAAATCAATATACGCCTTGGCCGCAGCAACTATTACGTGACAGGCAGTGGATTTAACGCCGTAAAATGGCTGATCGACGACTACATTGACCGCAAGGAGTTCAAGGGCCTGACCGTCGCGGATCAGGAGCATTTGTTTACCTTCGTGCCGAAATATGTCATCAAAAAGTTCGTCGGCGACGCGGAACTGCGCGACCGCGCCCTGCGGCTGATCAAAGAGGAAAAGTGGAGCAACCCGCTGATATACGGGCCGGACATGACGCTGAAGCGCAGGGCGTATGTGGCGGCGTATGAGCTGAATCAGATCAGGAAGTTCGAGAAATACTATGTCAATTGAGAATTGAAAGTTGAGAATGGAGAATTTTAAGATATGATGAACCGCGCGGTAGGCGTCATCGGCGGCTTGGGGCCGTCAGCGACAGCGTATTTTTACGAGCTTGTGCTGTCAAAAACCGCAGCGAAACGCGACCAGGATCACGTGAACATGGTCATTATGAACCACGCGAGTATCCCCGACAGAACGGCGTTCATTTCAGGCGAAAGCGATGAGTCGCCCCTGCCGTACCTGCTGGACGACGCGAAAACGCTGGAGGGGCTGGGCGTCGGGCTGATCGTTATCCCATGCAACACCGCCCACTATTTTTTTGACGATATAGAAAAGAGCGTGTCGGTTCCCATGCTGAACATCGTGGAGGAAGCGGTCACGGAGGCGGAAAGGCGCGCGCCGGGACTCACAAAGGTTGGCGTGCTTGCCACTGACGGTACGCTGTTGGCGAAAATATATGAAAAGGTTTGCGCCGGTGCCGGAATCGCCTGCGAGGTTCCCGGCGCGGACATGCAAAAGCAGGTCATGGAGCTGATTTATGGGGGCGTGAAAGCCGGTCACAAACCTGACGGAGCGGCTTTCCGGGGGATGATAGATCATCTGCGTTCAAAGGGCTGCCAGTGCGTGATTTTAGGCTGTACGGAGCTGTCGGTGGCGAAAAGGGCGTGCTCGGTCATGGATTCGGATGTCGTTGACTCGCTGGAGGTTTTGGCGGCCAGGACGGTTGAGGAGATTCGCAGTCCGGAACTTATCCGTTTTGAAAAAAAACAATGCAAATCACAGGCTCTAATTCTTAATTCTCAATTGTATTAAAGGGTTGGTATTTTTTTATGTGCGGATTCATAGGCTACATCGACGACACGACAAAGGCGGAGGACTCCCAAATCAAGGCGATGGCGGATAAAATAGTCCACCGCGGGCCTGACCAGTACGGCTGCTACGTGGAGGACGGCGCGGCGCTTGGCTTTCGGCGGTTAAGCATCATCGACCTGGACGGCGGCGCCCAGCCCATCGAAAACGAGGACGGCGGAAAGACCCTTGTTTTCAACGGCGAGATATATAATTTTGCGGAGCTGCGCGAAGAGCTTGTAAACGCCGGGCATGTGTTCAAAACGAATAGTGATTCCGAGGTCATATTGCACGGCTACGAGAAGTACGGCCGGGATCTGCTGAACAGGCTGCGGGGAATGTTCGCGTTTGTCATATGGGACAAAAAAGCGAGAAGGCTGTTCGGCGCGCGGGATATTTTCGGCATAAAGCCGCTTTATTACTACCAAAACGGCGGCACATTTTTATTTGGATCGGAAATAAAGGGCTTTCTCGCTTACCCGGGCTTCGTGAAAGAACTCAACGAAAAGCGCCTGCCCGACTACCTGTCGTTTGAGTATATCCCGGACCGCGAAACGCTGTTTCAAAACGTATACAAGCTTTTGGGCGGCGAGTGCTTCACCTATGAAAACGGTGAAATGAAAATACAGCGCTGGTTTAACTTCAAATATGAGATCGACGGCACGAAAACGTTGGACGAGTGGGCCGGTATCATCGCAGAGACTTTCCGGGATTCCACGAACGCCCATAAGCTCGCGGACGTGGAGGTGGGCTGCTTTTTGTCGAGCGGCGTTGACAGCTCCTACACGGTGCACGAGCTTCACAGGCGGCAAAAGCTCAAGACGTTTTCCGTCGGCTACGAGGAGGAAAAGTATTCCGAGCTGCCCTGTGCCCAAGAGTTCGCGCGGGTTGAGGGTGTGGAAAACTATGCCGTAAAAATTTCGGCGGACGATTTTTTCGGGATCGCCCCCACAGTCCAATACCACATGGACGAGCCGCTGCCGAATCCGTCGGCGCTTCCGCTGTACTTTTTGGCGAAAAAGGCGTCGGAGCACGTGAAGGTCGTGCTGTCGGGCGAGGGCGCGGACGAGCTGTTCGGCGGCTATAACTATTATAAGGAACCGCTTGACTACCAAAAGTACATGAAAGTGCCGCAGCCGGTGCGGACAGCGCTGTCGGTTGCCGCAGGCAAGCTGCCGAAGTTCCGGGGCAAGCGGTTTTTGGTGCGCGGACGCTACCCCATCGAGCGGCGGTACATCCGCAACAACTATGTGTTTGATTACGGTGAACGCGGCCAATACCTCGCCCGGGAAATCGAGTCGAAGGACCCCGCGCACTACACGAAGCCCCATTTCGACAAGGCCAGGGGACTGGACGACGTGACAAAAATGCAGTTTGCCGACCTGAATACGTGGCTGCTTTACGACATTTTGTTAAAGGCTGACAAGATGAGCATGGCCAGCGGTTTGGAGCTGCGCGTGCCGTTTCTGGACCGTGAGATGTTGAAAACCGCGCTGGCAATCCCGGCGGAGCATCGCGTCCAAAGGGACAAAACGAAAGTCGCGCTGAGACAGGCCGCGCTCGCGAGTTTACCCGAGCGAACGGCGAATATGCCCAAATTAGGCTTCCCTGTGCCGCTGAACGACTGGTTGCGCGAGGACAAATATTATGGCTTAGTGAAAGAAAAATTTGAGAGCGATACGGCCAAAAAATATTTCAACGTGCCCAAAATTATCAATTTGCTTGACGAGCACCGCCAAGGTAAGTCCGCAAACATGAAAAAAGTATGGTCGTTATATACATTCATATTATGGTATGAGGAATATTTTGTCAGACGCTAGATTCCAGATGGTAGACTTTAGACGCAGTGAAATAGACAAACAACCTTTCCGCCCCACGTCTAATATCTACAATCTAACGTCTAGAATCTAGAATGGTACGCGCGGGTAAGTTGAAGCCTACGAAAAAAACCGCGAAAAAAGGGCTTGACAAACGGAAAAATATCTGATAATATAGTCGAGCACCTCAGACGTGCCGCAGTTACAAAAGCATCCCCCCTGCACCTTGAAAATTAAACAACGATAAACAAACCCTTGAAGATTCAAAAAGAGTTTTGTTGAAACAATTATTAGCTATATGATGAACCGCATGACGGTATCGTAAGGT
>WRED01000053.1 GCA_009779495.1 Oscillospiraceae bacterium | reverse complement strand
TTTTTCCGCCGCACTGCGTTAAAATTTCTTAAAATACGGGAGTATTCTTTCAAAATTTTATCTTGTGCGGCGAAAAAATCACTCAAAAATCCGCACACGGGGATTTTTCAAACACGCCCTAGCTATTTTAGAAAAAAACCGATTGTGTTTTTATTGGGAATATGCTACAATAAATCTCAGCAGAAAAATACATACAGAAAGTGTGATTTTATGCAGCTGAAAACCTACAGCTCCAAAGAGCGCAACATGTATCTGACGGCGATGTTCGGGAAAGACATGATGTATAACGTTATCAATATGTTTACCAATTATTTCGCCAAGGACGTCCTGTTCATCCCCGCTATGACGGTGGGCGTTATCATGACCATCGCCCAAGTCTGGGACGCTGTCAACGACCCCATCATGGGCACAATCGTGGATAAAACCCGCACCAAGCGTGGGAAATGCCGCCCCTACCTGATGATCTCGCCGGCCCTCATATATGTATTTACCATGCTGCTGTTCCTCTGCCGCCCCTACCGGCACGACGCCGGCGCCCTGAGCGGGCACAACGTGATGGTGGTCGTTTGGGCTCTTGTCGGCTACATTTTTGTCGATGTATCCTACACCATGGGTGACATTCCCCTTTGGGGCATCACAGCGCTCATGACCGAGAATGAGAAGCACCGGCAGAAGCTTCAGGCTCTGGCGCGGGTCATAGGGGGGATCGGCGGGGGCATATCAATCGCGCTGTTCCAGCCGATCGCGCTGCAGTTCGGGCAGTGGCTGGGCAAGGACGGACTGCCCAACGACAGGGGAGGCAGTCTCCTCACCGCGTTCATCCTCCTGACAGTCGGCGCGGTCACTTTCCAGCTTGCGGGCCTGTTTGTCAAGGAAAAAATCGTACCGCAGAACAAGGGTAACAGTATGACCGGCAACTTCAAAATGCTCTGGGAGAACAAGCCGTTCAGACAGATCCTGATGTCCGGCATCCTTGGCTCACCCAGAAACCTCATTGGCCTGGTCACCGTCCCGCTGGTTACATACTACTTCGCCAGCAAGGATCCCGCAAAGGCGCTGATATATACCGCGATCTTCGGCATCGCCATAGCGCTGGGGCAGTTCCCGGTGCAGACGCTCTCCCACAAGCTTCTGGAACGTTACAGCAAACGGAACCTTTATATTTTCTCCAACCTGATAGAGGTTCCGGCCAACATCCTGCTGTTTTTGCTGTTTTTAGCGTCGCTGGGCGTGCGCGACGGATTGACCAATCCGGTCATGATCGTTTTAGTCTTTCTGATTTTCTTCGTCAAGGGCGCGGCTTCGGGGCTTTTCTACGTGCTGCAGGCCAACATGATCGCCGACGCGGTGGACTACGAGGATTACACCAATCACCAACGCCCTGACGGTGTGTTCTTTTCGGGCCTGACTTTCATGGCCAAGATCGGCAACGGCGTCTCCAACATGATCTACCAGGCTTTGAGCGCGATGGTGGGACTTTCCGGCATGAACATTAAGATTTTACAGAACATGATTGATACCGGGGGGATACCGAGGGACCTGATGAAACGCGGCTCGCAGACGGTCGTTCACCGCTACATGGGCGGCGCGCTGACGGGCAACCAGCTTTTCAAGTTCTTCGGCATGATGATCTTCGCTATCTCTATCTTGCCCGCTATCGCCTGCGTGCTGTCCTCGCTGCCCATGCGCCGGTACGCGCTGCCGGAAGATAAGTATGCCGAGATACTTGGGGCGCTTCAGGAACGGCGCCGCTTGATAGGGGAACTGGCTGAGGACTAATAAAACGTTTCGCAAATCAAACGAGGGAGGCTTTGTCGGCCTCCCTCGTTTTCAAGCCCATAATGGTTTAATAAAACATCGCGAGACTTGCGTATATCCCCGCGCAGGGAATTTGTTCCAGTGCGATGCCGCTTTTCTTTTCCTCCTCGTCTGCAAAGCCGTTCACCCAGTTTCGTGGGATCATATTCTTGTTGTAGCCGAGCACGCCGTTCAAACGGTGGTTTTCGTACCCGTAATTGATCGCCGATTCCATGTTCTCTATATAACCCAACGCGTCCGCGTCAAACTCATAGAGATCAATGTAGCCCATTAGCAAAATCTCGCGGAACCACGGCAGGTCAGTAAAGGTTTTTACGCCAGGAACGGCGCTTTCCTTCGCGAAAAAGGCATCGGCACTGCGTGCCCAACGGATCGCGTCGGCCAGATACGCCGCGTCGCCGGTAAGCTTGTACAGCTCGGCGGCGGAGCTGATGGGCGTGCCGGAATTATAGCTAAAACTTGCGCCATCGCATCTGTTAATGCCGGTGATGTTGTTGTCCGCGTCCTTGTGGAAGCTCATCAAATCCCAAAACACGCCGTTGTCCCGCTCTAGATAAGTGAGGAAACGGTAGCACTTTTTGGCATATTCAAGGTAGGTATCCCCCTTACCGTTGTCCGCGTCGGAGGAAAGCATCGTTAAAAACTGAATCGCCGGCCCGTTGGAGCAGACATGCAGGGAGACGTGGTCCGACCTCCAGTAGAAGCCGCCGAGAGGGCCGCCCGGAGCGCGTCCGAATTTTTGCGTGAACATGTCCTCGTCAAGGCCGGTCCATCCCTCGGCGATGATCATATCCGCGATGACGATCGCCCTGTCCAGATATTTTTTGTCGCCCGTGATCCGGTACAGCTTGACGAGATCGCGGCCAACCCACATGTTGTCGTCATAATAAACGTCGCCGTTTGAGGCGTTTTGGAATATCGTCCACGCGCCCGTGTACGCGCTGAACCCGCCGCCCGGCGTAGCCCTGCCGTAAAAGCCGAGGGCATAGATCGCCCTGTCCGCGTCCTTGATATATTTACCGTCAATTTCGGCGAGCTTTGTGTACATGGTCAGCAGTGCCGTGACGTCCCAGCAGCCGGAGGGGGTAAACCAGTTGCTGCTGTTGTTGTGCAGCATACCGCTTGCCTTGTCAAAAAAGTTTTTTTCCACGCTGCCGGCAAGTATTCTGGCTCGCGCCTCATACTTCTCCGCTTTGTTTTCCATCGCGAAGGTGGCGTCGGGGCCGGCCGGTTTCAGGAGGCCGGCGCAGGTCGCGCTGAGAAGGAAGATGAATGCCGCGCGCAGACATTTCAACGCGTAAATGAAGATATTGAACATGATGCGCATCCCTTTTCTTATGCAAAGATTTGTCCGTTTGACTATGTAGTCAATGCGAATCACGTGTTGAATAACGAGTAAATATGACAGATGTGGGGTGAAATTCACGTCATTGCGAACGCGGAGAAACGTTGAGTAATAACAATGTTTGTGCGCGAAGCAATCCAGTCACAAATGGTTGAGTCGTCAGAAGTTGTCAGGCAACGCAATAAAGTTGTAAAACTGGATTGCTTCGCGCACCGACCCTGTTATAAAAAAACGCTTCTCTGCGCTCGCAATGACGCCTAAATTTTACCTGTTTTCTGTTTTTTTACCCGTGATTCGCATAGTCAGATTTTTTTGAATATCTCCGCGCTTTGCGCGACGCCCCGTAGCAGGGGAGTCCACGGAATTTTCCCGACAGCTTTTTCCAGCTCGCCCGTATCCTTATGCTGAGGAAACGGCAGGGGAGTGGGGTCGTATGTGATTTTGCCCCGCGCGTTCGGGCAAGCTTCCTCAATGGCCGCAACGATATCGTCCATGGTGACCGCGCCGCCGCCCAGATTGTAGCATGGCGCGCCCTCCATATTCGCGTCCGCCGCCAAAATGAACGCCTTGGCCGCGTCGTCCGCGTACTGGAATTCCGCCGCTCCGCCGTAAGAAATATGATAGCTCTCGTCCTTCACCGCCGCCTTGATGGCCGCCGTGGGCGTAGAGGTCATGCCCTGGTCGCGCAGGGGGCCGTAGACCACGAAAGGCCGGATGCCGATGCTGGAAATTCCCTCGTCGCTGAACCAAACCTTTGCGCTGACCTCGTTATCCTGCTTGTACGCGCCGTAAAACGAGTGGGGGAGCATGGGGGAGCGATGATCGAACACCCCGCCCGGATACTCGTCCGCGCGGCCGTAAACGGCGGTGGAGCTGGAATAGACCACCTGCGTGATCCCGGCTTCTTTTGCCGCCTGGAAGATATTCTGTGTGCCGACCACGTTTACCTGCGCGCCGCGCACGGGATCGGCCTTGCAAAAGGGCAGCTGCATGGCCGCCAGATGAATGACCTTATCGGCTCCCGCTTTGAAGCCGCGGCGCACGTCGTCAAGCTCGCTCACGTCGCCGGGAACGATCTCGGCCTTGGCCAAATCGGAGTCACTCATAATAAGCAGCAGCTTTTGCAGCTTTTCGGGATGGGGAGCCAACGCGACCACGCGCCGTCCCTGCTCTATCAGATTTTTGATGACCCAGCCGCCGATACAGCCGCTGCCGCCTGTGACTAATATGGTTTCAGACATGTTTATAATCATACCTTTCTGGGGAATTGTGCGGGTTCCGCAAACAAACAAAGTTTGTTCAGCAAAATTTCGGCCCGCCTTATGGCCGAAAAGCACAAAACCCAAGTTTGAAAAATCTTATTTTTCAAACTTTGCCTCTTAATTCTTTACTTGCGCGAACAGCCACGGGAGCAGCTCCGGCTCGCTGTAGACCTTTCCCGCGATTCCGTGTTCCTCGTCCGGGTATTCCGTATAGCGAACATTGCCGCCCACTGCCTTCAAAGCGTCAACCATATCGCTGGTTCGCGCTACCGGGACGGCTGTGTCGAGGGTTCCGTGGAAAGCCCAAATGGGGACGTCTTTCATCACAGGCGCGTTTTCGACGTCGTCGTCAAGGTCCCAGCCGCCGCATATGGGCACTGCCGCCGCGAAATAGCCCGGGTAATATCGAAGCATTCCCCATGTGCCGAAGCCGCCCATGGATACCCCCGTGATGTAGATGCGCGCGGGATCCACGGGGTACGTTGCCGTAATTTCCTCCAGCAGCCCCATGAGATCCGCCGCAATGCCCGGTCCCCATGGCTGGCGCACCCAGCCTTTGCCCTTGGGACACTGGGGCGCGAGTACGATGCAGGGGTATTTTGCAAGAGTATCCTCGCTGAGGATCGTCTCGAAAAAAATGTTGTCCTTAACCTGAGAGCGGTTGTTCTTCCCGTTTCGTCCCGCGCCGTGCAGGTACAGCAACAGAGGATATTTCCCGCCCGCGCCGGTATCCTCCGGCGCGTAGATACGATAGCGCAGCCCCTGATAACTGTACGCTTGCAGGCCCGTGCGGTCAATCGCCGCGTTTTCCACAGCGTTGTAAATCAGTAAAGCACCCGCGCACAATACCAGCACGCACAGCGGAATCAAAATCAAAAGTTTCCATTTCTTTTTCATGCGCACCTCCTAATTCCCGATTCCTAACGCCTGATTTCTATTTCGCTACCCATCCGCAGTCCACAAGCCAGTCCGCCCCCGTGACAAACGACGCCTTGTCGCCGGCCAAAAAGCATATGACCTCGGCCACTTCCTCGGGTTCAGCCCAGCGATTGAAAGCCTGTTCTTTCTCGCGCTCACGCTTGACCTCATCGAAAGGCAGACCAGTGCGCGTGCTTTCCAGCTGAATGTCGCCGCGCAGCATGGGCGTGTCGATGGAGCCGGGGCTGACGGAATTGACGCGGATGTTGTAGTCGGCCAGTTCCCATGCCATTGCCCGGGTAAACGCGATGATCGCGCCTTTCGTAGCACCGTAGATGCCGTGCTGCGTCTGTCCTACATGGCCGGAAACCGAACCCATATTGACGATTGCGCCCCTCTTTTGCCGTTTCATGATGGGCACGACGTATTTTGTAAAGAGGAAATGCCCCCCTATGTTGATGTGAGTCACATTGACGAAATCCTCCCAGGTGGTATCCTCAAGAGGCTTTACCACTACGATGCCGGCGTTGCAGTTGAGCACATCCACCCGGCCCCATGTGTTTTCCACCTGAGCGACCATGGCTTTCACGTCGTCCTCGTTGCCGACGTCGCCCTGAAAATCAATGCATTCCACGCCGATAGCGCGTATTTCGTCGCCGACCTCATGAATTTTATCGCCTCTGGCGATAATGGCCACGTGATAGCCCTCGTTAGCGAATTGGATCGCCGCCGCCCGGCCGATGCCGACCGACGCGCCTGTGACAATCGCGACTTTTTGATTGGTCATGATAAATCCTCCTATGATTCTTTATTGAATTTAAGAAGCTGTATTCATAGCCTGAGTCGTTCAGATTCCGAGCTAATTTTTCGCCAGACAAGGCGGATTTTTGCAGGAATACCGCCTGTATTTCAAAAAAATTCAACGCAGTATGGCAGAAAATTAGCCGGAAGATGAACGGCGAACGGCTATGAATACGGCTTCTAAGTGGTTTGACTATAGTCCCAGCAGTTCTCTGGCTTGCGCGGGCGTCGCGACCTCGCGGCCGAGCGAGCGGGAGATGTCCGCGATTTCTTTGACAAGCTCCCAGCACGCGGCTTCTTTGCCGTTTTGCAGGAAAGGGAAATCCTCCGTGCCTACGCGTACATTGTGCCCGTGAATGATGGCCGCCACTAAGATATCCATCTGCTCCGCGCCCATGATGCTTACCGTGACGGCGCAGTTCGCCGGCATCAGGCGGTTGCGGTAGAGGTATTCCTCCACGGTCGGCGGGCTCCATGTGCCGCCCGGCCAGCCGTAAAACTGTGTCGTGATGTAGGGCGCTGAAAGCAGGCCGCGCTCTATCAAACGCTCAAGGTTCCAGATGGAGCCCGCGTGCCAGATCTCCCACTCGGGTTTTACGCCGTACTTGTTGCACGCCTCGCAATACTCCACAAGCTCGTCGAGCGTATGAAGGCAGTCACAGTTGACCTCCGCGAAATCCTCGTCATGATGATTCGCGATGATGGAAACGCAGTCGCTTTTCTCCTCAAACAGCTCAATACGCTCCATCAGCGGGATACTGGACATGCCGCTTTGGATAATGATATCGCTGACCGCGCGGACGCCGTTTATGACAGCGGACCACTGGCCCTCGGCGTGGGTATGCAGTACGCTAGCCCCGGCCTCGCGGCAGCGCAGGGTCTCCTCAATGATCTCGGGCGCGGTTTTGGGGTACTTCACGTCGGGCTTGAGCCAGCAGATGTTGGGCGTCGCGGTGATGATCAGGGGGTTATGCTTTGACATAATTATAATCCATCCTTTTCAAGTTTTGGCGAAGTAAAAAACTTACGGTTTGAAAAGATAGCCAACGGCATAAATGCCGGGCGTAATTTTTCAAACTTTCCTCCTTATGCTTCTATATTTTCCCGGCGCTTTTCCTGGCGCCTTCTGTTAAGCTCTTCTAAGATCTTCTTGTGCTCACCTGAATCCAGCGCGTATTTCCATGTAGGTATGACGCTTAATAAGTAACCGATCGCGGGAGGTATACTGACCAAAAAGAATAATATCATCATGTACGGTTGGAACTCAGGCTCCGTGCGCGGTATGCCGCCCGCCTCTATAAAGGCGTTGACCTTTTCGATCGCCGTATCCGAAAAGCCGACATAGGCATACGCGAAGCCGCTGATAAACGTTGCGATAGCGGTCTGCATCTTCGCGATGAAAGACTGCCCCGAGAAAAACACGCCGTCCGGCCGGATCCCCGTCTGGTATTCCTGATAATCCACGCAGTCAGCGATCATGACGGACTGCAAAACGATCGGTATACCCATGCCGAAGCCGACAAACGCGAAGCAAATCGCCTGCAAAATTACGAAAAGCCAATCGGTCATGCCCATCGGGTTGATGAGATAAAGGACGAAGATCAGCGCGCTGGGGATAACCGCGATCAGGTTGGAATAATTGTAAAGCTTTTTCTTGGAAAATCTGTTCAGGAGCTTAGGCGTATAGCCGATCGCCAGGTACTGCCCCAGGAACAGGCCCGCGCCAATGAGCGCCATATAGAAGATTACACTTAAAAAGTCTTTGGCGGCAAAATAATAGGTAAACAAAGGAAAAATCACCAGCAAGATGAGCGATCTGGGACTGCCTAACACACCTGAAATTAGAATCTGCCTGAAAGGCTTATTGCTCCACAATATTTTTACACTTTCACGAAGCGTCGTGGGCGTTAACTCGGGCTTGATCTTTTCCCTCGCGGCGAAGCCCATGATTTGAAACAGGGCGCAGCCGATAACCGCGAAAAATGCCACGATAAGGAAAAAGGCGTTAAGCTCGCCGCCCACCGAATCGGAAAGCAGCAAAGCCAGCGGCTGAATGATAAAGCCGAAAGCCATGCCGATCGCGGACACGATCCGGCCTGTGGACATCAGCTTGTTGCGATGCTCGTCGTTTTCGGTGATCAGGGCGACGATGCCCCAAATCGGGATATCGCCTATGGTGTACGATATTTCCCATAACACATATGAGAGAGCGGCCCACGCGACGACGAGGACAGTTTTGCTTGTTTGCGTATACGCCCCGAAAGGAGCCCAAAAGCAAAGGATTGTCGTGATAAGCATTAAAACAGGCGCAAGCATCAAATACGGTCGGCATTTGCCGTATTTTGAGTTTGTCCGATCGACGATCACGCCCATGATAGGATCGTTCAGAGCGTCAAAAACCCTGGTGGCCGCCATGACGGATCCCACCAAGGCGGCGGGAATCAATACCGTAAATTGCAGGAAATAAGCGAACGCGCCGGAAAAGGTCCCGTAAATGATGTTTTGACCGATTAAGGAAAGCAGGAAAGCGTTTCTTTCTTTTTTTGAGTAGGTCAGCAGCTTTTGTTCCACAATTTTCTCTCCCTATACTTAAAATAATAGGCGATTCGCGTTTACACGACTTCGTAAATATCAGGCGTGAGAGACGACAGTTTTTTGCAGCCGTCTTTGGTGACCACATACAGGTCTTCCACGCCCAACTGAGTGTCCTGGTAATTCTCCCACGCTTCAATTTCGAGCACCATGTTTTCCTCAAACGCCATGTCCGCCCCGCCAAGAGAGCCGAACAAGTGCATATCCTCCACTTGAAGGCCTATGCTGTGGCCCATCAGGTAAGCCGCGCCGTTTGGCATGTTTTCGTCGTACCAGTCGCACGCCGCCTCGCCCAGCTCGCCCATATTGACGCCGGGCCTGATATTTTCTTCACACCAGCGCTGTAAATTGACAAGTCCGTCTATAATATGTTTTGCCTCGTCGTCCGCGCGTCCGATGACGGCGTGCTTATTGAGATCCGACACATAGCCTTTATACGCCACGCCCAAGTCCAGGCGGATGATCTCGCCGGGCTGGATGGCGCGGCCGATGCCGGGGGCTTCGGGATCAGAATCGCCGAAGCGAATGGTGAAATGGTTCCAGTCGTCGGCGCTTTCGCGCAGCATTTCGTCCCTCGCGAAGCGGATCAATTCGTTGTCGGTGACGCTTTCTTTCAGAAATCCGAGGCATTTCTCAATCACCCTCTGCGTGATTTCTGCGGCGCGGGTTAGGCGCGCGATCTCCTCCTGCGACTTGACAAGCCGCAATTCGTTCATCACTTCGTCGCATTCCTGAACCTCCACCTCAAACTCACCGCCTGAAAGGGCGTCCAGCGCGAACTTGGGCGCGTCGGATTCCACACCCATGCGGCCGCCGGTAAATCCCGCGTCCTCAAGCGCCGACATCAGCATATCGCCCAGCATGTCGCGTGAAAAAATGGGGACGGCGTGATCCGCCCAGCAGAACTCTTCCACGCTGGCGAAGCCGACCCAGTGGAGCACGGTGGTTTCACCGTTTTTGTGGATGACGCCGAGGTTCGGAAACTTGTTGGACAGCGCCTCCAAAATCGGATTTGGCGCGCTGTGCAGCGTCGGAAGGCCGGTGGCGTACCAGACATTCAACGGCGACGAGACAAGCATCGCGTCCAGATCGTACTTTTCCATTAAGGCGGCGGCCCTTTGCCGATCATAGCCCACTGCTGTTTGCATAGTTAATATTCCCCCTGTAAAATATTATCCGGGTTTCCTGTCTTTGACAACACCCCGTATAATATACTTATTGTTTTTCATTGTATTATAACCGCAAACGCTTGTCAAGGGAATTTTAAGAGCAATAAGAAATTTCCGTGGAATTTTTGCAATACACGGCGATATATTATTGCCTTTAGGACTTGCCGTATTAACGTTTGCGCTGGGCAATGCGTGTATAGCGGCAATGGATAGGTGCCCCTTTTCTCGAAAAACGAAAGAAAAAGAGGCCTAAAATCGCGGGATAAATGAGGCAACGTGGGAAAAAGCGATTTTCAGCATCAACTAAACCACCGCCGTCTTTTAGGCGGCGGTGGTTTCAGCCTGTCCCCAAAGCTCACATTTGCGGGCTTTTTTGGTATAATAAAGCAGGGTGATGAGAATGCTGGAACGCGCAGAAGATAAGAGAAAGAACATCGAAATCGTGGGAATAGAAAGCCTTGAGCCGTCGGACCATCTGCTGCAAAAAATCGAGAAAGCAGTTGACTTTCAAAAAATCTACGGGATGGTGGAGCAGTATTACAGCGCGGACAACGGGCGGCCTTCGGCAGACCCGGTGATACTTGTGAAAATATGCCTCATCCAGCATTTGTTTAGGATACTAGCCTTACGCAACCCAAAACGGCAGGAAGAATAGCCCAATTCCAAGCATTAGTAAGATAACCTGCCACCACGTGAGCTCAACCTTGACCTCCCATGAAAATTTCTGTCCGTCAGAGGTGGTTGCCGTAATAGTCGCTTTTCCCAACTTGTTACCGTTTACAACGCCATTCTGGTTAACAGTAGCAGCATTTGTATTGCCGGATTCCCAGCGGACAACCTTGACGTCGCCTGGGAGTTCATTGGATAGGGAAAGGGTTTTGTCTCTGTTGATAAAGAGAACTTTATTTGTGTTTTCTTCGGGCGGACTTTCGTTGATTGTTACGGTTCCGTTGACCATAGTAAACGGTATAAATATATAATCGCGGTTAAAGGTTGACATCTGATCCAGTTGTATGGTTACGCCTGTGCTTCCGATTTCGGCCTGTTCCAGAATTTTAAACGTCAAGACAGCGAAAACGCCGGTGTTTGTAAAATCTTCGGCTGAACCGCTTCCGGCCCAAAGCATAATGAAAGGTTTGATATCAAAGGTGCTGTATCTTGCGTAGCCATACGAAAAAAGATCGCTGTATTCCGCATCTATCAGCTGTAGCTTAGAGGCGTTGTAATCAACAAAAAAGCGCGTTGCGATAATGCCGGGATTTTTGTCAATAGAAATCGCGAGAGTAACCGTTTCGCCGGGAGCGCCGGAAGCGGATGAAACGGTCATTGTGCCCCTATAATCAATAATATCGTCGGCGAAACAGGGAAAAGTGAATATTCCACACAGAAATACTGCCGCCAAGAGAACCGAGACAATTTTTTTCATGAAGTGGCCCCTCTTTCACGTTAATTAGACCCAAAGGCCGCAATAACACCACTCAGTGCTGCCGATACAAATAATATAATGCTGCAAAATGCGGTCAAAGTCATACAGGGTAATAGCTCCATCGCT
>WRED01000052.1 GCA_009779495.1 Oscillospiraceae bacterium | reverse complement strand
AGTCTGGCAATACAGGGGCAACTTGAATATCAGAAAAATACGGGAAACTTTCAACATCCTTGTTGAAAACGGTTGTTTCATGTTTTTGAAAACTTTCCGCATGATTTAATCAGCGGTTACCTAGATTGTAGATGGTAGATAGTAGACGTGGTTAAGGGAACGTAACTTCTTAATACCTGCCGAATTCTTTAACTGATTCGTACATGGCGGCGATGTTTTCCATCGGCGTTTCGGGCGACAGATTATTGGCCTCGCGCATAACGAATTTTTTTGACAGGGGTTTTACCTCTTCGCAGATGCGCTTTGTTTCCTGCCTGACCTGCTCGGGCGTATTGAGCAGCAGCTGATCGACGCGGACGCCGCCCTGCACGGTCGTCTCAGGGGACAGCGTTTGCAGCACCTCGGTGAAATCAATCGGGTACCCCGTGTCGAAAGAATAGACGTTAAGCTCGTCCTGAATCATTTTGAAGTGGCGCGTGGCGTCGCCGCACAGATGGATGGAATTCCGCCCCGTCCCGTCCGTCAATTCCCTGACGAGCTTTTTGTGGCAGGGCAGGACAAACCGCTCATAATCCTCGCATGACAGCAGCAGTATACTGTCGTCCGCGAAGCCAAGGGACGGCGGCGTTTCAGTCCTGCCGAAGTGTTTTCGCAGGCCCTTGATGCGGAATATTGCCGCCTCGGTCAGATAATCCAAAAGCTCCAGGGCATAGGACTCATCCTCATACAGGTCTATGCAAAACTCCGTCGTGCCACGCAGCATACACGCCAGCGTCATGGGTCCGTCGGTGCCCATCCCGGGGAAACCGACATTGCAAATGGGCTTGCTTTCGTAGGTAAAACCCGCGTTTTTCAGCTCCGTAAAATAATTATAATACTCCAGAGACTTGCTCAAAAGCCCGTCGAACAGCCCGGGAAAGCCTTTTTTCAGCAGCTCGTCCTTGCGGCTGTCGTCACGGAGAAAAGGAATTGTGAACGGCACGGCGTTGAGGTTATATTTCACCTGCGCGCCGAACCAGCCGCACTCTATATCGTTTTGGAAATCGACGTATACATCCCAGCCCTGCTCCGGGAGCCCCATCTCATGGTCGAAAGGGATATCGCACGCCCAGCGGCGGAACTTCAGCTGCGTCTCCAGCATGACCTGCGGATCGTTGTAGTATTGCTCGAAGGTTACGCCGCCGCTGTATTTTTCGTCAAGAATGATCATCCGCGGGTTCGTGCCGATCGTCATGGGGATGCGTATGGGGTTCCCGCCGCGAAAAGCATCCCACACCTCGCGGACCTCCGCGTTGTGCCTGTCAATGTCGATGCGCATCTTTCATCGCCGCCTTTCAAACTGTGTCAATATTGATTATAATACATATTTCGTCATTTGCAAAGACATAAAATAATAATTTTCTAAAAATCTGCAAAAAAATGAAAGAAATAATTGCTAACGCCGCGAAAAAACTGTATGATATAGGAAAACTTCATGAAATGGCGGGATGTACGTGTTCGCGAAGCTCCTCAGCATGGGTCTGTTCGGGATGGAATCGTATATGGTGGAGGTGGAGGCCGACATATCCGGCGGGCTGCCGCTGTTCGATATCGTCGGGCTGCCGGACAAGTCCGTGTCGGAGGCCAAGAACCGCATACGCGCGGCGGTCAAAAACAGCGGCTTCGAGTATCCCTCCAGCCGCATCACCGTCAATTTGGCGCCCGCCGACGTGCGTAAGGAAGGCTCGGTCTACGATCTGCCGATGCTCGTCGCGCTGCTCATGTCGTCGAGGCAGCTTCGGTGCGACACATCGAACAAGGCGTTTATCGGCGAGCTGTCGCTGGACGGCTCGCTAAAACACATAAACGGTGCGCTGCCCATGGTCATACGGGCGCGGGACGAGGGCGTGAAAGAGGTGTTTCTGCCAAAGTCCAACGCGGCGGAGGCTTCCGTGGTCAGGGGCGTAAAGATTTATGCCGCGAAAGATTTGCAGGAGATCATCGCACATTTGACGGGAGTAAAGCTTATGTCCCCGGCTGACCCGGAGGAATATATCAAAAACGATGTATCCGGCCAAAATCTCCCGGACTTCCGCGACGTCAAGGGGCAGTTCGAGGCCAGGCGCGCGCTGGAGGTCGCGGCGGCGGGCGGGCACAACATCATGATGATCGGGCCGCCCGGTTCGGGCAAAAGTATGCTCGCCAAGCGCATCCCGTCGATCCTGCCCGATATGACCTTTGAGGAGAGCCTTGAAACCACGAAGCTGTATTCGATCGCCGGGGCGCTGCCGGAAAACGTGTCACTCATCAAAGCGCGCCCTTTCCGTTCGCCGCACCACACGGTGTCCCCGGCGGGGCTGTCGGGCGGCGGGTCGATCCCCCGGCCGGGCGAGGTGTCTCTGGCGCATAACGGCGTGCTGTTTTTGGACGAGCTGCCGGAATTCTCCCGCGCCGCCATGGAGATCCTCCGCCAGCCCGTGGAGGACGGCAAAATCACGATCTCGCGCATCGCGGGGACGCTGTCGTTTCCCTGCTCGGCCATGCTTGTCTGCGCCATGAACCCCTGTCCCTGCGGATTTTTCGGCCATCCCACGCGGCGGTGCACATGCCCGTCCGGGACTGCGGCGCGGTATCTGTCAAAGGTATCCGGCCCGTTGCTCGACCGTCTGGATATCCATATCGAGGTGCCTCCCGTGGACTTCAAAAAGCTGTCCGGCACGGAGCAAAGCGAATGCTCTGAGGATATCAGGCGGCGCGTGAACAGGGCGAGAAAAATTCAGCAGGAGCGTTTCAGCGGCACGGGCGTGATGTGTAACGCCAGAATGGACGCCGCGCAGACACGGAAGCACTGCACGCCGACCGAGGCGGCCATGGCCATGCTCCAGACGGCGTTTGAAAAGCTGGAACTGTCGGCCAGAGCGTATGACAAGATTCTGCGCGTGGCCCGCACGGTGGCCGACCTTGACGGTGCGGAGGAGATCGGGACGACGCATATCGCGGAGGCAATACAGTATCGGAGTCTGGACAGAAAATTTTGGCGGGTGTAATATCCTGCGCTCACAGGCAATCTTCCGCGCAGAACGATTCGAATATGATTTTCGCGCCGAGCCGAAAACCCGCGACGAACGTGTCGGTTTTTTCGTAAAGCGAAAGCTTTCCTGTTGCGTCGGCGAATGCTTCAAACATCTTTTTTTCCTTGCCCTCCAGCGACTGTAGGAGGGCGCTCTCGTTTTCGCACAGGGCTTCGATGACTCGGTCCAGTTCGCCGCTGTGGTTTGTGCGATACTCTTTTGGGTCGATGTTTCCGTACCAGAGTTCTTTAAGTATGTTTTTCATTTGCTTGATCATTCCTTTCCGGGCTTAAAAAATTATTATTTACCTTTTCGCCTCATGATAAATTATAGTCATTTTATTGACAATAGTCAAGAGAAAGATTATATTTTATAATCTTTCATGAGGTGATCAATAATGATCTTATATACGCCATTAAAGAAAACGATGAAAGAAAAGGGCATAACAACGTATACGCTGACTCAAAAACATAAAATAAGCAGCAACACGCTCTATCGCTTCCGGCACAATTTACCGATAAGCACGGTAACTCTTAACGATCTGTGCGCTATATTGCAATGCAGAGTTGAAGATATTTTGGTTTATGTTCCTGATGAATAAAGTTCAGCTCAAACAATAGCCGCTAACACCATCATCTCCTCAAGCGTTTCATAAATCCCGCCGAACGCTTCAAGCGGCGGGCTTTTCCCCTTGCCCATCCCCATCGTGAACGCCGGGCGCTTCAGCTCGCTCATGAACCACTCCGTGAACCCGCCGTCCGCGCACAGCCTATCGTTCCCGGCAAGCGCATACCCGCTGGCCGCCGAGAAGATTTTTGCCGTAAGCTCCGCGTGAGCCGGGGCGCTGTCCCCGTATCGCCAGCGTATTTCCTCGCCAAAGCCGTGGAAAGCAAGCGCGTGGCGGGGAAGCGTTCGGCGGCAGAAGTTTGTCAGGGCGACGGTTTCCGGCTCGCTCTCCGGCGAGAAGCCCCCGAAACGGCAGGTTGCGGACGAACCGGTCCCGGCTTCGGGTTCCGCTTCCCAGCCCGCGCTGAAATTGCGGCTGAGGTCAACGCCGCGCGCGTTGGCGTCCCAGCCGGATATCAGGCCGCCGCTTGCCCTGCGGACGGTCTCCAGGTACATCCCCGCGCCGCTGAGTCCCCGTATGGCGATCTGAACGCCGTCGGGGTTCAGGCATGGTATCACGGCGAGCCCGCGGTGAGAAAGCAGCTGCCCGAAGCTTTGCCGGCACAGGCGGCGCCCTGTTTTGACGCTGTCGCAGACGCGCTCGAAAAATTTTAGGATCACGAGCGACGTCATCCACTCTGTCCCGTGAATGCCGCCGGTGAACAGCACGGGCTCGCGGGGATTCCCGGCGCTTAAAACGAAAATCGCGCGTCCCGAAAGGCTCCGCCCGCAGACATGGCAGTTGACAAACGGGCAGCTTCGTTTTATTCTATAGATCATGGAGCGGAGGGCCTCATAGTCGGCGGGCTGTTCTGTTACGATATTTTCCAAGCTGAATCACCCCTTCGACTATACTATATTCGCTAGAGAGGTTGTATCATAACTATGGATTTATACGAAAAAACATTATCGCAGGAAACCGTGTTCAAGGGGCGTATCATCAATGTCCGTGTGGATAAGGCAGAGCTGCCAAACGGCAGGGAGTGCACGCGCGAGGTCGTGGAGCATTCCGGCGGCGTGACCGTGGCCGCGCTGACGAAGGAGGGCGAGCTGCTTTTCGTGAAGCAGTTCCGATACCCTTACGGCGAGGTCGTGCTGGAGCTTCCGGCGGGAAAGCTGGAGCCGGGCGAGGACCCGTTTTTGGCCGGAAAGCGCGAGTTGCGTGAGGAATGCGGCGCGGTCGCCTCGCGCTATACGGACCTTGGCCGCTTTTATCCGACGCCGGGCTATTGCGCCGAGGTCATTTATATGTACGGCGCGGAGGAGCTCACCTTCACAGAGCAGCACCTTGACGAGGATGAGTTTCTGGAGGTGGTGAGAATTCCGCTGAAGCGCGCGGCCGAAATGGTGATGAACAATGAAATTGTGGACGGCAAGACGCAGGCGGCGGTGATGAAGATGGCTGGGAGCCATCTTCAGGAATTAGGGGTTAGGCGTCAGGGATTAGGAGAGGTCAGGGAAAGTGGCTTGTCTAAATCTGCAAACCTGACGTCTAAGCTGACGCTTGCGTCCGCTTCACCGCGGCGGCGCGAGATTCTGACGGCGGCGGGACTGGAATTTACCGTCCGCGTGCCAGACGTCGAGGAACGCTTTGACCCTGCTTTGCCGCCCGGCGAGGCCGTTATGCGCATAGCGGAGCAAAAGGCGGGAGCCGTCGCCGCGCTGTGCCCGGACGATACCGTCATCGGCGCGGACACGGTTGTGACCCTGGGGGACGCGGTTTTAGGCAAGCCGAAAGATGAGCGGAACGCCGCCGACATGCTGCGTATGCTCTCCGGGCAAACGCATACGGTATACACGGGCGTGTGCGTGGTTCGGGGAGGGGAGGCGCGTTCGTTTTTCGAGCAAACGGACGTCACGTTTTACCCGCTGTCGGAGGCCGAGATACTTGCCTATGCCGCGACGGGCGAGCCGATGGACAAGGCCGGGGCATACGGGATTCAAGGCAGGGGCGCTGCGCTCGTCAAGGAGATACACGGCGACTACCTGAATGTGGTGGGATTGCCGCTTGCCCGTCTTTTGCGGGAATTGAACGCGCAGTGCGCTAATACTGTTTTTCGTTAGAAATGTATACAAAAAATTTTCGCAAAGCCCATATACGCAAGCCTTTGCTTAATTTTTTGTACATTTCTTAGACGAAAAATAGTATAAATAGAATTTGAATACACGGAGTCAAATACATGAACGGAATCATCATCGTTGACAAGCACGAGGGCATAACGTCTTTCGGGATTGTGTCGAAAATACGCGGGATACTGGGGCAGAAAAAGGCCGGGCACACCGGCACGCTCGACCCCATGGCGACGGGCGTCCTACCCGTTATGCTGGGCGGCGCGACGAAGTTTTGCGAACTGCTGCCCACCCGCGGCAAGGCCTACCGGGCGGAGCTTCTGCTGGGCGTCACGACGGATACACTGGACGTTACCGGCGTCGTGCTGCGCGAAAAAAGCGTGGACGTGGCGCTGACGGAGGTTGAAGCGGCGCTTAAGGGCTTTGTCGGCCGGATCAGCCAAGTGCCGCCCATGTACTCCGCCGTATCGAAAGACGGTGTGCGGCTTTACAAGCTTGCGCGGCAGGGGATCGAGGTCGAGCGGGAGGCGCGGCAGGTTGAGATTTACGCGGCAAATATTTTGTCTGCCGACATGGATGATCACAAAATCACAATCGACGTGCGCTGTTCGGCGGGGACGTACATACGCTCCCTCGCCCACGACCTCGGCGAAGCGCTGGGATGCGGCGCGGTTCTCAGCGCCCTCCGCAGGACGTCCGCCAACGGCTTTTGCGACAGCGGGGCAAAGACCGTCGCGCAGATAGAGTCAATCGTAAAGTCCGGCGGCGCTGAGTCTCTGATCGTACCGGTGGATCAGGCTCTCGCGGCGTATCCGGAAATCCAAATTACGGCAAATCAGTCTGTGCGCTTCAGAAACGGCGGAGCACTTGACGCGGCCAGACTGACAGGGCTTAGGACGGACGGTCTGTATCGCGTGTACGCGCCGGACGGCGTTTTTTTAGGGCTGGGCGAAAAAAAACAGGACAGCGGTGAGCTGTCTGTCAAACGGGGAATGAGGGGTTAGAAGTCAAGAATTGCAAGAACACCCCTGATCCCTAACCCCTATTTTGGACTCTGCCCTCCGCGCTTATCCACGCCGCGCGGCAGATTTTTCTTTTGGTTCTTCTCGCCGAGCTTTTGGCTCTCGCCCGCCGGGTTTGTCGGCTTTTCTTTCTGCTTTTTGCTTTTGGCCATTCGAGATCATTCCCCCCGGCTTTAGTTTAGCAACAATTTTATCAAATATGTAATATTACTCCGCAATAAGAACCATAACCGAGAAAGTCTGCATAAAAATCCATATATCAAAGTTTTTTGCTTGCCTTTTTCTATGTTTCTTATTGCAGAGTAGTAGAAAGGAAGATGTCCCGTGACCTCACGCGAGCTTGTAAACGCGACCCTCGAATTCCGAAACAAAAGCGGCCGTATCCCGCGCCAGCTGTGGTATCTCAAGTGGGCTGAAATTCATCAGGGCGAGGCTCTTGAGAAAATCAAACGCGACTTCCCGGACGACATCGGCGGCGTGCCCGTGGAATACGCGAAAAAAACCATCGCCCAAGGCAAGAGCTACGAAATCGGCACGTACATCGACGAATGGGGCTGCGAGTTCATCAACATCCAGCAGGGCGTCGTCGGCGAGGTGAAGCGCCCGCAGATACCCGACGGCGACGACGGCTGGGAAAGCTTTGAAAGCGTACATATCCCCACGGAGCTGCTCTCGTTTGACGTTTCGCGGGTCAGCGCGGAATGCGCCAAAACGGAGAGGTTCGTGTTAAGCAGCTGCGTCGCCCGCCCCTTTGAGCAGCTCCAGTTCATACGCGGCACACAAAACCTGTATATGGATCTCATGGACCCGCCGGAAAACATGCTCAAATTCATGAAGCGGATGCACGAGTTTTACTGCGCGGGATACGAAAAGTGGACAAAAACGGACGTGGACGCCCTCAGCTTCATGGACGACTGGGGCTCGCAGAAAAGCCTGCTGATCAACCCGCGTGTCTGGAAGGAGCTTTTCAAGCCGATGTACAGGGATTATATCGGCATTGCCCACGGCGCGAAAAAGAAGTGCTTTATGCATTCGGACGGACATATTCTGGAAATCATCCCGGAGCTGATCGAGCTCAAGCTGGACGCGCTGAACTCGCAGATTTTCTGCATGGGCGTGCAGAACCTCGCGAAATTCAGGGGGCAGATAACGTTCTGGGGCGAGCTTGACCGCCAGCATCTTTTGCCGCACGGGACGCCGGAGGAGGTTGAGGCGGCTGTGCGATTGGTTTATGAAACGCTGTGGGCGGACGGCGGATGTGTCGCGCAGATGGAGTTCGGGCCGGGCGGCAAGGCGGAGAATGTGCGCAGGGCGTTTGAGGTATGGGAACAGACCAGAGGAGATTTAAGCGAATAGTGATTTTTTTTGAAATAGATAATTTATATTTTGAACAGGAGGGTGAATTTAATGACTGACTTAGAAAGAACTTCTTTTTGTGGATTGTGGTGCGGTGATTGTATCCCTGCGAATGAAAAACTATATGAAATTACGCAAGAATTAAACCGATTATTAATAGAAATAGGGTTTAAAAATTATGCAGATTTTAAATCTAAAAAAGTCCCGGAATTTAAAGATTATGATATATTTATCAATGTCTTAAACGCTTTTGAAAAACTGCATTGTTACAATTATTGCCGAAATGGTCCTCGTTCAGAAGCCGGATGTAACATATCATGTAAAATTCGTGTTTGTATAATCGAGAAAGGATTTCAAGGCTGTTGGGAATGTGATACATATTCTTCATGTGAACGGATTGAAAAAATGGCGGATTTTCACCCTGATATAAAACACAACTTAAATATGATAAAAGAATATGGAATAGACAAATGGAAAGACCATAGGGGCAAACATTATAATTGGAGTAAAGAACGTCCAAAATAAGCATAATATGCGGCAAAGAAAGTTCGGAATAGACTTTCACTTACCACATCTAACATCTAGTGTCTAGACTACTTGACATTTTTTTAAAACGTGATACAATATGAAATTGAAATCCAGTTTCATATTGTATTTTTTTGTATAAAGGTGGCAATAAATAAATCATGGACTACAGTACAAAGCAAAGCGAGCTGATCATAGATCTGCTGAAAAGCGTGGGTGGGGCGCACCTAACGGCCGACGACATCACGAGCCGCCTGTCCGCGTCAAACAGTCCTGTCGGAAAGACGACCGTTTACCGCCAGCTCGACAAGCTGACAGAGCGGGGGCTGGTCCGCAAATTCACGTCCTCAGACCGCAAAAGCGCCTGTTACCAGTATGTGGGCGACGGCTGCCGCAACCATTATCACCTGAAATGCCGCGCGTGCGGAGAGCTTGCGCACCTCGAGTGCGGGCACCTCGACACAGTAGCCGCGCACATCCTGAGCAAGCACGGGTTTGCCCTGAACGAGGAGATGACGGTGCTGTACGGCCTGTGCCGGGACTGCCGGCCATGTCCGGGAGGGAATGAATAATATGATAAAAAAAAGCATGGCAATAGCGCTTAACATACTCACAGTATTCGCGCTGACGGTAAGCCTGTCCGCCTGCGGGCCTGACGCGCAGCAGCGGGACGATTCAAAGCTCCGCGTCGTCTGCACGCTGTTCCCGCAATATGATTTTATCCGGGAGATCACCGGCGGCGAAGCTGACGTCACGATGCTCCTGCCGGCTGGGGCGGAAAGCCATTCTTTTGAGCCGACGCCGGCGGATATTGTCCGCCTGAACGGCGCCGATCTGTTCGTTTATATCGGCGGCGAAATGGAGACATGGGCCGCCGGAATTTTGCCGGAGGTGAGCGGGGCGACCGCCGTGATCAACGTGTCCGAATCGTTGGGGCTGCGGCTTTCCGGCGAGGGCGCCGTGGATCCGCATATCTGGACGAACCCGCTGACGGCTGTCAGAATGGTCGAGCTGCTGTGTGACGCGCTGATGGAGATGGATCCCGAACATGCCGCCATGTACGCCGGGAACGCGGGCGCGTATATTGCAAGGCTGAAAGCGCTTGACGCGAGCGTGCGGACGCTCGTGGAATCGGCGGCGCGGCGCGAGCTTGTGTTCGCAAGCGAGTTTGCCATCAAAAACTTCACCGAGGAGTACGGGCTTACATGCCTGTCCGTGTTCGATTCCTGCGCCCACGAGGCGGAGCCTTCTGCGGCGGCCGTGATGAAAGCGGTGGATGAGATACGGCTGAAAGAACTGCCCGCCGTCTTTTTCGGGGAGCTGTCAGAGCCGAAAACAGCCAAAGCCATCGCGGCCGAAACCGGCGCGGAGGCCCTGCTTTTCCACTCGTGCCACAACCTGTCAAAGGACGATTTCGGGCGCGGTGAGACGTACCTAACGCTTATGGCGGAGAACCTGGAAAATCTACAGTTTGCGCTGTATTAAAGGAACAACGTACATTATGCTGCAATTTATCAGCAACATCTTCTCGTACGGCTTCGCGCAGCGGGCGCTCCTGGTCGGGCTGCCTGTGTCGCTGTGCGCGGCGCTTTTGGGCGTCAGCCTTGTGCTGAAACGCTACTCCATGATCGGCGACGGCCTTTCCCACGTGGGCTTCGGCGCGCTGTGCGTCGCGGCCGTCATGAACCTCGCACCCTTGCAGGTTGCCGTCCCGGTCGTGGCGGCGGCGGCGTTTCTTCTGTTGCGCATAAGCGAAAGCACGGGCGTGAGGGGTGATTCCGCCGTGGCCATGATCTCCAGCGTGTCGGTCGCCGTGGGGCTGATCGCGGCGTCGCTGTCGAAAGGGCTGAATACGGACGTTTCCGGCTACATGTTCGGTAACGTCCTGTCCATGGAGAAAGGCGACGTGCCGCTGAGTGTCGCGCTGTCCGTAACTGTGCTGCTTGTGTACGTGTTGTGCTACAACAAGATTTACGCCGTCACCTTTGACGAAAGCTTTGCCAGGGCGACGGGCGTAAACGCGGGGTTTTACAACACGCTGATCGCCGTGCTGACCTCCGTCACGGTCGTCGTCGGCATGAAGATCATGGGCACGGCGCTGATCTCAAGCCTCATCGCTTTCCCGGCACTGACGGCCATGCGCGTGTGCAGGAGTTTCAAGGCCGTTACGGCGGCGGCGGCGGGGGTATCGGCTGTGTGCTTTTTTACGGGGCTTGTGGCGTCGTTTTGGCTTGAGACGCCGGCGGGGGCGACGGTTGTGGTTGTGAGCGCGGTGGGGTTTTTGGGGGCTGTTATAGTTGAAAAGATTGTGAAACGCTCGTTAAGGCCGATTAAACGTTGAATTCAACCAAGCGGCATTAGCCGCGCTTCGCGCCCTCCTTGCATCTTCGGCTGCGTTCTGTGCGTATATCATTGTTTCTCTTTGCATTGATTCCATATCCTTTCGATGCCTATACTCCTCAAATTTGTCGGCGCACTCTTTCCATGTTGTCGCCCTGCCTTTATCAATAAATTCTATCATTTTACCCACAATGCCAACGCCCATATAATCGTTAGGAAGCCAAACATAGTACATACAGTTCTCTAATAACTCATTCCAAATTACAGTAAGTCAGAAAAGCCATTCAACCGTCAGCGGTTCATCCCTCCCCGCAATCAGCACCTTTTTAATAAGTGCCTTTGCAATGCCGTGCTTTTCATCAAAATCCAATTCACCCTCCATGAGTTTTAATATTGCGTCAGAGTTAATCGTTGTGCTTTCGACTGTGATTTTTTGAAGTTGCTCGTTAATGGCCGTTCGTTCTTCGTCAAGACATGCTATTTTTTCGCTGAACAGTTTTACAGAAACGCTGTTGCCCTCCGCAATGGCGGAAACAAGGTTTTCTATGCTTTCGTCAATCTTGATAAGTTGAAGTTTTAGCTTGTTTGTGCGTACATCGGCGTCATTCTTTTGGGTGATATGAATGCCTCGCAGCTCGTCCACCTTTTCAAGTATGGCTTGCCAGACCTGATTTTCCACCAGTTCAGCGGGAATAGCGGAACTGATACAATCACCGACATTCACCTTGCGGGAACACCTGAAAAAAACCTTGTCCTTAATGCGGTTTCCTGTCATGGAATAACCGCAATGGGTACATTTTGTCAAGCCTGAAAGCCACGTCGCTTTTCCGTTGTTTCGGTGTCCGAATTGAATATTCTCCGCCAGCCGATACTGCACTCTAAGCCATGTTTGACTGTCAATTACGCCTTGATGTAAAGCTACAACAAGGCTTTGGTCTTTTGCGTTTGCCGCCTTGTTTTTGCCGAAAAGATAAAGCCCATTCCCGTTGAAATCCTCAACAGGTGAAATCATGTTCACTCCTTTTGCTTTGTAGTGTTCATAAATGTCCGCATTGCTTTGAACATAAGTGGGCGAACTCATGATACGGCTTAGTTTCTGTGGTAGCCAACTTGT
>WRED01000051.1 GCA_009779495.1 Oscillospiraceae bacterium | reverse complement strand
TTTTTCCCGCAGCGCGGCAATCATAAAACGCCCGATCCCCTGCCCCCTGCGCTCCTGCGTAACTGCGATATTGCAAATGTAAAGGATACCGTCGTCACGGATATAATACTCGACTATGCCGACAACCCGCTCACCGTTAGCTATGCCCCAGAGCTTGCGTTCGTCGCTTGAGCGGCAACGTTCTACAACGCGCGCGACAGCTTCCGGGGAGGCGGGCTGGAACAGGCTCAGCGACAAGACGCGCTGAACCTCGGTGTCGTCAAGGCGCGGCTTGAGGTCGGTCAAAGCCCACGATGCGTTTGATTTATCTTCCATTTTTATCATACAATTTATCAACTAATCAAGGAATCCCTCGCGCCCCGCGCTTATCATCGGCTCTCCCCGCTCAAACACCGATTCAATCTCTATGAAGCGTCCCTCTCTACCCGACGTCTCAATCGCGCTCATGATCTCCAGCACATGCAGCGTCTGCTCGCTGTTGGCGCGGTGTTTGCGCCCTGTCTCCATCGCCTTCGCCATGTCGGCCAGCCCTAAAGCGCGGCTGTTTTCCGGGTAGCCGAAGCACAGCGGCATGTCGCGGTACTCCTTTTCCTCCGCGCGCAGCAGCTTTACCTGCCCGCCGAAGTTGTTCGGGTCGGGGACGGACAGCGTGCCCTGCGAGCCGTACACCTCAAGCCGCGCGCCCTGCGCGTACTTCACGTCGAAGGTGGTGAAGATCGTGCCAACCGCGCCGCTTTTGAACTCAAGCAGCCCCGTGATGTACGTCGGCACGTCCACGCTGACGACCGTTCCGTTCAGCGGCTCGCTCGTGATAAGCCTTGTCGGGTAGGAGGCTTTCGCCATGCCCGCCACGCGCTTCACCGGCCCCATGAGATTGACCAAAGCCGTCAGGTAATACGGCCCCATGTCGAGCATCGGGCCGCCGCCGTGCTTGTAGTAGAATTCCGGGTCGGGATGCCATGTCTCATGCCCGCGGCAGATCATGAACGCCGCCGCGCCGACGGGCGTCCCGATATAGCCGTCGTCAATGAGCTTGCGGCAGGTCTGGATGCCCGCGCCCAAAAAGGTGTCCGGCGCGCCACCCAATACAAGCCCCTTTTCGTCGGCGAGCTTTTTAAGGATGCGGCCCTCCTCCAGCGTCGCGGCAAGCGGCTTTTCGGAGTAAACGTTCTTGCCCGCCTCTAAAGCCGCTTTCGTCACGGCGAAATGCTCGTATGGCCGCGTGATGTTCAGCACGATGTCCACATCGGGATCGGCGAACAGCTCATGCATGTCGCCGTAGATTTTGGTTATGCCGTACCTCTGGGCCGCGCGCTCGGCCTTTTCGCGTTTAATGTCGCAAAGCCCGGCGATCTCAATTTCGCCGAACATCTCCGTGATGTTTTTGAGGTAGATTCCGCTGATGTCGCCGACGCCGACGAAGCCGATTTTTTTCATAAATACGCACCCTTTCTTTATATGATGTTGTATAGAATTACGTCAAGATAAATGATTTTACCATAGGCGGGAGGTCGGGCCGACAGTGCTCCGCGCTGTCTTTCGGGCGTCCCCTACATATTGATTCACGGTACATCAATATTTGAAATTGCTACCGTCGTGCATTTTAGCGCACCGCTTTCCCTAACCGCGTCTAAGAACCTGTTTAGCAACTCGCCGCGAGCGGAATTTTGCCAAAAGGACGCCGCGTGGGAGTTGCTAAACAGGTTCTAACGTCTAATATCTACGATCTAGCATCTAGACATGCACAGATCGCCCTATTTGAAAAACACTCGAAATATTCTCTGGAGGCAGAGCCATTTTTGCTTTTTTTCAAAGCAAACCGCCATATCATAAATGGACTCAAAATCCTTGGCCATATACCGCTCAATGCGGTCAAAGCACCATAATTTTTTTGCCCCCGTGAGCTTTGCGGCATTTTCAGAAAAGAAACGATGCGCCTCTGTAAAGAAAGCATATTGATTAAAGTATCCTTCAAGCATCAAAAGGGTTTCCTGCCTGTTTTTCTTTAAAAACTTAATTATCATCCCGCAAAAGGTAAAAAGAATATTCACCGTTTCCACATGACAGCTCCATAGGAACTCTTCTTTCTTCTCCTCCGCAAGGGATACGCTCTCTATTTGATGTTTTTTTACAACGCTGTAGTCCTCTAAAAACCGGGCGTTGAATTTTGTTGTTCCGCCGCCGGCCCGATAGCAATAAAGCGCGTGGGGAATGATATGTATCTTCTCCGCAAAAGGCAAAAGCTGTATGTTCATGATCAAATCCTCGCCAAAAAAGATGGGTTTGGCCTCCGGCTTCGCACGGTCAAACAAATCCTTTCGATAAAGCTTTCCCCATAGCGTCACCGGAAAATTGGTGATGCCAAAAAAGCTTCGAAAAAAGGTTTGCATAAATTCCCGATGATCATAAACTCTTTCCTCCGCAAAGCAGGACCGGTTTCTTGTTTTAGATTTCTTGAGCTTAAAAGGACCAATTTTTTTAAACATTGAAAAAACCACAATATCTGCACCGCTCTGGTTTGCGCGGCTGACCGCTATTTCTGCCGTGCGGGCTTCCAGCAGGTCGTCCGCATCACAAAACAAGATAAATTGACCCTTTGAATGAGCAATACCTGTATGGCGAGCCATACAACAACCCTCGTTTTGCTTTGAAATAACGATAACGCGAGGATCCTTTTTTGCTGCTTTTTCACAGATTTCAAGGCTTCTGTCCGTTGATCCGTCATTGACTAATATGACCTCTATATCCGCGTATGTCTGCGAAACAATGGATCTCAGGCATTGCTTCAGATATTTCTCCGCGTTGTAAACAGGTACAATGATACTGACAATGGGATCGCTCATTTTCCTTTCTCCTCTCGTATATTTTAGTGCACTACTTTCCCACAACCGCGTCTAACATCTACAATCTAGCGTCTAGCATCTAGATTAGTACATTTTAGCCGTATTTTCAAACCGCTCTGTCGTAAGCCCGTTTTTCACAGCGTACTCCTTGCCCTCAGCCGCCCACAGCATTCCCCGCAGCATCATGACCTGCGCGTTCGGCGAGTTGTCGAACACATCGTCGTGGTGCCCCAGCGAATTGTAAAAAACGCGGCCGTTGCCCCAGTATTTCGTCCAGACGACAGGCATGTCCACGGGCTTGTTTGAGATGTGGTAGTAGCTTACGACAGGAAAGCGCGTGGTGGCAAGCACTTCAACGGCCGGATCGACGTGCATGTAATACTGCTCGCTTTTCACCGGGAAATCCTCCAAACCCAGCGTGATGGGGCTTGAATTGCGCCTGACGTTTACGGTATACTCCACCTCGCCGCCGGGGTGACTTACCCACTGCCCGCCGGTCATGAACTGCCATTCCGTGTCCGTGCGAAAAGAGTCGCACATCCCGCCGTGACAGCCGGCCAGCCCGACGCCGCCCGCGACGGCTTTGGCGACGTTTCCGCGCCGCTCGCCGTCCATCTCTCCGCTTGTCCAGCAGGGAATAATGAGATCAAGGCCCATCAAACGCTCAAGGTCGTCCAGAGGTTCCTGGCTGTTATAGACGTCCACACAAAAGTCCTCGCCGCGCAGCAGGCGGGCGAACCTCTCGGATACGAGCGCGGGCTCATGGCCGTCCCAGCCGCCCCAAAAAATCAATGCTTTTTTCATGTCTGTCAATCCCTTTCAACAAAAATTATTTATTATTTAAAGGTTTCTAACTGAAAAAACGAACGACGTACGCGACTTGAACGTTTCCCCCGGCTTGATCGTGCAGGGCGGGAACTCCGGCCGGTTCGGCGTGTCGGGGTAGAACTGCGTTTCAAGGCAGAAGCCGCCGTGTTTGTCCATCGGCACGCCGTCCTTACCTTTTATGCCGCTGAGGAAATTGCCCGTGTACAGCTGGACGCCCGGCATATCGGTGTAAACATCCATGACGATTCCGCTTTCGGGCGAGTAAGCGCAGGCCGAGGGTTCGCCGGATTCACGGGGACTGAGGCAGAAGTTGTGGTCATAGCCTTTGCACTGTACAAGCTGTATGTCGCTGTCGGCGATGTCTTGGCCGATGGCTTTCGGCGTAGTGAAGTCAAAGGCTGTGCCCTTAACATTGCGCAACTCTCCCATCGGTATGCTCTTTTCGTCTGTTGGCGTGTAGCTGTCCGCGTTTATGGAGAGCACATGACCAAGCACGTCCCCGCCGCCGGTCCCGTTTAAGTTGAAGTACGCGTGGTTCGTTAAGCTGACGGGTGTCTCCTGATCGCATACGGCCCTGTAGCCGATGATCAGGCCGTTGTCCTCCGTCAGCGTGTAAACGGCCTCGGCGCGCATTTCGCCGGGGAAGCCCTCCGCGCCACTGGGACTCTTATACGCAAGGCGGATCACGTTTTCGCCGATGGCCTCCGCGCTCCAGACCGCGTCCGAAAACTCGCTGCCGCCGTGGAGGCACGTCTCATGATTTTCGTTTTTGCTGAGCTGAAAGGTCTCGCCGTTTACGGTAAACAAGCCGCCCGCGATACGGTTTGCGAAGCGCCCCACGAGCCGCCCGTGGTACGACGTGTCCTCCTCGTAGCCCTTGAGGCCGTCAAAGCCCAAGACCATGTCACGGAGCAGACCGTCCCTGCCGGGCATGACAAGCCTGTGCAGCGCGCCGCCGTAGGTAAGGATCTGCGCGGACGCGCCGGAGCTGTTTTTGATTTCAAACAGATATACGTCGCGGTTTTTAGAAGAGCCGAAGAATCTTTTTTCAACGCTCATGTAAGAGGAGCCTCCCAAATTAGATTTTAGATGTTAGACGAGATTGGGTAACATTGTTCGCTGAATATACCCTAGTATAGCATTTCAAACAGAAAAAAACAAGCAATACTGAATATGCTTGCTTGAGTTTTTTTTAATATGATGTTATACTGAATTCGAGCGGAGGGTTTTCCCTTACCGCGTCTATAAAAGGGTGGATCATCAACATGAAACTCGCGTGCAATTACTACCTCGAAACAGAGCAGCTTGTCCGTGCCGGCGATATCGGCATCGACTATTTCAAGTTCCCCGCCCTGCCGTTTCAGATGGGCGTGATGGACGGCTTCGGGCTGATCGGATTCCGGCGGTTCGTTTCGCGCGTCAGCAAGGTCAGGCCGGTTCTGCTGCACGGGCTGTATCCCGCGTTCCACGATCTAAGCTCCCCGCTGCTCAAAGAAAAATTCGACCCGCACGTGGCGGACAGGCTGCTAAAAATAACAAAAACGCCCGGGATCTCGCTGCATCAGTACCTGAGTAAAGCCAACCTCTGTGTTTCAGAGGAACAGCTTGTGAAAACCATCGCTGAAAACGTCCTCTTTTTGAAAGGAAAATATCCCGGCCTAGACTTTTTCTCGGTTGAGAATCCGTCAGATCCGGGAGCGGGCGCGCTTTTAAAGCCGGAGGTCATGTCAGAGATCGCCGCGCGGGCGGACTGTGACTTTTTATTGGACGTCAGCCACGCCTATTGCGCGTCGCGCTTCATGGGAGAGGATTTTGAGCGGTATTTGTCAAGGCTTCCCCTTGAGCGCGTCTGTGAGATACATATCAACGGCTGGGTGGAAAAGGGCGGCGAAGTCGGCGACAGGATGTGCCACGTGAAAATAAACGAAGAGGGCTACCGTATCCTGCGGTGGCTGCTCGCCCGCTGCCGCCCGGACATCGTCACCATCGAATACGGCCGCGACAATGACCGTATCGGCGCGGGCTGCCCCGTGATGTCGCCGAACAAAATAAGCGGCGACGCGAAAAAGGAGATTGTTGAGCAGGTTGCGCGGGTAAGGGAGATTATGTGCTATAGTCAAACTACTTAGAACCTGTTTAGTATCTCCCACGCGGCAAATTTTAAAAGGATGGGCAATTAATATGACTGACGCGCACAAAAACGCCGGCCGCTTCAAGGGCTTTGCCGGTCTGTATCACGACGCCCGCCCGGCCTGCCCAGAATATGTGACGGACGTCCTGACGCGCTATCTCGGCCGCCGTCCCGTGACAATCGTGGACATGGGCTGCGGGACGGGGCTTTCCACGCTTGTGTGGAAAAACAAGGCTGATCAGATCATCGGCGTTGATCCAAGCGAGGATATGCTGAAACAGGCGGCCGCAAACGCGGAACAGGCGCCGGACATCGAATTTGCACAGGCTTTTTCCGACAATACGGGGCTTGACGGCGGAATTGCCGACATTGTAACCTGCTCGCAGTCTTTCCACTGGATGGAGCCAACGTCAACGCTTCGGGAGGCTCGCCGGCTGTTAAAGTCCGGCGGCATTTTCGCGGCGTATGACTGTGACTGGCCGCCGGTGTGCAATGCCGCCGTGGAATCCGCTTACCTGGCTCTGGACGAGCTTGTTGATGAAATTGAGGCTGCTGTTTCGGAGTACAGAGAAGCCTTTGTTCAGTACCCGAAAAGCCGGCATCTCGAAAACATACGCAAATCGGGGCACTTTGCCTATGCGCGGGAGATTGTATTTGCCAATAGCGAAAATTGCAGCGCGGACCGTTATTACAGAATCGCTTTATCGCAAGGCGGCACGCAAGCTATCCTGAAAAAGAACCCGGCGCTTATTGAAAATGAAATGAACGCGTTTCGCGCGGCGGCTGATAAATTTTTTGGGGATCAGGTATTGCCGGTTGAATTTTGCTACCGTATGCGTTTAGGCGTCGCGAAATAACGCATAGATAATTCAAACAGGTTCTAAAAAACGCTCTCAATAATCTTCCCGCAGCAATCCGGCGAATAGACCCACCTGTCAATATGGTCGCAGTCCGTGAAGTATCTGACCGGCGGCGGCGGGAGCGTTTCCGAAAACGAGTCCACGACGATCAGCTTGATCTTCATGCGCTCGGGCAATATGCTTTTGATATAGACGCTGGCGGACTGCCCCGGCGCGATGCCGGGGACGCTCTCGGCGAGCCCCGCCAGGTTCGGGGCAAGCTCCACGAAAACGCCGTATTCCTCCACGGAGCGCACGATGCCGGGCACGGTCTGCCCCGCCTCAAAATCCGCCGCGTTTTGCTCCCACGTCCCCAAAAGCTCCTTGTGGGACAGCGTCACCCTGTCCAGCTCGTCTACGCCGCGGACGACGGCGCGTATCTCCTGCCCCGCCGTCATGCGTACGTTGGGATGAGGGATGCGCGACACGGAGATGCTGTCTATGGGCAGAAGCGCGCTGATGCCCGCCCCGACGTCCGCGAATACGCCGAAGCTTTCGAGGTGCGACACGCGGGCCGGGATCACGTCGCCGGGCGTCAGCCTGCGGATGTAATCGCGCACGCAGTCCCGCTGGACGGATTTGCGGCTGAGTACGGCGCGGGTGCGCCCCTTGTCGTCAATCTCGAAGCCAGCCACGCGGAACATAACCGGCTTATTGACGCGGGATATCAGCGCGATGTCGCGTACCGAGCCCTCGTCAATCCCCAGCGCGCCCTCCTCCCGGGGGATGATGCCGCGCATACAGCCCAGGTCCACATGCAGGTTATGCGCGCTGTCGCATAAAATGACGCGCGCCTCCAGTACGGAACCGCCCAGATACGCCTCGTTGAGCGTGCTTTGCGAAAGCATTGCGCCGCGGTTCGATAGCCTGTTGATCAGCTGTCCCTCCGGCATGTATATGCTCATATCCGAAAAAGGACATGAAGAGATCGGTTCTTTCACGTTTTAGTCCCCACTTTCCGCTGTTTTGCCTCTTTTGACTCTCATCGTTTATTTTATCTATATGGCTCGTGGAATGCAATAATTCCGACGAAATAAATAAAAATTTTTTTGACGCGTGTGTGAACGGCCATCCCGACTCTGCGTATTTAACTTAGATCCGGCGGTAATTCTTTATAAAACACTTGATTTTATCACGTACATCCTGTATAATAATCGAACAAATAGAGAGTTGTCCGGGCTTGACAAATCCTGACACACAGGGGAGTTGAAATTGATGAGCAACGTTTTATACACCGCCAATAATTGCTTTTTTGTGCAGACAGATACAGGAATAGATGAATATAATTCCAAAAAGATTGCGAATTATTGCAGCAACGTTAAAAGCATAAAACACAAAAATGAATGGAAGGCAAGCGGAACCGGCGCGAAATTTATGAATACATATATGCCCGAAAATGACGATGATATGATAAAAGGCGAGACCCGTATCAACGGCGTAGCGCGTTACGGTGAGGAAATAGTATATTCCGCGACGCTGGGTGAGGTCGGCGGCCTGTACAAAAAAACGTTGCAAAAGGATGCGGAGGAAGGGCATATTATTTCCAGCAAGGACATGCAGATATATAGGATATCCGCCCGGGGAAGCAATTGCGCGGCAAGTATCGGAGACGGTATGGAACGGCATATTGCTATTTTTGATATTGATACGGGAAAATATCGCGAGCTGACGGAAGGAGAAGCCTTAGAGGATTACCCTAGTTATTCCCCGGAGGGGGACAAAATTTTCTTTTCTTCCGCCGGCCTTGCCTTATCGGCCGAAGGCGCTGTCGTCGGCGTCGGAGCATATGGTATATTTTGCTATCACACGGAAAGCGACAGGATGGATGAATTGCTGGCATCGGATAAATTCGATTACATTGCGCCCAAAGAGGACAGGGACGGAAATCTGTTTTTTATAAAACGCCCCTGCCAAAACGCTTTAAACAACGGTAACATTTTGATGGACATCCTCCTGTTTCCCGTGAGAATCATCAAAGCGGTCGGCGGCTGGCTCAATTTTTTTTCAATCGCGTTCGGCGGCGAGTCGCTTCGTTCCGGGCGGCCGGGAAAGGACGTAAAAGCCAAACAAAAGAGCGAAAAAGAATTATTCATTGACGGCAATATCATACACGCGCGGCAGGCGCTGAAAGAAAATCAACGCCGCGGCGAAAAATTCCCCGGAATGATTCCGCATAGCTGGGAGCTTATCCGGTCCGATAAAAACGGCAATCAGGTTTGCCTTAAAAAAGGCGTTGTGGATTATGCTGTTTGTGAAAACGGCGATGTTGTATATTCTAACGGGAGCGCGGTGATTCGGCTTTTCGCGGACGGAGGCGAACAGCTGATAGAAAAATGTCAAATGGCCAATCATCTTGTCGAAGTCTGATACATGCTTTTCTTCATATCAAACAGAACAGTCAGGCGGTAGCGTACAGCGTTGCCGCTTATTTCTTTAAACTTTTTTCAAAAAATTTTTATGTACTTTTTTAAAAGCATATGATATAATATTTTGGCATGTTTATGGGGAAAGAGGTGTCCGCCCGTTGGATATCAGAGTCGGCGACATCGTCACCTGCAAAAAAAATCATCCCTGCGGCGGCAGCCGCTTTCTGATTCTGCGCGTGGGCATGGATTTTAAGCTCCGCTGCGAGCGCTGCGGGCGCGAAATCATGACGCCGCGCGCCAAAATTGAAAAAAACATCAAAAAGACCGAGCGGCCAAACCCGCAGCCGTGATTCGCGTTACATAATAGATCATTAAATTTCTTGGAGGTCATTTTTTGGACGCTGGCATGAAAGATAAGCTGGAAAGCATAGAGGAAAAATTTGAACGCCTGAACGAACAGCTCTGCGAGCAGTCCGTCGTGTCCGACATGGAGCTTTACACGCGGCTGATGAGGGAGCTGAAGCAGCTGACGCCCGTCGTCGAAAAATACCGCGTGTATAAGGCGGCTCAGAAAAGCTTCGAGGAGGCCAAAACACTGCTGGACGACGGCGGCCTTGACCGCGACTTCCGCGAGATGGCGCAGGAGGAATACGATGCCTCCCGTGAGCTTGCCGACAGGGCGCGGGAGGATCTGAAGATACTGCTTCTGCCCCGGGACGAAAACGACGACAGAAACGTCATCGTCGAGATACGCGGCGGCGCGGGCGGCGAGGAGGCGGCGCTGTTCGCGGGCGTGCTGTTCCGCATGTATTCCATGTACGCGGAGACAAAGGGCTGGAAGCCTGAGATACTGAGTTTAAACGAGACGGGACTGGGCGGCATAAAGGAAATAAGCTTTATGATCGAGGGCGAGGGCGCGTATTCACGCTTCAAGTTTGAAAGCGGCGTGCACCGCGTCCAGCGCGTGCCGGAAACCGAGAGCCAGGGGCGCATACACACCTCTACCGTGACCGTGGCCGTGCTGCCCGAGGCGCAGGAGGTGGACATCGACGTAAATCCCGCCGATTTGCAGATAGACACTTTCCGGGCGAGCGGCGCGGGCGGCCAGCATATCAACAAGACCGATTCCGCCATCAGAATCACGCACCTGCCGACGGGGACCGTGGTCGAGTGCCAGGACGAGCGCAGCCAGCACAAGAACAAGGACAAGGCGATGAAAATTCTGCGTTCGCGCCTGCTTGAGGCCGAGCGCGAAAAGCAAAACGCCGCCATCGCCGGGGAGAGAAAGGCGCAGGTCGGCACGGGCGACCGCAGCGAGCGGATACGCACGTACAACTATCCGCAGGGGCGCGTGAGCGACCACCGCATAGGGCTGTCGCTTTATAAGATCGAGGCGATGCTGAACGGCGACCTGGACGAGCTGATCGACGCGTTGATCACAGCGGATACGGCCGCCCGTTTACGCGGCAGCGAGGAATAGATCGGGAGTTAGGAACATGGACTTACACGACTACATCGACGTAGCGCAAAATTACGACAATTACCTTTCGGTCATGTACGGCGGCGTTGACAAGGCTCTTCTGGATTTTTATTCGGAGCTTGCCGCCGGGTACGGGCAGGGCGGCGTAATCGACATTGCCTGCGGGACGGGGGCGGTTTTGCTGCACCTGGCGCAACGCGGCTTTGATGTTGACGGAACCGATCTGTCGGAAGCGATGGTGGATGTCTCAAGAAAAAAGGCCGCCGGGCTTGGTTTATCCCTGAACATTTTCGCCGGGAACATGACGGATTTCACGTCCGCGCGCAAATATTCCCTTGCCATCATCGCGCGTAGCGGCTTCATGCACTTGACGACGCCCGGCGAGCAAAGGAAAGCGCTTTTAAATATCCGCGAGCATCTTCTCCCCGGCGGCATACTGACGCTGAACACTTTCGCGCCGAACATAGAATTGCAGTACGGCCAGATAAAGACGTCCCCGGATGATTATACTTTCCGTCTTGAATACGTCAACGCCGATGGGCAAAGAGAGAAGATATATAACGCCATCTCATATGATCCCGTGACGCAGGTCATGTCCGGCGACTGGAAGTTTGAAACCCTTGGCGGCGACGGAGAGGTTATCGAAACAAGGATCCGCCCGCTGAAAATGCGTCAGACATACAAAACGGAGATGGAATATCTGATTGAGCTGTCGGGTTTTGAGATCGTCTCCGTATACGGCGATTATGACAGGAATCCAGCGTCAAACGGCAATTTGATATGGATACTCAGAAAAATTGAGAATTGAGAATTAACTGTGGAAACAACGCTGATCAAAATAAATTCAACCGATGAAACCGAAAAGCTTCTTTTCGCCGCAGAAATTCTCAGGCGCGGCGGGCTTGTCGCTATCCCCACCGAAACGGTGTACGGCCTGGCCGCCAACGCTTTGGATGCCTCTGCCGTGCGTGGCATTTTTCGGGCGAAGGGGCGCCCTGCGGATAACCCGCTCATCGTCCATATCGCGTCCTTTGAGGAGCTTGGGCCGCTTGTGTCGTCGGTTCCCGAAAAAGCCGTGAAGCTGGCCCGCGCTTTCTGGCCCGGCCCGCTGACGATGGTACTGCCGAAGTCCGATCTGGTTCCCGGCGAGGTGACGTGCGGCCTCCCGTCAGTGGCCGTGCGTATGCCGTCGCACCCCATAGCCAACGCGGTCATCAGGGCGGCGGGTGCGCCGCTGGCCGCGCCGTCGGCCAACGCGTCGGGCAAGCCAAGCCCCACGGCGGCCGCCCACGTCCTGCACGACTTGAGCGGCAAAATCGACGCCGTGGTGGACGGCGGCCCATGCGATGTGGGCGTGGAGTCCACCGTCATCACGTTATGTACGGAAATTCCCACGGTGCTGAGGCCCGGCGGCGTGACAGTCCGGCAGCTCCGGGAGATAATCGGGCAGGTCGATGTCCACCCGTCCGTTTTCAAAGAGCTTGAGGGCGGCGCGAAACCGGCTTCGCCCGGCATGAAATACAGGCACTATTCGCCATCGGCGGACATCACCGTTGTGCGCGGCGGGCTGGACGCGTTCGCCGAATATGTCCGGGATCACCAAAGCGCCTCTTGCGCCGTGTTGTGCTTCGACGGGGAAGAGAGGCGCTTCGGCTGCGAAACTTTCACCTACGGCAAAAAAGACGATCCTAAAAGCCAGGCGCGGCGGTTGTACGGCGCGCTGCGTCAAATCGACGAAAGCGATGTAAAAAGAGTGTTCGCGAGGTGTCCCGACCCCGTGGCCGCGCAAGCCGTGTATAATCGGCTGCTGCGGGCGGCAGGGTTTAAAATTCAGATTTTGGAATAAAAAAGGATTGGGTTGAAAACAGCGATGCTACTGATAGGTCTGACCGGCCCGACCGGCGCGGGAAAGTCCCTTGTGTCAAAGGCGCTTTCTGAGCGCGGCTGTTTCGTCATGGACGGCGATGATGCCGCGCGGGAGGCCGTCATGCCCGGCTCGCCCGTTTTGGCGGAGCTTGCCGGCCGCTTCGGCCCGGACGCCGTCCGCGCGGACGGCTCGCTTGACCGCAAGCTGCTGGCGGAAAGGGCTTTTTCGTCTCCCGAAGGCACGGCGGCGCTCAACGCCATAACCCATCCCGCGATCACCGAACGCATTTTTGAACGGCTTGCCGCCGCCGAAAAAGACGGCTTTACGTCCGCCGTTATCGACGCCGCCGCGCTGTTTGAAAGCGGCATAGACGGCAGGTGCGATATCGTTGCCGCCGTGACCGCGCCGAAAGACGTTCGACTGAAGCGCGTCATGCTCCGCGACGGTCTCGACGAAAATGCGGCCCGTCTGCGTATGGACGCGCAGAAAAATGAGGCATACTATGAACAGCGCGCGGATATGGTTATACATAACGGGAATTCCGACGACCTGTACGCGCAGATCGAAAAGCTCTATCAAATGATTGTGAGGAAGCTGGAGCCATGAAACGCCTTCGCGCGCGGCCAACGTATATAGCCATCACCCTGTGTTTCTTTGCCGCCGTCGCAGCGATGTCGGCGGTGACGTGCCGAAGCGTCATGAAAGCGGTGTACCCCGTCAGGTACGAGGACGCCGTGCTGAAATACAGCGTGGAGTACGGGCTGGACGCGAGCCTCGTCTATGCCGTGATCAAGACCGAAAGCTCCTTTGACCCGAACGCCCGCTCAAATAAGGGTGCGCTGGGCCTCATGCAGTTCATGCCCGACACGCTTGACTGGATATGCCTGAGATCCGGCGAGAACCTGCGTTTTGAGGATCTCAGGGACGGGGAAACGGCCATCCGCTGCGGCGCGTTCATGCTGAAGCTTCTGCTGGACGAGTTCGGGAGCATCGAAACCGCGCTGGCCGCGTACCATGCCGGACGCGGCCAGGTAAACCGATGGCTGGCGGACAGCGGGATATCCTCCGACGGCAAAACGCTGGACAGGATTCCGTTTCCTGACACGGCGCACTATGTCGGCAAGGTGACGCGGGCGATCAGAATTTATGAGAAACTTTATTAAGGTGTAGGGGACGGCCTCCCTAAAAATAATTCGCTGTTTTTTTAAGTTGTTGACATCGCCTTGTTTTTTGATTTATTATAAAATTAAATGCTGTTTTTGACCTTTGTGTTGATGCAAGAGTTTGTTATATCAGGTAATTAAACCCCTCCGGCGATTCGCGCCACCTCCCCTTGCAGGAGAGGCAGTGGTTGCCGGTCGCTCAAGCCTCCCCTGTAAGGGGAGGTGGCGCGAAGCGCCGGAGGGGTCGAGAAATTCACAATCAACATAAAAGTCTAAAAGAGCAAAACTAAAAAGGGTGGTATTTTATGTCAGATAAGACACCGACAGATCTCCTCCGGGACAAGCTCGTCTACAAGCCGCAAAGCGCGGCGAAAGCCATGAATGAAACGGAGATAGAACAGGCCGGCAGGTTCTGCGAGGACTACAGGGACTTCTTAAACGCCTGCAAAACGGAACGCGAGGCGGTGCGGTTCGCAACCGGCCTGCTGGACGCGAAAGGCTTCGTGCCCTTTGACGCCGGGACGAAATATAACCCCGGCGACAGGGTGTACGCGGTCAACCGGGGCAAGGCCGTGATCATGGCCGTGATCGGCAAAAAGAGCGCCGCTCAGGGCGTTCGCATCGCGGCGGCCCACATTGATTCCCCGAGAATCGACTTAAAGCCGAACCCGCTTTACGAGGACGAGGAGCTTGTCCTGCTGAAAACACACTACTACGGCGGAATCAAAAAATATCAGTGGACGGCGATTCCCCTGTCGCTCCACGGTGTCGTCATACTCAGGGACGGCACGTCCGTCACCGTCACGGTGGGCGAGGACGAGGGCGACCCTAAGTTCGTCATCACGGACCTGCTGCCGCATCTGGCCGCCGAGCAGATGAAGCGCACCCTTGATAAGGGAGTAGCCGGGGAGGAGCTGAACGTCCTGGCGGGGAGCCTGCCGCTTCCCGGCGGCGACGGAGCGGAGCTTGTGAAGCTAAATATCCTGCGTATCCTCAACGAGAAATACGGCATGGTTGAGGAGGATTTTTTGAGCGCGGAGCTTACGCTTGTCCCCGCTTTTCCGGCCTGTGACGTGGGCTTTGACCGCGGAATGATAGGCGGCTACGGGCATGACGATCGCGTCTGCGCGTACACCTCGATGATGGCGGCCGTCGATTGCGCCGGCCCTGAATACACGGCGATCACGGTTTTGGCCGACAAGGAGGAAACGGGCAGCGACGGCAATACGGGGCTTGCCTCGAGGTTCCTTGAATACTTTATAAACGATCTTGCGAGGGCTGAGGGCCTTGAGGGTTATAACGTCCTGCGCCGTTCGGAGTGCCTGTCCGCCGACGTCAATGCCGCGTTCGACCCCACGTTCCCCTCCGTGCTCGAAAAGCGCAACGCGTCCTTTTTGGGCAGGGGCGTTGTGCTCACGAAGTACACGGGCGCGCGGGGTAAGTCTGGGACCTCTGACGCCGGAGCGGAATTCGTCGGCAAGGTCCGCCGCCTGTTCGGCCGGGCGGGTATCGTGTGGCAGGCCGGGGAGCTTGGCAAGGTGGACGAGGGCGGCGGCGGCACCGTGGCCAAATATATCGCGAACCTGGACGTGGACGTGGTGGACGTAGGCGTGCCGGTGCTGTCCATGCATTCGCCGTATGAGGTCGTGTCGAAGCTTGACGTTTATATGGCGTATAAGGCGTTCAAAGCGTTTTTTGAGTAAAAAACAAGGCTGACCCTGTATTCGGTCAGCCTTGCCGTTTTGCGTTCTGTTCAGCCTCCGCACGGAAATTATTGCCTGGGAAATACAAATTCAATTAGGGCGTGTTTGAAAAATCCCCGTGTGCGGATTTTTGAGTGATTTTTTCGCCGCACAAGATAAAATTTTGAAAGAATACTCCCGTATTTTAAGAAATTTTAACGCAGTGCGGCGGAAAAAG
>WRED01000050.1 GCA_009779495.1 Oscillospiraceae bacterium | reverse complement strand
GCTTTTTCCGTCGCACCGCGTTAAAATTTCTTGAAATACGGGCGTATTCCTTCAAAATTTTACCTTGTGCGGCGAAAAAATCGCTCAAAAATCTGCACACGGGGATTTTTCAAACACGCCCTAGTGAGGTTAGTATGAACATCGCATTCCTTGTTCTGGATATCGGAGCCAGCGGAGGGGCCGAACGCGCCGTTTCCGCCCTGAGCGGCCGCATGGCCGGCCTGGGCCACGGCGTGACGGTGTTTTCGCTCATCGGCTCCGGGTCGTTTTATACGTATGACGAAAGGGTAAACGTGGTTTATCTTCAGTTGCCCGAGCTGCCGAAAGGCGGTTCTTTCGGGTGGGCGGCAGCCGCAGTCAAACGCGCGGTCAGCATTCGCCGCGCGGTTCGTGAGGCGGATCCCGATATCCTTGTGGGCATGAGCCACATCATGACGTTCTACGCCGTTTTCGCCGCGACATTCACGCGTGTAAAAATCGTCGGCGCGGAACGCAACAACCCGTACATGCTGTCGGCGACGAAATTCATGTCGGCTATGCGTAGGCTTGCTTCGCTGCTGTGCGGCGGCTATGTGTTCCAGACAGAAAAGGCTAGGGCGTTTTTTCCGCGCTCCGTTCAGCAGCGCGGCGCCGTGATACCCAACGCCGTCTTCAACCCCCTGGCGTTCGAGGCCGAGCGGCCAAAGTCCCCCCGCAAAACGGTTACGGCGCTGGGGCGGCTCGTCCCGGCGAAAGGCTTTGACGTTTTGATCCGCGCTTTCGCAGACGTCTCACGGACTTACCCCGAGCACCGCCTGATCATCTTCGGCGACGGCGGGGAACGTGAAAAGCTCACGGCGCTGGCCAATGAGCTGGGCGCCGGCGAGCGCGTGGTTTTCCCCGGTACGTCGCCTGACGCGGTAAGGGAGGTCGCGCGTTCGTCCGTGTTCGTGCTGTCCTCGCGGTACGAAGGTATGCCCAACGCGCTGATTGAAGCCATGGCCTGCGGCGTGCCCTGCGTGTCCACCCTGTGCCAGATGGGGCCGGAGGAGCTGATCACCGACGGCGTAAACGGCATTTTGATTCCCGTGGACGACACGGACGCGATGTCCGCCGCGATGATACGCGTCCTGTCAGACCCGGAGCTGTCCGCGCGGCTGTCCGATGAAGCGATAAAAATCCGTAAAACGCACTCGCTGGAGTCCGTCACGGATCAATGGCTGAACTATTTTGAGGGGATATTATAGTAACCACATCTAAAACCATCTAAAATCTAAATTCGGAGGGAATTTTTATGAAATCGAAAAACACTGTCTTAATGGTAGCGATCGCTTTTTTGATCTCGGCGGCCGTTATCTGCATCGTCGGAGCCGCGAGGGAGGGCTATGACTTTCTCAGCGGCACATCGCTGAAACAGCTTGACATGGAAGAATATTCCGTGAGCGCCGGCGATGTGAAAGCGATCTTTATCCAGGACAAGGACAAGAAGCTTTCCGTCGCGCAGTCAGAGGACGACAAGATCCATGTCATCTACTATAAGAGCGAAAATCCGGCCTACAACTACACGATCGGCGTCGATTCGGGCAAGCTGTCCGTCGTCAGCAACGATCAGTCGCGATGGTTCGAGCGCGTCGGTTTTTGGGTCAGTTTGGCCGATATGCACGTCACTCTTAAAATCCCGGCTGAATTTGCCGGAGAGCTGGAGCTGCGCACAAGCAACTCCTCCATCACGATGTACGACGTGAACGTCACCGGCCGTGTGCTGATGAAAACCAGCAACAGCTCCGTCAGCGTGAGCAATGTCAATGTCGGCGACACGCTCTCAGCGGAAACCACCAACGGCGGGATCACGCTATCGAATGTTGAAACAGACAGCCTCATCATGAAAAACAGCAACGGCAAGCTTGATATGCTGAATTTGAAAGTAGAACGGCTTCTGGACGGAAAAACCTCCAACGGCAAGATTTATTTCAGAAATATCGACGCCGAGGACATCAAGATGAAAACAAACAACAGCATCATTGAATTTTCGAATATCACGGTTGGCAAGGCGATCGACTGCAAAACCTCAAACGGCAAGATTACAGGCGACGTAAACGGCCCGCAAAGCGATTACTCCATCACCAGCAAGACGTCCAACGGCAACAATAATCTTCCCACGTCCGCGCCCGGCGGCGAAAAGAAGATGAACATGGTCACATCAAACAGCAAGATTGAAGTTACTTTTAAATAGGTAAAAAAAAGTAAAAAAATGTATATAAAAGTATTGACAAACGATTTCATCGGGGTATAATATCTTTAATTAAATTTTTTGCTATACTGCTTAACGACATAAAATCGCCCATAAATCAAGCAAAGCCTTTGATTTATGGGTTTTGCGCAGATTGATTGGTACGATTTTAAGAAGTTAAGGAGTACATAAGCGATGGATTTAAAATCAAAACGAAAAAGAAGTGAGGATCAAATGTCACAGTACAACCCATTTGAAAACGCCCAGCGGCAGTTCGACGGCGCGGCCGAGTTTCTCGGTCTGGACAGCGGCACGAAAGCGCTGCTTCGCCAGCCGATGAAGGAGCTTCATTTTACCGTCCCCGTCAAGATGGACGACGGCTCTGTGAAAGTTTTTCAGGCTTTCAGGATCAAACACAACGACGCGCGCGGCCCTGCAAAGGGCGGCATCCGCTTCCATCCTCACGAAACGGTGGACACGGTTCGCGCCCTGTCCATGTGGATGACATGGAAATGCGCGGTGGTTGATATTCCCCTGGGCGGCGGCAAGGGCGGCATTGTATGTGACCCGCGCGAAATGTCCGACGGCGAGCAGGAACGCCTGTGCCGGGGATATATTCGCCAGCTTTTCAGCCAGGTCGGGCCGTGTATCGACGTCCCGGCGCCCGACGTCATGACGAACGGGCAGCACATGTGCTGGATGCTTGACGAGTATGAGACTCTCGCGGGTGGCCATTACCCCGGATTTATCACCGGTAAGCCCGTCGCGTTGGGCGGCTCCCTGGGACGCACGGAGGCCACGGGCTTCGGCGCGGTCTACATGCTTTGCCGGCTGCTCGAAAACCTTAATATACCTGTCGAATCGACTACGGCGAGCGTCCAGGGCTTCGGCAATGTGGCGGAATACGCGGCGCTGCTCTATACACAGCTCGGCGGAAAGGTCGTTGCGATCTCCTGCTGGAATCAGGCCGACGGCTGCGCGTACACTTTCAAAAAGGCCGGGGGCTGCGACATTGAACAACTGCGCTCCATCAAAGACAAATTCGGCAGTATTGACAAGGACAAGGCTCTCGCTTTGGGATACGAGCTTCTGCCCGGCGGGGACTGGTTGTCTCAGGGCGTTGATATCCTGATCCCGGCGGCGCTGGAAAATCAGATCACGCCCTCGGTGTTCCCGAACATCTCGAAGCAAGTCAAGATCATCTGTGAGGCGGCGAACGGCCCCACGACGCCCGACTGCGACCCGCTCGTCAAAGAGCGCGGCATCTGGCTCATCCCGGATTTCCTGTGCAACGCGGGCGGCGTGACGTGCAGCTATTTTGAGCAGGTGCAGTGTAATATGAATTATTTCTGGAGCCGCGAGGAGGTTTTAGACAAGCTGAACAGCGCCATGATCAAGGCTTTCGATGCGGTTTACGAGCTGGCCGTGAACGAAAAGCTTTACATGCGCGACGCGGCGTACAGCATTGCGGTGCGGCGCGTGGTGGAGGCGGTTAAACTGCGCGGATGGATTTAGTAGATGTTATACGTTAGACGCGATTAGGCAAAGCAGTATAAAATCAAGGGGCGGCGTGAAAGCTGCCCCTTGTGTTTTTGCGGTTCATAATAATAACCTCTCCGCCTCTGCGGGGTGCCTCCCCTTATAGGGGAGACTTTGGGCAGATCCCAATCACTGCCGCCCCTGCAAGGGGAGGTGCCCCGCAGGGGCGGAGGGGTTGTTCCCAAAAACGGACACACTGACCACATACCGCTCAAACAGGTCAAAGCTCTCCGTGTCTACCTCCCCGCCGACAGATTTTTTCAGCCCGGCTATCCCCTCGCCCGTCAGCTTGACGCGGCTTTCTTTTTGTGTCCAGATCGTAAAAAATGTCCGCGCTTTTTCCTGCTTTGGACACTCATCCAGCCGTCTTTGCTCGCCGGGATCAAAAAAACGGCCCGCGACGCGCACCGGCAGGTCATCCCTGACGTACTCGACGTCCACGCCGATCTCACGGCCGCACACCGCGCAGACACAGACGTCCTTTGAGTGGCTCACGTTAAAAAAAACATCGCCCCGCCCCGATATATAAGGCTTTCCGCGAGCATCACGCTCAAAGCGAACCTCACGCGCCGGCACGCCGATAACGCGCGCGGCCGCTATCCGCGACAGAACATGTCCCGCGAGCGACATAAACGCGGCGTGCGTCCCCGATGACCCATGGTACTTTTCCGCCGCTTCACCGTCGGCGGCCATGAGCAACGCCGCCAGCTGCCGCCGCGTCGGCGATTCCTCCAGGCGTAAAACGAAAATCTGTAGATTCATGCGGGTTCCTTCCGAATTTTGGATTGACAAATGAAGCGGAATTTAATATAATTATATGGTATAGTAAAAAAATTTGAAAAAGGATGGATTTTATTTATGGTATTGGCAGCGGTAGGCAAAAACGGGACAGGCAAGGATTTTTTCCTTGAATACATCTCAAAGAAGTACGAGCTTCCGATGGTGTCCATCGGCGACATCGTGCGCGAGCTGGCAACGAATGACGGCCTTGAACTGAGCCGCGAAAATCTGCACAAGACGTCGCAAAAGTACATGGGGCAGTTCGGCCAAACGTTCTTCCCGGAGCAGATCGTCAAGAAGATACGCGAGTCGGGCGCGCCGGTTTTCCTTGTGTCTGGCATCCGCCCGCTCTCCGACGTGCAGTTTTTGAAAGACGCGTTCGGCGATGAGTTCGTGCTTGTGGACATCGTGATTTCCGACGACAGCGTCCGCTATGGGCGTATGCTGGCGCGCGGCTCTGAGCGCGACGGCAATTCCGTCGAGAAGCTGCGCGAGTTCGACGAAGGCGAGGAGAAGCTTTTTCAGACGTCCGAAACAGAGAAAATGGCCGATTTCGTCATCAAAAACGACGGCACGGCGGAGGATTTCTACGCGGCGATCGAGAAATTCTACGACGAGGTTGTAGCAGGCTGAAGACTATTTCCATACAGGGACGAACTGTGTATGTTCGCCCCTGTTTTTTTATTCGACCAAATCTACTGAACCGTGTCGCCAACCTCAAGCGGCACGCTCGCGTCGTCGCTGTATCCCTCGCCCGTGACGGCTTCGCTCCCGCCTGTGTTTTCGCCGCCTTTGCACGACGCGAAAATCAGCAGGAACAAAACGGCCAGCAGTCCGCAAAGCAGTTTTTTCATCGGCGTATGTCCTTTCTATTTACTCAATCATACAAGAAATCTTCCACGTTGAAGCCGTCAAATATGTCCGGCTCCGAAAAGCTCCCGGGAACCAACGGCAGCTCCTCATAAACCTCGAACTTCTGCCCGCGCGTCCAAATCGACGGCGTAACCCGGACTGAGTAACCGCAGCCGTTCGGCGTCAGCCACTCATGCATCGGCGCTTCGGGGATGCCGAAAGCCGCTAAAATGGTCATGATCACGCCGCCGTGGGTCACGATGGCGGCTTTTGTCGTGCCGGTTTTCATGAGGCCCTCGACGATCCTGCAAAAGCAGACGCAGACGCGCCTTTGGAAGTCCGCGTTGCTCTCGCCGAAAGGCGGCTCGGCGTCCGGCTCGCCAGCCAGCCACGATGGAAACACCGGGTGATTACTAAGCTCGTCGGCGGTCAGGCCCTCGAATTCACCGAAATCGTACTCTATCAGGTCGTTTATAACGATAGCGTCGCTGTCGGGATAAAGCAACTGCGCCGTTTTGACACAGCGTTTCAACGGACTCGCGAACACCGCGTCCGGCTCGGGGTACTCGTATTCACGTTTCATTTCGAGCAGCTGCCGCTCACCCTCGCCGCTGAGTCTGACGTCCGTGTGGCCGATGTACCGGCCCTCAAGATTCGCGTCGGTCAGACCGTTTCTTATGAGATAAATAGTGTAAGATTTCATAGCAAACCTTTATATAATTTAATGTATTCCCCCGCCGATTTGCTCCAGCTGTTGTCCGTGTTCATGGCGCGCTCGACGAGAATCCGCCAGCCATCCTTGTCCGCGTAACCGCTTACTGCCCGCCTGACCGCGTGGAGCATGTCGTGCGCGTTATAGCATTTGAACGTAAAGCCGTTGCCCTGACCGTCGCCGCTGTCGGTGATCGTGTCACGCAGCCCGCCTGTCTCGCGGACGATCGGAATCGAGCCGTAGCGCAGCGCGACCATCTGCGCGAGTCCACAGGGTTCGCTCTTCGACGGCATGAGGAACAGGTCGCTTCCCGCGTAGATTTTACGCGCGTAGTCCGGCACAAAGCCCAGCCGCACACCTACCCTGCCCCTGTAAGCGTCCGCTGCCCAGAGAAAGAAGTTCTCGAACTCGCTGTCACCCGTACCCAAAACGACGACCTGCACGTCCGTCGTGTCCATCATTTCTGCGAAAACAGTTTTCACCAGGTCAAGCCCCTTGTGCGCCACGAGCCGCGTGACAATGCCCAAAACCGGCTTTTCGGGATCGATCTCCAGATCGAACATCTCCTGAAGCTCGGCCTTGTTAGCGGCCTTGCCCTCGGGTTTGTCCGCCGAATACGGTTCCCATATGGCGGGGTCCTCCTCGGGACCGTAATTTTTCGTGTCGATCCCGTTGAGGATGCCCGTCAGCTTAAACGCGCGCTCGTTGATGATGGGATCAAGGCCGTGGCTGAACCAGGGATCCCTGATCTCCTCCGCGTAGGTCGGGCTGACGGTGGTCACGACGCTTGAGCACTCGATAGCGCCTTTCATGATGTTGATGTTGCCGCGGTAGTCAAGCAGACAGCCGTCCGCCGCGGTGATACCGAATACGTCCTGCAAAATATCGAAGCCGTAAATTCCCTGATACTGGATGTTATGGATCGTGAACACTGTCTTGATCCCGCTATAGTCCGGGGAATCCGCGTACATCGTGCGGTAGTAGACCGGCGTCATGCCCGTCTGCCAGTCATTGCAGTGGATAATGTCAGGCTTCCAGCCGATGTGCGGGATGATCTCCAAGACGGCGCGGGAGAAAAACGCGAAACGCTCCGCGTCGTCGTAGTGGCCGTAAAGCCCGTCACGTTTGAAATAGTATTCGTTGTCAATGAGGTAGTAGACGACTCCGTCGTACCTCGCCTCAAAAATACCGCAGTACTGCCTGCGCCACGCGACAGGTACCGTGATGCTCGTAACGAACTTCATCGTGTCGCGAAGCTCCTGCTTTATCCCGCTGTAAAGCGGCAGGACGACGCGGCAGCCTACGAGCCGCTTGCGCAGCGCCTGCGGCAGCGAACCCGCAACATCGGCCAAGCCTCCGCTGGCGATGAACGGCAGCGCCTCGCTGGCGGCGTATAAAACTTTCATTCTAACCTCTCCCCCATAATGTTTGTTGTATAAAGTCGTTATACCCCTCCGGCGCTTCACGCCGCCTACCCTTGCAGGAGAGGCAGTTGTTGCCGGCCGCTCAAGCCTCCCCTATAAGGGGAGGTGGCACACAGTACCGGAGGGGTTGGAAAATTCAAAGTCAATACAAAAGTCTAAAAGAGCTTTATATGATAAGCCCTTTGCCTATGTAAATCGGATAATTCTCCGCCCCGCACAGCGTTTTCCCCGGCGTGATCACCGTGTTCTTGTCAATCACGACGCTGTCAAGCCGCACGCTGTCGCTGACAAAGCTCTCCTGCATGACGATAGAATTTTTCACCACGGCGTCTTTCCCGATGCGCACGCCGCGGAACAGGATGCTGTTTTCAACCTCGCCGTCAATGATACAGCCGTCGGCCACCAGGGAATTTTTCACGTTTGAGCCTAAGCCGTAAATGGCGGGCATGTCGTCACGCACCTTTGTGTAGACGGGCCTCCCGGCGACGAACAGCGCCCTGCGGTTGTCAGGCATTAGCAGTTCCATGCTCGTGTCGTAATAGCTTTGCAGGCTGTTCAATACGCGCGCGAACCCTTTGACCTCGTAACCGTATATTTTCAGCGCGGAGACGTTTCGCTGGATGATGTCGCGCTCGAAGCTGTCCATATGTAAGCTGACCGCCTCGTTGATCAACCGCTCCAAAAGCGCTTTCCGCATGATGAAGATGTTCAGCGAGTACGCCCCCTCACCGCCTTCGCCGCTGACGGCCGCTTCGGTGATGCGTCCGTCCTCCGCCGTTTTGAACAGCATAAGATCTTCCAGCTCCGGTGCTTTGCCGCTTTTGTACGCGACTGTTATGTCCGCGCCCGAGCTTGAATGCGCCTCGAACAGTGAATCGAGATCGAGCGTACAGATCACATTACAGTCGCACAGGATGACATACTCCTCGTCCGAACGCGTGATGAACCGCATACTTCCGTGCAGCGCTTCGATACGGCTGGAGTAAAAGCCGGTTTCGCTTTGGGAAAACGGCGGCAGGATGAACATGCCGTCGTGCTTGCGCGAAAGGTCCCACGGCTTGCCGCTGCCGATGTGATCCATCAGTGACTGATAGTTGCTTTTCGTTATAACGCCCACCTTCTGCATCCCGCAGTTGACCATGTTCGACAGCGCGAAGTCGATCAGCCGATACCGCCCGCCGAAAGGTACGGAACCCATGGTGCGCAGCGTCGTCAGCTCCGGGATCGCGGAGTCGTAGGCGTTTGAATAGATGATTCCAAGCACGTTATTTGCCCTCACGTAAATCCCTCCCTTAAAAGAACATATTTTGGTCAACCATTTGCTTCGGCTTGATTCTGACATTGTTGCCGATGGTGACGCCTGAGCCGACGACCGTAACGCCCCAGTCGTCCAGATTCTTCATGACCTCGGGGCGCTCGCCCACGATCGCCTTGGGTTCAATGACGGCGTTTTCGGCGACGATGGAGTACTGAACCACCGCGCCGCTTTTGATAACGGTTCCGGGCATGACGATCGAGTCGCGCACCATGGCGCCCTTTTCGATCGTGACGTTTGAAAACAGCACGGAAAAATCGACCTCGCCGTCGATCTGGCAGCCCTCGGCCACCATGGAATTCTGTACCGTCGCGTCGCCGGACACGTAATGCGGCGGCGCGGCCGGACTGCGCGAATATATTTTCCACGAGTTGTCGGACAGGTCAAGGTTCACCTTGGGGTTCAATAAATCGAGGTTCGCCTCCCACAGGCTGTCAATCGTGCCGACGTCTTTCCAGTAGCCGTCAAATGGGTATGCGAACAGCCGCTCGCCCAGCCTGTGCATGGCGGGGATCAGGTCGTGGCCGAAATCGTTGCCAGAGTCGGGATTATTCTCGTCGTCAATGAGATGCTGCCGCAGCTTCGCCCACGTGAACATATAAACGCCCATGGACGCCTTGTTGCTCTTCGGAACTTTCGGCTTCTCCTCGAAAGCCGTTATCGCGCCGCTTTTGTCCGTGAACATCAGGCCGAACCGCGACGCCTCCTCCCACGGCACCTCAAGCATGGCGATGGTGCAGTCGGCTTGTTTTTCCTTGTGGTAGGCGAGCATCTTCGAGTAATCCATCTTGTAAATGTGGTCGCCCGACAAAATGGCCACGTACTGGGGACTGTAACGGTCAATAAAGTTGATGTTCTGGTAGATGGCGTTGGCGGTGTTTTTATACCAGGTCGTCCCGCTGATCTGCTGGTAGGGAGACAGGATATGCACGCCGCCGTTTTCGCGGTCAAGATCCCACGGCTGCCCGTTGCCGATATAGTCGTTGAGCTCCAAGGGCTGGTACTGCGTCAGGACGCCTACGGTGTAGATGCCGGAATTGACGCAGTTTGACAGCGGAAAGTCGATGATCCTGTACTTTCCGCCGTAGGGTACAGCCGGCTTCGCGATGTTTTTCGTCAGGATGCCTAAGCGGCTCCCCTGCCCTCCCGCCAAAAGCATCGCGATGCATTCGGGACTTCTGGACATGATGTGATTACCCCCTTATAGATTTTAGATTTTAGACGTTAGACGCGGCGAATTGGACGCGAATGATAAACTTTCATATTGTTTTTATTTTAGGCTTTCATGGCTTCTATATTTATTTATTCGATGTATTATTTTTTGTTATTTTATTCGCCGTTTTTTGTATTTTGGTGCATTTGAGATAGATCGTGCTGAATCCCGCCAATGTCAGCTCAAGGCTGTTTTCAAAGCCGTGCATGGGTGCGGGCTTCGACTCCATCTCACCCTTTGAGCCTACGCCCATACCGCCGTACTCGGGCGCGTCGGAATTCATCACGACCTCATACGTTCCTTTATTTGGCACGCCGACAAGATATTTTCGGCGCGTCACGTTCGTCAAATTGCACACCGCGATGATCTCGCCGCCGCGATGATCCATGCGCCGAAACGCGATCACGGAATTGACGTTATCATCGCCGCTGATCCACGAAAAGCCGTCCCAGCCCGTTTCGATCTCCCACAGCGCCGGCGTCTCCTTATAAAATCCGTTCAGCGCGGCGGTATAGGACTTGAGCTGCTGATGCCGTTCATAGTCAAGCAGCAGCCAGTCAAGGCCTTTTTTGTAGTCCCACTCAATAAACTGGCCAAACTCCTGCCCCATGAACATCAGCTTCTTGCCAGGATGCGCCGTCATGTACCCAAAAAACGAGCGCACGCCCGCAAACTTTTCGTCATAACTGCCCGGCATTTTACTGATCAGGGAGCACTTGCCGTGCACCACCTCGTCGTGGGAGATCGGCAGCACGAAATTTTCCGAAAACGCGTACATGAATGAAAACGTCAGGCAACCGTGATTGTTCTTGCGCAAGATTCCGTCAAGGGAAAAATATCGCAGGCAGTCATTCATCCAGCCCATGTTCCACTTAAAATTGAAGCCAAGCCCGCCCATAAATACCGGCTTTGACACAAGTGGCCACGACGTGCTTTCCTCCGCGATCATCATGATGTCGCCGTGCTCGCAAAAAACGGCCTCGTTAAGCTTTTGCAAAAACTCCACCGCCTCGAGATTTTCGCGGCCGCCGTTTTTGTTGGGCGTCCACTGGCCACGGTCGCGGCCGTAGTCGAGGTACAGCATGGAGGCCACGGCGTCCACGCGAAGCCCGTCGATGTGATACAGGTCGAACCAGAACATGGCGTTGGATATGAGGAAGCTTCGCACCTCGTTTTTGCCGTAATCGAATACGCGCGTCCCCCACTGGAGGTGCTCGCCCTTGCGGGGATCCGTGTACTCGTAGCACGGCTCGCCGTCAAACTCGTACAGCCCGTGGGCGTCCTTGGGGAAATGGGCGGGCACCCAGTCAAGAATGACGCCGATTCCCGCTTCGTGGCATTTATCCACAAAATACATGAAGTCGAACGGCTCGCCGTAGCGCGAGGTCGGCGCGTAATAGCCCGTCGCCTGATAGCCCCACGAGCCGTCATAGGGGTACTCGTTCAGCGGCATCAGCTCAATGTGCGTGTAGCCCATCTCGCTGACGTAGGGAATCAGCTTATCGGCCAAGGCGCGGTAGGACAGGAAATTGAAGTCATCGTACAGCATCCACGAGCCCGCGTGCACCTCGTATATATTCACGGGACTTTCGTAGATTTTGGTATTTTTTCGCCGCGCGAGCCAGCCGCTGTCTTGCCAGTCATAGCCGCTCAGGTCATAGAATTTCGACGCCGTTCCCGGACGCGTTTCGGCGTGAAAGCAATAGGGATCGCTCTTGAGTATTGTTTTGCCCGACTTGGTCTTTATGCTGAACTTGTAGACGTCAAAACGTTTTACGCCGTTTACGTGGCCCTCCCATATGCCGTCCTGACTGATTTTCCGAAGCGGATTTTTTTGCGCGTCCCACTCATTAAAGCCGCCGACGACACTGACCGACAGCGCGTGCGGTGCCCAGACCCTGAACACAACGGAGCTGTCGGCGCATACATGCGCGCCCATATATTCATACGCCTTGCTGTTCGTTCCCTGATGGAAAAAATATACGGGAATGTTGTCCATAACTTCCTCCACGCTTTTATTCCACATAAAGTATACCAAGGTTCCGGCGGTTTTTCAATAGGTTTTTAGAAAAACAAAGCAAAAGCCGCCCAAGTCTCATAATTTAGGGCGGCTTTTTTATTTATACGTTCATAAATCCATCAAATATTTTTCCAGCGTTCTCGCCACGCCGTGCTCTCTGTTCGTCACGGTCACGTCGTCCGCGATACGTTTCAGCTCCTGAGCCGCGTTACCCATCGCGACGCCTATGGCGGCGAGCGCGAGCATCGGTCCGTCGTTCGCGCCGTCGCCGATAGCTATCGCCCTTTCAAGCGGAATGCCCGCCGCTTTCAGCACAACCTCCATACCCACAGCCTTGTCACAGCCTTTTATGGCGCAATCGGCATAGCCGTCGAAGTCAAAGATCGTCAGCTCATCCCGAAAAGTCTCCTTAAACCGCCGCGTCACGCTTCCCTCGATGGCGACGGTGGAAATCTCCGCGCCGCGGTACGCCGTCCTGAAGTCGTTTTCTCGGGTCACCTTTTTGGGATTTATATTGCTGAAAGCGAAATCATCCCACTGAATGGCGAACAGCTCCCGCGTACCCTCGAACAGCACGCTGTCCCCGGGATTTTCAAAAAAGTAGTCGCAAAGCCTGTTGAGCAGCGCTTCGGAAAAGCATACGGAGCGTATCACCTCCCCACCCAGCGAAACATGGCTCCCGTTGCCGGAAACGATGCCGTCAAACCGCGCCGCATGAGTCATGATCTCCGGCGGTATGTTCGCGGCGGAACGCCCCGTATTGATGAACACCTTGTGCCCGAGGGCGCGAACGCGGTCGATCGCGAGGAGGTTCTCCCGTGATGGGGTATAGCTGCCGCAGATCAGCGTACCGTCGAGGTCAATAAAAACGGCGTAAGGCTGCATAAATAATATCTCCCGATATAGTCAACAAGCCCGACGAACCGCTTCATCGGGCTTGTTGACTTAGATTTAATTTAACTTAGTTTATCTCTTTTTCCGCACAACGGAGATCACAACAGCGGCGCCGACTATCAACAGGCAGATGATCAGCACAATTATGATCGCCTTGTTTTTGGACAGCCCGCTCTCGTCCTCTTTTAGTTCGGTGGTTGTCTCCGTTTCAGACTCCGTGGTGTTGAAATTCGGATACGTCCATGTATTCCAATAGTTGTAATCGTACTCGGTCGTGGATTCAGTCGTTTCGTAGTAATTGAATGTCGTCGATGTGGTTGTACTTGTTGTAGTCTGGCGGCGGGTCGTCGTCGTTGTTGAGCTTTTGGTCGTACTCGTCGTGCTCGGCTTCGTCGTCGAGGTTGAGGTTGAGGATGAAGAAGAGGATGACGAGGACGACGAGGATGATGACGAGCTCTTCGCGGATATGCTGCCGCCGGAAGCCGAAACGCTTACCGAACCCAGATCCTTGTCCAGCGCGCTGCCGGAAACGCTTATCGGCGTTGAGCCGGAAATATCGCCGACAATTTTAAAAGTCATTGTCGCGACTGTTCCGTTGCCTGTGTTGTTAGAGGTCGCCAAATCGTCAGACCAGTACAGCCTGAAAGAACTCCCCGAATAGTCAGCGCTTGAACCATAGCCCTGGAGCACGCTTCCGTTGGAAACGCCCACAAGCTCCACCTTGGAAGAGTCAAAGCCCACATTCAGAGTCATTTGTATTAGTCCCGGATTTTCGGAAAGACTTACGCTCACGGTAACTGTTTCGCCTTTCGCGCCGGAAGCGCTGCCCATTGAAACTTTTCCCGTACCGGCTGCGCTGACATTGAACACCGCCGCCACCGATACGAGCGTAACGCACAGCAGAGCCGCCATGAATATGCTGAATATTCTCTTTTTCATATTAAATAAAAACCCCTTTTTAAAAATGATTACTTCAATGTTACATTCGGCCAGCCCGCTAAATACCGTTTCAGAATGACCGCGTCCGTCTCGTCAACCTTACCATCCCCGTTGACGTCGGCGTTCGCCGCGACTATCGTGACATTTTTCCACCCCGCGACATATCGCGTCAGGAGGATTCCGTCCGCCGCGTCAACCACTCCGTCGCCGTTCACGTCGCCGGGCTTGCGGGTCGAGGTCGCCGTCCCGACGGAGACGCTGCCGTCATTTGTCATAAAGCTGATGGAGTCGCCGTTCGCGTTTTTGGCTATAGGGGCAGGGATGGACAGGAATGTCAGCGGCGTCGAGCCGGATGTAAACCCATCTTTCATTTTGAAAGTCAGCGTAAGCACCACGCCGTTTGTCGTCACGTTGGTTTTTGTCCCCGAATATGTTATCGCGCATGTACCTAAAAGCGAACTATCCGTATACGAAAAGCCTTTCAGCAGACCTTTGTCCTCGACCTTGTCAAGGGTTAGTTTGCTGTTCAGCGCCGTGCCGTAATAGACCGTAAATTCGGCGGAGTCAATTCCGGGATTGTTTACTATACTGACCGTCACGGTGACGGTGCTGCCCGCCGGGAACATGACGTTCTGTATCTCGAACTTCGCCCTGGACCCCGTCACTTTCAGCGCGGCAAACTGGCTTCTCGCGCCGGATGAGTTAAGAGTATTCTCGGCGGGAGATGATTCCGTGGTGTGCACTACAGTCGTGAAGCAACCGCTTATTGAGTTTGAATGGAGACTCGTCACGCTGGCGGGCACGGTCAGGTCGCGGAGGTTTTTGCAGCCGACAAAGCTGTTTTGCTCCAGCGCATTTATCGTTGACGGCACGGTAAACGACGACGCGGTTTTTCCGGGCGGATAAATGATGAGCTTCTTCTGATCTTTCGACAGCAGCATACCGTCCGAGACAGCAAAGCTGTTTGAGCCGGAGGCGACGGCGAATGTCGTCAGCGCCAAGCAGCCGGAGAACATCTGCCCGTTCAGGGAGGTTACCTTGCTGCCGACCGTCACCTTTTTTAGCGCCGTACAATTTTCGAAAGCTTTCGCGCCGACCGACGTCACGGCGCCCGGTATCGTGATCTCCTCCAAAGCGGAGCAGCCCGCGAAAGCGCTGTCCCCGATTTTGGTAACCGAATCGCCGATCGTTACGCTTGTCAATCCCGTACACCCGGAAAACGCGGAGTTGCCTATCGTTTCGACAGACTCGGGTATGATGAGATTTTTTATTGCGGTCTTGCCCGCAAACGCGCTAGCCCCTATTTCCACAACTTTATACGAGCCAAGGGTGTCGGGTATTGTAAAATTCGATGTCTGCGAACCGATAAATTTTGTGATCGTCGCGTTCGTACCTGTAATGCTGAACTCGTAACCGTTTGCGGTTTCGGCCTTAGCGAACAGCCCGCCGCCGAAAAGGGGCGGAATATCACCCCCGAAAAGCGGAGTGCCGGCGGCCAGCACCGCAAAAACGAGAAAAGCGGTCAGAAACCATTTTAAGCGTTTCATTTTCACAAAAACCTCCTTAATCATTATAATTATTACAGCAAAGACTGACAACATTATACCTTTACAACTGTAATTATACTACATATTGATGGGATTTTCAAGTGGAAACATAGAAATTATACAAAAACTTTATATAGATTTTACAATTTGCGAAGAATCAGGGGGCATAATACTAATCCCTCATTAAAAGCTTTGCAAAAAATCTGCGCAAAACCCCATATATCAAAGCTTTTTGCCCCATTTTTTGAAGGTTTCATAATCGGGATTAGAGTGTGTTCGATAAAGACAAAATGCACAAGATGTGGTATACTGAGCAAGGGTGATAATAAATGACAGCGAATATCAGACGATACGAAATAACAGATGGCGAGTGGGAAACAGTAAAAGCG
>WRED01000049.1 GCA_009779495.1 Oscillospiraceae bacterium | reverse complement strand
TTTTTTCGTCCCGCAAGTAAAAAAGCGCAGGAATAATTTGTTTATTGCGAGCATTTTTTGCGCGGCAGGACGGAAAAAAGACCGTTTACGCCGCCGTGAGTAGTTTCCGAGGAGGTCTATTATCCACATGCCGACCGATTCTTTTATTTTAGCATTATTTGCTATTGTTGAATTCTTCCACCGTTAGGCTGTAGTGTATCTCGCCCCAGGTTTGCCGCTGTTTTGCCGGGACATAGAGCAACTCGCCCGGCGCGTGCCGCTGTAATTCCGCAAGCAGACACGCGGGCAGGCGCTCGGCGGCGTTGCGGTATTTCATGGTGAACTCCCCCTTGCTTTGCTGGTATCATTCTACTTAAAAACGCGCGGAGAAGCAAGGGGGAAAATTTTTTAAACGACCGCTGATTATTCATTCTGCATTGTCAATTGTTCCCCCGCGTCCTCCGCCGCGAGCGTCGTCCCCGCCGACGGCAAATTCTTCGTACGGTATCTGTAGGGCTTCTGGAACTCGCCCTCCCTGTACTCCCGCACGCCTATGACGCGGTGGCCTTTTCTCAGCGTCATCACCGCGACTCCGGCGGTGTCTTTCGTGGTTTTCGGAGAGATCGCGCCGGTGTTCAGCAGCAGCAGTCTCCCGGCCGACGACGTCACCAAAAGCTCGCAGTCCTCCGGGATATACTTGACGGCGGCCAGGGTTGACTTATCCGAATACGCCTTGATCAGCTTTTTGCGGTTGGTTTTCGTCTCGTAGGACGCCATGTCCACTTTCGCGGCCTTGCCGTTTTCAAAGAAGAACAGCATGTACCCGGTATATTTTGTAAGCGCAACCATATATATCGCCGTCTCGCCCGGGTCCATCGCCAGCTCCGACGCGGCATAGTCGCCCAAAACGCTCGCCTTAGAGTCGCCGAAGTCCGACACGCGCGACTTGTATACCTGGCACATGTTCGTAAAAAACAGCAGCTCATCCGCATTGTTTGACTCAACGGTCAGGAGAATCTCGTCGCCCTCCTTGAGCTTCTGCTCCCCGCTCATGCGCAGCGACTGGGGCGTGATTTTTTTGAAGTAGCCCTCCCTCGTGAAGAACAGCGTCACCGGGTAGGACGGCGCGGCGGGCAGATCCTCGGCCTCGGGCGCGTCGGCGGCATAGATGATCCCGCTCACGCGCGGCTTCGAGTACTTCTTGACGACGGTCTCAAGCTCGTCGATGATGATCTTCCTGACCTTCGTCTTTGAGCCTAAGATATCCTCCATTTCCGCGATTTCCTTCGTCAGCCGCTCGATGTCCTCGGTGCGTTTGAGGATGTATTCACGGTTGAGGTGCCGAAGTCTTATCTCCGCCACGTACTCCGCCTGAAGCTCATCAATCATGAACCCGATCATGAGGTTCGGGACGACCTCGCTCTCCTCGCTCGTCCCGCGTATGATCCTGATGGCCTTGTCGATGTCAAGCAGAATCTTCGCAAGCCCCTTGAGCAGATGCAGCCTGTCCTGGGCCTTTCGCAGGTTGAAATAAACGCGCCTGCGCACGCATTCCGTCCGAAAGGCGATCCACTCGAGCAAAAGCTCCCGAACGCCCAAAAGCTGCGGGTTGCCGCCGATGAGCACGTTGAAGTTACAGGAAAAAGTGTCCTCCAGCGTCGTCATCTTGAAAAGCCTTTGCATTAGCTTGTCCGCGTCAACGCCGCGCTTTAAGTCGATGGTAATTTTTAGCCCATTGCGGTCGGTCTCATCGCGGATATCGCTGATCTCCTTGATGGCCCCGGACTTGACTTTCTCGATCACCTTGTCGATGATGGCCTCGGCCGTCGTCGTGGGCGGTATCTGCGTGATATCGACGCAGTTGTTCGGCTTGTCGTAGGTGTATTTTCCGCGCACGCGTATGCCCCCGCGCCCCGTGCGGTAGATTTCCTCGATGGCCCCGCGGTCATACAGTATTTGCCCGCCGCCGATAAAGTCGGGCGCCTTGAGCGTGTCGGCGACGTTATGCTCCTCGTCGCGGATCAGAGCCGTAGTCGTTTCGCATACCTCGCGCAGGTTAAACGGGCATATCGAACTGGCCATACCCACGGCGATGCCCGTGTTGGCGTTGACCAGCACGGACGGGAACGTCACCGGCAGCAGCGCCGGTTCTTTCATGGTGTTGTCGTAGTTGTCAACGAAATCGACGGTTTCCTTGTCGATATCAGAGAAAAGCTCGTTGCAGATGGGGTCCAGCTTTGCCTCGGTATACCGCGCCGCCGCCCACTGCATGTCACGCGAATACGCCTTGCCGAAGTTGCCCTTTGAGTCCACGAACGGGTGCAGAAGCGCCTCATAGCCCCGTGACAGGCGCACCATGGTTTCGTATATGGCCGCGTCGCCGTGGGGATTCAGCTGCATCGTGCGCCCGACGATGTTCGCGGACTTCGAGCGCGGCCCCGTCAGCAGGCCCATCTTGTACATGGTGTACAGGATCTTGCGGTGCGACGGCTTGAACCCGTCGATCTCGGGTATGGCGCGGGACATGATCACGCTCATGGCGTAGGGCATGAAGTTGATCTCCAGCGTATCGGTGATGCGCTGCTCGACTACTTCGCCCGCGCCCAGGATGTGGGTGTTTTTCAGCAGGCCGGCGGTTGCGTCGCGCGGGACTTGTTCATTATTTTTCTTCTTCGGCATTGATATTTCCTTTCGCGCGGTGCGGCTTCTATGTCTAACCGCTTTTTTAACCCCACCGCCCCTGCAAGGGGAGGTGCCCCGCAGGGGCGGTGGGGTTTTGTTGCTTGATACAATAAAACCTTACGTCAACATAAGGTCAAAAACAGCATAATTTTTTCATAAGCTCCGTCCCCTGCTCCACAAACACGCCCGTCTCCGCCGCCGTCCGCTCGTTGACCGACGCCACGCCGCTGTCCCTTTCCCGGGCGCTGTCGTAGATCATATACGGCACGGGATCGGACGCGTGCGTCATGGTCGTAAGCGGCGTCGGATGGTCGGGCAGGATCATCAGCCTGAAATCGCCCTGATCCCGCAAGTACTTTAGTATGATCGGCAGGAAGCGCTCGTCTATCAGCTCGATGGAACGCACCTTGTTTTCCGGCTCGCCCCTGTGCCCGCATTCGTCGGGCGCCTCGATGTGGATATATACGAAGTCACAGCCGTTTTTCCACTCCTCTACGGCGGCGCGCGCCTTGCCCTCGAAGTTCGTGTCGATGTAGCCCGTCGCCCCCTCGACTTTCGGCGTATTCATGCCCGCTAAAAATCCGATGCCGCGCATCAGGTCGACAGCCGAAATGACCGCGCCTTTCAGGCCGGACACCGACTGAAACGACGGCAATTCCGTGCACGTGCCCTCGCCCCAAAACCACACGGAGTTGGCCGGGAGCTTCCCCTGTGAAACGCGCTTTTTGTTGACGGGGTGATCTTTCAGCAGCTCATAGCTTTCGCGCATCATCCGTACAAGCGGCGCGGCGCTTTGGTGATCGGAAAGATACCCGCCGATCACTTTTTGGGAGATATCGTGCGGCGGCGTCATTTTGCCCAAATCGACAGTCCCGCCATGCACGATAAGGCAGTGGCGGTAGCTGACGCCCGGGTAGAACGCGAAAGTTTCGTCACCGAAACGCGCCTGCACCGTCTCTATGATCATCGCCGCTTCCTCGCTGCTGATGTCCCCGGCGGAGTAGTCCAGCATCGTTTTATCGCCGTAGTCCGCTTCATCGCTCAGTGTAACCAGATTGCAGCGCAGCGCGACGTCGTCCGGCGCCATGCGTATGCCCAGGCTCGCGGCCTCCAGCGGCGAACGTCCCTTGTGGTACAGCTTCGGATCGTAGCCCAGCACGCTCAAATTGGCGATGTCGCTGCCCGGCTTGAGCCCGTCGGGCACGGTTTTCGCAAGCCCGACCTCGCCCCTGCGCGCCAGCGCGTCGAAAACGGGCTTGCGCGCCAGCTCCATAGGCGTCCTGCCTCCCAAGGCCGGGACGGGATAGTCGGACATTCCATCGTATAATATGACAGCGTATTTCATGACAACCTCCAATTTTTAAGTGATTCGACTATATATCAGTGATTTTGTAAACAAAAGCGTTGCCTATCTTGCCTTCGCGCCGTACCGCGCCGACATCGTTCAACACATTCAGCGCCAGTCCCGCGCCGCGCAAGCTTGTCCCCGACGCTTTTTTGAAGTCTCTGACCGTAAACTCACCGGGCAGGTTCTCTGGAATCAGCCTTTTGTAATCCGACACGCCGTTTATGTGAATTTCGTCAACAATGCCGACCGGTATACGCTCATAGCGTGACGAGCCTTTCTTTTTATCCTTGCTCCAGCCGTCCAAAACGCGGTATTCTTCAACATCGAGCATCACAACGCAAAGCCGCAGGTTTTCGTGGGAGAGCAACGGCTTTATTTTATACAGCTCAAAGAAGATTTCACATGGGTTTCCCTTTTTAGGGCTTTTACGCCTTTTAGTCAATTCGCCTGACTCATCTATCCAGACAAGCCATTTTGTTGACGCGACGGGATAGACGACCGTGACGGACGATACCTCCAAAAAGCTCGTCAGCTTATTGCGCAGCTTGTCAAAGCCGCCTGTCTGTATTTCAATGATGCCGTTTTCTCCGACGATATCCGCGATATATTTTTCGATTTTTACTTCATGACTGCCGGCGTACGGCTCAAAATAATGCTTCAGAACCGCGTGCAGGGTCTTTTCGCCCAACGTGCCTATACCATTTGGGGTACGGCTGTTGTTTTTGACTTTCTCACATGCCTGATAAAACAATTCCTTGTCCATTTGCTCTCCACTCTTGATTGAATACCTCTATCCATTGATTAAAACCCATCCAGATTCGCCCGCTGCATCGCGCCCAGAAGCTTGTCCCTCACGCCGCCGTAATCCCGTTCAAGCATGGACAGCAGCGTTTTGACTCTCTGCCGCTCCGTCGCGCCGTCAGCCGGGCACTTGCTTTTGACAATTGGCAGACTTTCTCTGCGAACCACTCTGGCGCAGTCGCTTTCCCGGGCAAAAACCATCGGGCGTATCATCGTGATATCCTTGCGCGACAGGTACGTGACCGGCGAAAAGCAACCGATACGCGCCTCGTTGAGCAGGTTCATCATGAAAGTTTCAACAGCGTCGTCCATATGGTGACCAAGGGCGAGCTTGTTGCAGCCCAGCTCTTTCACCGCGTCGTGGAGGGCGCCCCGCCGCATCCGGGCGCACAGGCTGCACGGGTTTTTCTCACGGCGTATGTCAAAAATGACCGTGCCGATCTCCGTGCGCTTAATGACATACGGTACTTCGATGCTTTCGCAAAGCTCCTCAAGCAGTGAATAATCCGTGATCTCCCCGCCGAAGCCCATGTCCAGCGTGACCGCGAAAAGCTCAAAGCTGTGCGGGTAGAAAGCGCGCATTTTAGCCAGGCAATACAGCAGCGCCACGGAATCCTTGCCGCCGGACAGCCCCACGGCCACGCGGTCGCCGTCCTCTATCATCTGATACCGCTCCATCGCCGAGCGCATATAGGACATCATTTTTTGCATGTACGGCCTCCCGCGAGTATACTTGATTGTTTATTATACCGCTTATCACGGGAAATTTCAAGGTAAAAAGCGTCTGTGTAAAAAATTTTTCTGTAAAAATGTAAAAAGGACTTGCTTTTTACGCTTAAATCTGTTAATATATTTTTCGCGATGAATTTATAGTCAAACTGTGTGTAAAGTAGCTACTGATTCAATCAGGTTACTTTATCACTGCGGTCTATGATAGACAAGGAGGTACCAGCATATGGCAAAGTGCGAATACTGCGGAAAGAGCGTTTCTTTCGGCATAAAAGTCTCCCATTCACACAGGCGCTCCAACAAGATGTGGAAGCCCAACGTCAAGCGTGTCAAGGCCGTCGTTGACGGCTCGCCCAGACGTGTTTACGCCTGTACGCGCTGTCTGCGCTCAGGCAAGGTTACCCGTGCCGTATAGGCTTAAGGGTTAAGTTGCGAACAAAAAAAGCGGCGGGATCTCCCGTCGCTTTTTGCTTTGTTGTCAAATGATCCCTAATACAGGCTGCAATTGCCTGCCGTCCATCGCCGCCGTCATGGCCTCATGCGTCCGCGTGAAGTCCGCAACCATCGAGTTGGGCTTTCCTGCGCTGTCGTCCTGGCTCATGGGTATGAAGTAGACGTTCTTGCTGTTCATGAGTCTACCAATGTTTGCAGCTGCGGCAGACAACGCGTCGTTCGTTGAAACGCCGATCAAAATCGGGCGTAAATTTCTCAAATGCGCCTTTGCGGCAAGCGTCACAGCCGTGTCGTTTATCCCACTCGCCAGCTTTCCAATCGTGTTCCCGGTGCATGGCGCGATGATCAAAATGTCTAAAAGCTTTTTCGGTCCTATTGGCTCGGCCTGCGTTATTGTATGGATAACATCTTTCGCACATAATTTTTCTACCTCCTCAGCAAATTTTTTTGCATTTCCAAAGCGTGTATCCGTACTGTACGCCGTTTCCGACATGATGGGTACAACTTCGATTCCTTTTTCAACCAGGTTTCTTATTTCGGGAAGCACCTTTGAAAATGTACAAAATGAGCCGCAAATGGCAAAGCCGACTGTCAGCCCGCTCATTCGCTCCCCTCCTTTATGATGTTAAGTATCGTTTCGCTGATAATGATTCCGGCGCTTTTCGGCGCGCACTTCCCGGGCAGCGAGCCCGCGATGACGACCTCCAGGCCAAGCGCCTTGGCCGCGTTCATGTCCACGCCGTAGGGGGCGGACGCTATCTCAAGTATCAGGCAGTCGGGCCGCAGGTTTTTCAGCACCTTTTCGTCCGCCACAACGGCCGGCACTGTGTTGACCAAGACGTCAAATTCCCAGGCGCACTTGTACAGTTCCCTGAGGTAGATACCCGTGTGACCGTCGTTGTCGGCCTGGGACACGTCGCTGCATTTCCGCGCCGCCACCGTGACAAAAGCGCCCAAAGAGCCCATGGACTTCGCGACGGCTTTTCCTGTTTTGCCGTACCCTGTCACCGCCACCTTTGAGCCTTTGATCGTCGTCGGCAGCTTGCTTATCGCGATCTCGACGACGCCCTCGGCGGTGGGAACGGCGTTGCGTATGGTGAACTCGTCACGGTCGGCATAGTCGTACACGCGCACACCCTTTTTGAAAAACACGGAACGCATTGTCTTGCTCATCATGCCCGCGAACACGGCTTTGTCCGGGTCGATCAGGCGTATCAGGCTGTCGAACGTTATCGTGCTGTCCGAATACGGCGCGTTCACCGTGATGCCCCCGTCGAGACTGGCCGGGATCGGCAGGATCACGATCTCCGCTCCCTTGATCGCCGTCTCAAGGTCTCCGACGCAGAATCTTCCGCCACTTTTGCGGTAACGGTCAAAGCCGTACAGCTCCGGCCGGAAGCCGTGCCCGTTAAAATACCCTGCCATATATATCTGGCGTTCGTCGCCGCCGATGATAACCGCTTTGTTCATATCCGTTTTCATCCGTCCTTTCTCTTGGAGAAAAATTCTATACATCCCATTATATGAGTAAGATATATGGTTCGTGCACAAAAAAAGGCTCTCAACGGTCAACCCGCTGAGAGCTAAATCTTTAATTGCCTATGCCATGCGGAACCGCTATATGCGCCTTTCTCTCACCGTCAAACTCCGTTTTTCGCCCTTCTGATCTGCTCCACAGGCGTAAAATTCGCCGTTGGCCTGTGCCCTCTGAGCGGCATGAGCTTCTCATGCACCGCGTCGATGATCCACCCGGCCTGCGGGAAGAAGTCCTCATCGAACTCAAACGGCGGCGTAATCCAGTTCCGGGCGCCGACGACGGCCGGCGGCGCGTCCAGCGAGTCGAAGCACAGCTCCGTGATGTTGCGAGCCACGTCATTGAGGAACGAGCCTCTCGCGCACGCGTCGGACGCAAGCACCACCTTGCCCGTCTTTTCCACCGACTCCACGATCCTCGTATAATCAAGCGGCACAAGGCTGTGCAGGTTGATCACCTCCGCCGAAACGCCGTACCTTTCCTCCAGTATTTTCGCCGCTTCAACGGCTCTGTAAAGCGTCGCACCGACCGTGAGGATCGTCAGGTCGCCGCCTGTTCTCACCACGTTCACATCGCCGAAGCTGATCTCATAATTCTCCGCGGGAACGCCCTGAGGCCTGAACTGCTCGCCCATGTCGTATATGCGCTGGCTCTCGAAGAACACGACGGGATCAGTGCCGTTCAGCGCGGCGGCCAGCAGCCCCTTTGCCTCCCAGGGCGTCGCCGGGAAACACACCTTGAGTCCCGGAACGTGGGCGCATAAAGCCACCCAGTCCTGCGAATGCTGCGCCCCGTACTTCGAGCCGACCGACACCCGCAGAACCACCGGCATTTTCAGGATGCCCGCGCTCATGGCCTGCCACTTGGACAGCTGGTTGAAAATCTCGTCCCCCGCGCGGCCTATGAAGTCGGCGTACATCAGCTCGACCACCGCCCTGCCGCCGCACAGCCCGTAGCCCACCGCCGAGCCGACGATGGCCGCCTCGGAGATCGGCGCGTTGAACAGCCGGGAATAGGGAATCGACTCGGCCATGTCGCGGTAAATCGCAAACGCGCCGCCCCAGTCTCGCACGTCCTCTCCGTAAGAAATGAGCGTCGGATCCTCGTAATATTTGTCGATCAGCGCTTCGGAAATCGCGTCGCGGATATTGTAAAGCCTGAGCTTCGGCGTCGGCTTTCCGTCCACCGAAGCCGCGCGGATTTTGTCGCGTATCTTTTTATAAGCGGCGCAATCCGCCTTTGCCGTCAAAGCCTCGGGGGGCCTGTCGCCGAGCTTTTCCGCCCTTTCATTCGAGAACATGAGCCGCTCTACCGCGTAAAAATCCTTCTTTAAGTCGATATACGGCGATATATTCGCGTCGGACGCCCACTTGCAGATCCGGGTCATGCGCTCCGCCGTTTCTGAAAGAATCCCGTCGAACCGCACGTCCGGCGCGATATCCGCGTCAACAAGCGCCTTGCGGTACGTCACGATCGGGTCAAGCTCGCGCCATGCCTCGATCTCCTCTTTTGAGCGGTAGGCGTTTTGGTCGGAGGTGGAATGCCCGCTGAAACGGTACGTCAGCACGTCCAGCAAAACGGGGCCCTCGCCGTTTTCTATAAGCGCCTTTTTGCGCCTGTAGCAGTCGATCACCGCAAGCGGGTCAAAGCCGTTTACGCGCTCGGCGTGAAGCTGCGTCGGCGAAACGCCGGCGCCGACGCGGGCCAGCATGTCGTAGGCCATGGTTTCGCCGCGCGTCTGTCCGCCCATGCCGTAACCGTTATTGAAAAAATTGAAGATAATCGGCATACCGCCGCGCCTGTTTTCCTCCCATAGCGTGGTGAACTGCGCCATCGCCGCGAAGTTCAGCGACTCCCACACGGGACCGCAGCCCAGCGAACCGTCGCCGATATTGCACACGACGATCCCATTTTTGCCGTTGCATTTTTTATAAAGCGCCGCGCCGACGGACACGGGAGCGGAACCGCCCACGATGGCGTTGTTCGGGTAGACGCCGAAAGGCAGGAAAAACGCGTGCATTGAGCCGCCAAGCCCCTTATGGAAGCCGTTTTCCCGGGCAAAAATCTCCGCGAGCGCGCCGTAGATGATGAACTCAATGGCAAGCTCTTTGACCGTCGCGGGCTTGTTCAGCTTCTCGACGGTGCGCAAAATCCTGCCGCCTAAGAACTCCTCCATGATCCTCATAAGCTCGGCGTCGGACAGCTTTTCTATCGCCGACAGGGACTTGGCCAAAATCTCGCTGTGGCTTCGGTGACTGCCGAAAATGAAGTCGTCCGTATTCAGCAGGTACGCCTCGCCCACGGCGGCGGCCTCCTGCCCCAGCGAGAGATGCGCCGGGCCGGGATACGTCGTCTCGACGCCGTTATATGCGCCGCGCGTCTTGATGTCCATGAGCATGGACTCGAACTCGCGCAAGATTGTGATATCGCGGTAGATGCGCACGAGGTTGTCGGCACCGAAATTGGGAAGCTCGTCGGCGGGGAATTTATTGTAGGCGTTGACGGGGATTGGGTGGAATGCGATTTGGCTTTGTGACAAAACTTCGGCAGGGTTTACGAATAAACTTTTAGGCATATATAATAATTCCTTTCACGGTATACATTTTACAAGGTTCTAAACTTCAAACAGCGCTTCCCGTATAACCTCACTCACCGTCGGGTGCGGAAACACAAGCTCCTTCAGCGCCTCAACATTCAGCTTCGTCTCCAGCATCAGCGCCGCGCCGTAAATCATCTCAGACGCGTAGCTCCCAACAAGGTGCACGCCGATCAGGCAGTTGTTTTTTTCGTCCGCGACGAGCTTCGCGATGCCGTTGCCGCCCTCCGTCTCTGCCAGATACCGCCCGCTCATGCGCATGGAAATGCTGACCGTCTTGGCGGCGATTCCCTTTTCTGCCGCGCTCTCCGGCGTCTCGCCGACCCACGCCGCCTCGGGATTTGTGTATATCACGGACGGAATCGCGTCGTAGCGCATTACATCCTTTTTTCCCAGCATATGGTTCACCGCGACCTCAGCCTCGCGGTACGCCGTGTGGGCCAGCATGGACTTGCCGTTCACGTCTCCGGCCGCGTACACGCCGGGGATGTTCGTGCGCATTTGCCCGTCGGTCACGACCGCGCCGTTTTCCGTGTAAACGCCGATGCTGTCAAGCCCTATTCCGTCAATGACCGGCTTGCGTCCCACAGACAGCAGAACCTTTTCGCACGTGAGCGCTTTCGCTTCACCTTTCTCCTCATAAGTGATTTCGCCGTCACCGACGGCCGTCACTTGGCAGGACAGCTTGAAGTTAATTCCGCTTTTTTTGAGATTTTTCATCAGGATTTCCGATATTTCTCTTTCGGCCGGCCCCGCGATTTTGTCCATCATCTCAATGACCGTGACCTTCGCGCCGGCGGAGTTGAAGTACGATGCCATTTCCAGCCCGACGATTCCGCCGCCGATCACAACAAGGCTCGCGGGCGCTTTTTCGAGGTCGAGGACCTCCCGGTTTGTCAGGCAAAAACCGCTCTCCAGTCCCCGCACGAGTCCGGGAATCTCCGGGATGATCGGAATTGAGCCTGCGGCGATGAGCAGTTTGTCCGCGCGGTAGGTGTCTCCGCCCGCGAGCACCGTGAAGCCCTCCGCGTCACGGCCCGCGATCACGGCAGCCTGTTCGACGACCGTCACATTCTCTTTTTTCAGCTTCATCGAAACGCCCGAAACAAGCGTCTTTACCACCTTGTTTTTCCGCGCGACGACGGCCGCGTGGTCGATCTCCGCACCGGCCACGTTCACGCCGTATTTCGCGCCGGACCTCGCGCTGTCGCAGATCCTCGCGGAATTCAGCAGCGCTTTCGACGGGATGCAGCCCTCGTTGAGACATACGCCGCCCAGCGCCTTTTTTTCAAACACGGCGACCGACAAGCCGCCCCGCGCGGCACGCTCCGCGCCTAAATACCCGGCCGGCCCGCCGCCCAATACGATGAGATCGAATCTATCCATCACATGCGCCTACTTTCTCCTGTATTTTTCCGTGATATCGACAATGTGCTGCAAAAACGCTTCTTCGCCCAGGGTGTTTATTTTGAAGAACACCGCCTTGCTGCCGCCCGAAGTGATCGCCGACAAAAACAGTTGTCCGCCGTCACCCAAAAGCGTGACGTTCAGACTGACACGGTTGCCGCCCATATAGCTGTACCGCTCGTACACGCGGACCGCGCACTGAATCCCGCCGCTTCGAAAATAACTGCTGTCCTCAAGCGTCGCGGATATGCTCCTGCCCTTGATGCCGTTGTCCAAAATGCCAAGAAACTCCTGAAAATTGCCGATAAAGCTGCTCTCATATTTTGCCATACGATTGATCACTCCTCTATATTTTCTATACAATTCTCCAAAAATGCGCACAGGTCAGCCGCAAACCTCGCTTCGGGCGCGCCGTCGATGACCCGGTGGTCGTATGTGACAGACAGGCCCATCGCCTGATACGGCTTCGGCTCGCCGTTCATCATTTTGAGCCTTATCGTTATATTGCACACGCCTAAAATCGCGGTCTGCGGCGGATATATCACCGGCGTGAACATCTCGACGCCCAGTACGCCCAGATTCGACACCGTGAACGTGCCCCCCGTCAGCAGGTCAGGGTTTACGGAGCCATCCTGCGCCTGTTTGGCCAGCAGCTTCGCCTCCACCGCGATCTCCGAAAGCGACTTCCGGTCCGCGTCCCGCAGCACCGGCACCATGAGTCCGCGCGGCGTGTCGATGGCGATCCCCAGATGTACGTTTTTGAACCTGCGCACGGTCTGCCCGTCTATCAAATGCGCGTTGAAATCGGGGTGCCGCGGAAGCACACGCGACACGGCGTACAGCGCCATGTCGTTGAGCGTGATGTTCACGCCGTCCGCCTTAAACGTTTTGCGCAGCTCAAGGATGTTCGCGGCGTCAAAGGCGTGGTGGTGCGTAAGCTGCGGGATTTGTGACAGCGACTCGCCCATCGCCTTCGCGATGATCCGCCGTATCTTCGGCATGGCCGCGTCCTCGTATTCGCCAAAGACGGTTGATTCAGGCGGCGTTTGCGGCGCGGCAACCTGCCCGCCAAGTCCACGGCTAGCCATGACCGCCCTGACGTCCCGCTCGATGATCCGCCCGTAAGGCCCGGTCGGGTTCACAGCGGATACGTCCGCGCCCAATCTGCCGGCAAGGTTTTTCGCGCGCGGTGAGATTTTTATTGCGCCGGATTCAGGCGCGTTCTCTGCCGGCGCGGATTCGGCGGACTTTGCCGCTTCCGGCGTGCTGGGGGCATCACGCCCTACACTCCCTGCCTCCTGACTCTTGCCGCTTGACTCTTGCAGCTCAGAAAAATCCTCGCCCTTTTCGCCGACGGCGCACACGTTCACCAGCACGGGAACCTCGTCGCCCTCCTCAAAAAAGACGGCGAGCAGCTCCCCCGACGCGGTGCTCTCGCACTCGAAGGCCGCCTTGTCCGTCTCGTATGAAAAGAGGACGTCGCCCACCGCGACGGTATCCCCAACACTCTTCATCCATTTTGTGATCATGCACTCCTCTACGGTGATGCCCGCCTTGGGCATGACTATGCCGACAGCCATTTTATACGCCCCTTTTCATTTTGCATTGTAAAGCTTTTATTTCATCAATCGTAAATTCCTTGAATCTATCAGGTTGATATAATGATTCCGTAGTGTCTTCCATATTGTTAAGAAGACTTTCCAAGTCAATTTCTTCCGGCAGTTGAAGCACTTTGGCAGGTTCGGTACGGGCTAAGTCGTCAGTATTGTTAATAAGACATATGAAGTTTCCATTTTCAAAGTTAATATCAAAGTGGGAGGTAACTGTGGTACAGTCTGAGATGTCAAAAAATTCTTCCAGGTTGTCTATAACAGATTCATATATAAATTCCCATAGGGCTTCTTTGTTGATCTTTATTATTCTAATTTTATCCTTTTCAAGTATTTTCTTCTTTTTCCTTCTCATTTTTCCTCCTGCATTGTGTAAATTTTCCGCGCCGCCTTACCGCTCCTAATCCCTGATCCCTGATTCCTCGGCGAAGCCGCCCCTGACGCCTGACCCCTAATCCCTTGCGAGAGCATCGAGCAGGAAAGCTTCCGCCTCCGCGTTCCAAAGCCCCTTCGTTTTCGCCGTGAGCCTGTGCAGCTCGGCGTAAAACGGGTCGCTTTCCCCTAAGCGTTCAAAGTCCGCAATCGCTGTCAGCGGCATTTCTATCCCGGTGTAGATCAGCTTCTTTCCGCCCGGGATTTTTGGCAGATTCAGCGTCGTGTCGATAACAGCGTCAAGCCCGCCCACGTGAGTCACCAGAATCGACGGGGTGAGCCTGCCCTCCGCGATCATTTGCAGGCACTCGCGCATGTCGTCCACGTTGCCGCCTGATGTGCCCGCCACGTGAGTCGCCGCATAATGCACGTTGTAGAAGTTCAGCTTCGCCGAAAATGAGGGATCGCTCGGTCCGGCAAAGAAGTTCAGACAACCGTCAGCGGCCAATATCCTGTCCGCCGTCTCTATGACCGGTGCGACCGGCGCGAACACAAAAACATCGTCAAAGCCGCCGCCCGACAGCCTTTTAAGCTCCGCCTCAGCGTCGATGTCCCGGGTATTGAGGTAAATCAGCGTGACGCCGTTTTTCGCCGCTTCATCCGGGGAAAGCAGCTCCGCCGCGCGGGCGAGTCTGTCCGCGTCGATATCCGTCACGACGAGCAGGGACGGCCTGCGGCCGCAGTGGATGATATAGTCTATGGCGGCAAGTCCCATCGGTCCGGCTCCCGCCAGAATCGCCGTTTTGCCGCCCTCCAGGATGCCCATCTGATGCTCGTAGCTGCCCCGCGTAGTGTGGTACGACGCGTGAAACGCCCCGACAACGCAGGACAGCGGCTCAGTCAAAGAGCCCTCGAACATCGCTCCGCCGTCAAAGGGCAGCAGGCAATCCATGAGCATGACCTCGCGCGGCATGACGATGTACGTCGCGTCGCCGCCGATATATCGGTACGAGTATCCCGGCGCGTCAAGGCTTCCTTTATAATTGAGCGCGGGCTGGATAACGAACCTGTCGCCCGCCCTGTACTTGTGCGCCCAGTTCTTGCCGATATCCACAAGCTCACCGCAGAATTCATGGCCGATGATCGTGGGGTTTTCGGCCACGTCGTCGGGCACACGCTTGTGGTCCGCGCCCTGACAGGCCGCCTTGTAGGACGACATGCAGATGCTGTCGGACACCACCCGCGCGAGAATTTCGTCGTCGGTAATGGCGGGCAGCTCGAACTGCTCAAGGCGCAGGTCGCCTTTGCCGTAGATTCTTACCGCTTTGGTTTTCATTGTCGCGATCATTCCTTAAAGTTATTTGTCTGATTATAACATATCTTCTTAAAGAATTGTATAAAAATTTTGTCCGATTGTCAAGTTTTATATAAGTCTTTTCACAAGCTTTTCATAAGTTGATTAAATGTTAGCAAAAAGGAGCTCCCCGCCATATAATAGGACAAAGGCGTTGCCTTTGGAGCGTATCGACACGCTCTAATAAATACTCCTTAACTCCTTAAAATCATAGCAAAAAATTACGCAAAACCCCTATGTTAAAGCTTTTGCTGATTTTATGGTTGTTAAGGCGTATAGCGTAAAGGAGCTTAACATGACAAAAAACAATTTTCAGAATCAGCGTCCGTACTACAGGTTCGACGAAAGGGAGCGCGTCAGCTGCGATATGTCGCTGCCCTCGCTTCCCGCCGACGCGGCTATCGCCATGGCATATGTGCCGTTCCAGACCGACACGACCATGTATGACGAGATTATGGCGCTTGATCGGGGAACCGTTTTTCCGGCTTGCGACAAGCCGTTTTTGGCGGCGGGTGATCGCAGATGACGAACAGACAAGCGTGCCTGAGAAAGCTGTGCGCGGTGAGGTTCCGCATATTTGATATACACCTGTACCTCGACACGCATCCGTCCGATATACAGATGCTCGCGCTTTGCAAAAAATTTGAATCGGAGTACATGCTGCTGAAGCAGGAATACGAGGAAAAGTTCGGCTGTATCGACATGCAGGGCTGTCATGGCGTTGAATGGCTGAAAGATCCGTGGCCGTGGGATATGGAGGGGTGTAACTAATGTTTAGCTATGAAAAAATATTGCAATATCCGGTGAATATCAAAAACACGAACCCGAAATATGCTCAGATTATTATATCACAGTATGGAGGGCCTTACTGCAAAAGATACAAATTAGCTCTGAAACCCTTGATACACAAGGTGTTGACATAATTTTCCGCTTGAAAGATATATGGACAAACTATGAATTTTATGAACAATTTCTATTTAAGCAAAATAGAATGTTTTTTTACTTTTTACGTTTCGACAGCTCTTTTGATAAAAATGCGGCTAACTCTTTCAGCTTTTTTTCTTTGTGCTTTGTTGTCGGCGGGTTTAAGACAATGACCCTAATTGGTGGGACAGTGTCTTTTTTGATTTTTTTCACTTGCTTATAAGCCCCCATTTCATAAAAATAATGGTTGCTAATAAGTATGAAAATGGAGTTGTCCGTTATTAAAAGATTACCGGGATTTTATCATTTCCCGATAATCTTTTTTGTCTTTCCCCATGTAACAAACCCGTTCCGTTCATAACGGACACGGCGCAAAACCTATGCCCGCGCCCAAAGCCTGATAAACTCACAAAGTAATAGCGGGGTCACGGCTCTTTTTTGCGAAAAACACCCGTGACCCCGCTATTACTTCGTGAGTAAATGTAAGTTATAAAAGGCAGGCGCGGTAGCATATCTATGGAACAGGGAGTTAAGGGGAAAATGAAGTTAGTGTGTATTGGAGGGGGATTTGATAAAATGGAATTGACGGAGCGGGACTTAGCGATTTTGAAATTAGCGGGTAAATTCAGATTTTGCTTAGATAGTGTCGACATGAGATTGACAAAGCAATATATTTATGATAATATAAGCTCATAAAGTTATTGATTTGGAGTTGAGCTTATGAGCAAAGAACAATACCGACATGATGTTTCGGATGA
>WRED01000048.1 GCA_009779495.1 Oscillospiraceae bacterium | reverse complement strand
CGTAAATGGCGGAATTGGTAACTTGGCTTCTCAACTGAAAGAACATGGTATAGACTTAAAGTTAAGGTCAAAGGTGCCCACTAAAGCATCCAATATTTTTCTCGGGTGGTCTACCTCAGCTAACGCAACAGTACCCGAATATCAACCAAGCGACATGTTTTTAATTGATGCCAATACCACGTTATACGCTGTATGGGGTATAGCTCCGATAATTGTTCAAGATGTAGGCAACATACATTCAGGCGTAACGGATCTTTTTGTGGAGGCCCTCGGATTCGACCTGACCTATCAGTGGTATACCAACACAACAAATTCCAATGTTGGCGGCATCCCCATTGACGACGCGACCGAAGATACGTATGCGCTTCCGTCGAATGACAGTACAAAGTTTTATTACTGTGAGATTACGAGTACCGACCAATCCAGTTCAAACACCATCAAAAGCAACGTAGCCGCCCGACCGGATATTATCGCGGCTTTTGGTTCTGACATTCGATTCGGTAGCGACTACGGTATCGAAACGGAATTCGGAGATATCATCTATGGTTTAGCGCCTCATTCGTTATATTCTACTTTCGAATATGATGCTGATACATACATCGACACAGTCGGCGGCGCCACATACATTTTTGATTATGATGAATATGATCAAGTGGTCTCTACAGGGGCGCAGATCGTAGTGCTGGACGAATTCGGTGTGGAAATCAAGCGATACACCTTTATCGTGTTCGGAGATATGAATGGCGATGGAACGATAGACGGCACCGATTTGTCAATTCTCGAAGATATAGTGGTTGATGATCTTTATAACGTTCATTACTATATCAGCGGACCTACTAACATACTTGCGAATCCCTATTACTTTGCGGGAGACATTAACGCAAACGGAAAACTTGACACAGGGGATTATACTTACATTCATAGAGAAGCTGTGTCGTGCGAGGGATACATGACACAAGTCTATGAAGCCCCCTATTTTATTGATTACAACGGCTGGTCAGGAATTGTACCAAACGTTCCCTCAACAATAAGCTTTAAAGATGCCGGAGCTTATGGCCCTTCTTTCGGAAAGTGGATATGCGGCCTTACAGAACGGATCAGGCCGACCGCGATGCAACCAGGGGGAATATCTCAAAACATTTCTGTTATCGGCGACGCAACGGTTGAGGTGATTCCCTCATCGGGAAACCGTGAAGGAACAGGCACGAAGGTAATTGTCCGGGACGGCAGCGGAACGATAATTGACGAGTATACTGTTATCGTATTCGGGGATATCAACCGTGATGGTAATGCGGATGGACAGGATGCTGTTTTATTGAACTATTATTTAAGCGGGCTTAATATTAATCTTGACATGTATCAAATGGCGGCAGCAGACGTCGACGGAGACGGAGATGTTGACTGGGATGACTATGATGCGTTGGTACAGGCCGGGTTGTTTAATTATATTGTCAATCAAGTAAGATGATTGGGTCTTCACTGAATTGAAGCAGTAGCACAGCGAGCTTCTAAATTTCAGCCGTCCGAAACATTGATGACAAGGGTACGAAAGCTTTGTTGTTGTAGACTTCAAAAACCACATCTGATGCAAAAAACGAACTAAAGCCGCCCGCGCCGATCAAGGAAAACTTGATTAGCGCGGGCAAGCAAGACAAAAACAACATCTTACTCATAAGCGACAAACGATTTTTTCATGGATGCTCTACTTTCGCCGCCCCACAACAGGTCGCGTCGAATACGGTCTGCCGACGCAAGTCTACAACGATTTTTTACAGAACCTCTTTGGGAATTATGGGTAATCACACGAACTTTATTTGACCCATTGACCGTGAAACAACTTCACATATAATTGTAGCACAAATTCAATTTATGAGTAGTTGCGCCATGGATTTACAAAAAATCGGATTCCAAATTACATCACGGAAAGTGGCGGACGACGGCGGCGAAGCATACATCGGATACGGGTTCAGGGTATGCGGCGAAAATGCGGGCGAGGAGCTTTTTTCAGCGGATGATCTATCCTGTGAGGAGACGAGCGTCATGGAGTTGATTGAGTTGCTACGCCGAAATGACGTTTATCCGTGCCACTATATGGATGTTTTAGAAGATTTTTTGAACGGTGCGGCTATGGTGAAAAATCGCGAAACGGTAAAAACATAAGGAACATTGTGTCATGAAAGGTTCCTGTTGCCGTGCTCTGAAATGACCATCAAAGAAACCACCACGCCTACTATAATATGTAGGGCAAGTTCTACCATGGCGAAGTTCTGTTGCTTCCCTTTCTGCGGTCAGTCGGTTCACCGCTTAAACAAAGTGTTGATTGGATAATCGGTTATTTGGCGTCTTTCATTTTTTGACAGAGTTTTGAATAATCTTTTTGCTTCTTCTTTTTCGTCCAAAAGGATTGCGATTGCACACTGAATAGATGATTCTTGTTTTTTCTTCTTGCGCGATTTAACCAGTTCTGCGATCTCATTGTTGGATAGCGCTCGCTGCCGCTTTACTGCTTGTAATTTGTTTATTAGCACTAATTATTCTTTTGTCTTCTTATATATCAAGTCCGCGGCATCAATTGCGAACTGCAAAAGCTGACTATCCTTGCGCATTTGTGAATCATATGCTCTTATGATTTCCAACAGCGTACCGATGTTTTTCAAAATATGTTGAAGATCAAGCGGCAGCAAACTTTTATAAAACACAAATGAATCTGAGCCGTTTATCAAAACTACAAAATACATCGCGCCGCCATCACGCCAATAATTATTTAAATCTGAAACCTCGGCAGAAAAGCTAAAATTTAAGGTGTCCGCATTTATCTGTTTCTTTTTTCCTTTTACTTGAACAGGTACTTTTGCAATGAGTTCCGCTTTTCTGCAATTATCGTTCGGATAAACGTAAATGTTTCCATCCCAAGAAGGCTCTTTATCACCTTCGCTGATAAACGGAGAAAGCCCGGTGCAAAGAGCAAGCCTCTTTTTGACTTCAGTTGTGGCCAAACGTTCAATGTCCACTTGCGTTAAACCTCCATTTTGCAGATATGAGCGGCATGACCCTTGCCGCTGAATTTCTCGTTCGCCTTGTATGTCTGGCCGATTTTACAGTAGTGGTCGTGTCTTTTTGGCATAAGACGCCCCCTTTTCTAAATCATATAAAAATAGCTAAAAGCATTGACTTCATTGAGTTTTCGACCACTACCGCAAAAATATCCTGTGTTTTCGCTTGCGGTCTTGCGGTAGTGGGTGAAAAGCTATATGTATCAAGCGTTTTCGGTCGATTCACAGTACCGCAACACTAACGACACTTTGCGGGACTATATGCGCCAATATGAAGTACCGTCTTCATCATAAAATTGTTCAAGACCCAGTTCGCTTTTCGCCGTTTCTACGGTTCGCCAGCCGATATTAACGCCTTTAAATATCGCCTTTATTTCAGGCTGAGGCTTCGCGCCGTTTGACAGTATTTGCTGCAGCGTGTTTATAGCGACCTCTTTCTTGGTAGATGAGAGCGGCTCATCCGTAGCCGAGATTGCTTCTTCCCCCTGTATAAATTCAATAACCCCGTTATCGACAATCTCATAAAAAAACGGCTTTGCTCTTTTGGCAAGCGTACTTTTCAGGTGTTTCACAATCACAACATCGCAATCCTCGTTTTCTCGGGTAGCTGAAAGCACACTGCGGGCGGCGTTCATAATATCTGACGATCCGAGATGACGGTCTATTTCTTTTCCGGCGGCATTCTTCGTCAAGTGACACACCACGACAATCGCGGAGCCGGTGGAAAAAGCAATGCGGCTCAACGCCCGCATAAGATTGCCGACGCTCTGCGCGGTGTTCATATTATGGTTCTTGCCAAGGAATGACGTGAGCGGATCGATTATTACAAGACGGACGGCAAGCTCCCGGACAGTGTTTTCGAGCCGTTTGCATTCGCTGTCCAGCAAAAACGGCTCGTTCACAAAATGAAATCTGTCGAGGGCGGCGCCCATAGCGATCAGGCGAGGGTTGATGACCTCCTCGATGTCGTCCTCGTTATTGAGATACAGTATGTTCCCCGGAGCAGAAGCCCTGCCGTCCGGTTCAAACGGCATCGACTCTCCGTTGGATAGCAGGGCGGCTATGTTCAGAATAAACGAACTCTTGCCAATCCCGCTCTCGCCCTGCAACACAGTTAGTTTCTTGAATGGCAAAAACGGAAACCATAAGAATTCAGGCTCGCTTGTCCCGTGCTGGCTCGCTTTGGTCGTTGATATTATGTTTGGTTCTGAGAGTTTTACTTTGGGCATTTTATTTTTCCTCTTCGGCATGGAGTAATTGTTTCCCATTTTGTGTAACGCCTTATTATATCAGACTTCCATGCTATAGTCAAAATTTTTTCAAGTTTTTTTGTAAAACCCCTTTACAAACGAACAAACATTTGATACAATGTATCCACGATGTTCAGACAATGCCGAACAATCGAGAGGGAGTGATCGCTGAAATGGGCGGCAAATTGACCTTCGGCTCATTTTTAAGAAAAAAGCGGCTGGATTCCGACCCGTACATCTCGCTCCGGGAACTGGCGCGGAGGCTGAAAATCTCGCCTGTCTATATGAGCGACATCGAAACCGGCCGCGACGCCGCGCCGAGCGACGCTGTTTTGATAAACATCGCGGAGATATTGAAGCTGGACAAACGGGAGCGGGAACTGATGTACGACCTCGCGGCGGAGTCGAAGAGCTATACTGCCGTGCCGGCAGATTTGCCGGGCTACATCACGACGAACGAATACGCCAAAATCGCCCTGCGGGTGGCCAGGGACACGGACGCCACGGACACGGAGTGGCAGGAATTTATCGAAAAGCTGAAAAAACGAAGCGAGACGGAGGAGAAAAAATAGGAATGAACGTATATCCGTATAGCAACGCCGCGCTGGAGAATTTCGCGAGAAGCATTATTCGGCAATTCGACGCGGCTCTATTGTCGTCCCCCGCGCCTGTTTCCATCGAGGCAATCATGGAAAAAATCTTCGGGCTATCTATAGAATTTCACCACATCCGCAAAAACGGGCGCGTACTTGGCGAGACCGTATTTGAGGATATGATGGTCGCCGTTTACGAGCGCAGGAACGGCGAGGGCTACAAGCTGATTCCCGTCAAAGCCGGAACGGTTATTATTGACATGAGCCTGATGAACAACAGTAGCGACGGGCGATTCCGTTTTACCTGCGCCCATGAGCTTTTCCACTACATCAAGCACAAAGAGTATTATATAACTCAAGGCGAAACTGCCGCCATGACGAAAACGTCAAGGGAAGCGTCCGCCGATAAAATGCTCGAACGGCAGGCGGAGCGTTTCGCGAGCTATTTGCTGATGCCGAAGGGCACGGTAAAAATGGCGTTTTATAACCACGCAAACAATCAACGCAACACGATTAAAACCCTGGCCGATTTCTTTAAGGTGTCGGAGCAGGCGATGAAATACCGGCTGGAAGAATTGGGTTTGCAGGCATAATACTCAAACGGTGTATTTTTATGCCTGTAATGTACGGGTTGTACCGAACACAAAGCATGAAAAGAAGAAGAAGATTGATGCCCTTTGACGGGGTGGTGGATGTATGGATTTTGAATCGGGAAAATGGGACAAGCTTCGTAGCGCGTACAAGAAGTCGCTCGGCTTGCCGTTTTGTGATAAGGTCAACGCTTACATGAGATGTTTGCATTGGAACGCCGCGGTCTTTGAGCTGCGGACAGAGTTGACGCCCGATACATATTACAGAATCAGCCGCCGTGAACTGAAAAATCCTAAAAAGAACACCATAATTGCGTTGTGCGCGGGGCTTGGCTTGGACTACCGTTTGTCGACCGATTTGCTTCAAAGCGCGGGTCATTCGCTTTCGGCATTTGACGAGATCGACAACGCACACGATTATGTGCTCACGGAATTGCATGGCCAGCCGCTTGAGGTGTGCAACCGGGAGCTTGTCAGGCGAGGCATCGAACCGCTTGGCACGAAAGAACATAAGCGGGATAAAATCGGAAAAAAGAAAATCAGTTGACCGTTCACCGTAAGGTGGGCGGTTATTTTTTTGCCGTTTTTCAAATCTTTTTAGTTTGCCAAACTTGAAAGGCTCTATGTATATCAACGATTTTGCTTTGTTCCAATTTGGAAACTTTCAACAAACCCTTGTGTATCAACGCTTTTCAGATTTGCGTTTGTAGTTTATCAAACTTCGCTAAATCGGAAAATATGCGTTATTCTTGGCTCAGAGAGCTGGCCGGCCTCCAACAAATCAAAGGAGGAACACATATTGAGCAACATTCAAATGCCCATCCGCGCTGCGCCGTACAAGCACCAGCAGGAAGCCTTCGCGTTCGCCATGCGGCTGTTCGGCGCGGAGGGAGGTGACGCCCCGCCCATTTCCCCGGGTTGCTCTTATCTGATGGAAATGGGTTAGCAAGGCACCGGAAAAACTTTGACCACCATCGCCGTCGCCGGTGCGCTGTACCTCGACAAAAAAATATCCCGTGTCCTGATCGTCGCACCGCTGTCCATCGTCGGCGTTTGGGAGGAGGAATTCGCCAAGTTCGCGAACTTCGACTACACCCTCGCCGTGCTGGAAGGTACCGGCGCAAAGAAAGCGGATACCCTGCGCAATCTCGGTTGGCATAAGCTTCGGGATCGCGATTCCTCGCCGCCGCTGGCAGTCGCCGTGGTCAACTATGAAAGTGCATGGCGCATGGAAAAAGACCTGGCGGCGTGGAATCCCGATCTTATCATCTGCGACGAAGGCCACAAAATAAAGAGCCACAACATCGCGGCGTCAAAGGCGATGCACAGGCTGGGCACGAGGGCGAAGTTCCGGCTACTCCTCACCGGCACGGTCATCACCAACAAAGCAATTGACGTTTTTAGCCAGTACAAGTTTCTAAATCCAGCCATATTTGGCAACTCGTTCTACAGCTTCCGAAACCGCTACTTCGACATGACTGGATACGGCCAGCACACCCCCGTGCTGAAGAAAACGATGGCGGACGAGCTTACCAAACGGCTGCACAGCATCGCGTTCCGGGCAACGAAGGCAGAATGCCTTGACCTCCCCGCGACCACCGACATCGTCCGTGCCGTTGAGCTTGAACCGGCCGCCATGAAGGTGTACCGCGACCTGGTCAAGGAGAGCTACGCCGAATTAGGCAACGACCGCGAGGTGAGCGCGACCAATATTCTCACGCGCTTGTTGCGGCTCTCTCAGCTTACGGGAGGATTCATCGGTGACGATGAGGGAAACGCGCCGCAGAACATAAGCCGCGCAAAGCTGAACGCGCTGTCGGACATCATCGAGCAAGCCCAGCAGGAGGGCAAAAAGCTCGTAATTATCGCCCGCTTCGTGCCGGAAATCAAGGCCATTTGCAAGCTGTTGGAAAAACAGGGCGTCGGCCACTCCCTCATCATGGGCGGCGTGGCCGACCGCGACGAGCAGGTTTCCCGCTTCCAAAATGACCCGGAATGTCAGGTCTTTGTCGGGCAAATCGCGACGGCTGGACTTGGCATTACGCTCACCGCCGCGTCCACGATGGTGTTCTACAGCACCGATTATTCAATGTCAAACCACGAACAGGCACGGGCGCGAATCCACCGTGTTGGCCAGGCCGAAAAATGCACGTACACCTATCTGACCGCGCAGAAAACAGTGGACGAAAAAGTCATGAAAGCGTTGAGGGACAAGGCTGACCTCGCTAAATCTCTCGTGGACGACTACAGGCAAGGCGGCAACCCGTTTCAATAATTCACGAAAGGAAAAATCCATGGACAAATTATTTACCCTCGCTGACCGGCTCCGCGAGCTTCGAACAGAAAAGGATGACCACACGGCCATTTTGAAGGACGTCAACGCCGATATCGAAGTCGTAGAGCGCGATTTGTCGGACGCGATGGCGGAAGCCGAATGCCCCAATTTCACCCGCGGCGGCAAGCAGTTCATCATGACAACGACCACCCGCTGGTCGGCGGAGGCCGAGCGCAAACAGGAACTGTACGACGCGCTCCGCAACAGCGGCTACGACCACCTTTTCACCGTCAACCATCAGACCCTCGGTTCGTTCGTCAAGGAACAGGTCAGCGAAACCGCCGACGAAAACGGCGAGACCCGCGTTCCCGATTGGCTGGACGGGCTGGTAAAGAGCTATGACGACGTGGGAATCACCGTGAAATCCGTGACAAAAAAATCAAAATAAGGAGAATTATCAATATGCCTAAAAACAGAAAAAACGCGCTTCAAACGCAAGAAAAAACAGGCTTCCTCGCCCTGGCCGACGCAGATTTCGGCATCATGATGGCCGACGAGCTGGACGGACTCGACCTCAGCTTCGATAAAATCAAGATCCCCTCGGCGGGCAGCACCGTTTTTGAAGTGCCCGACGAGGACGGCGAGCCCGACTCCGTCAAGGAATTTTCGGCTGTAATTTTGTATCATCACCCGCTGTTTTGCTTCTATAAAACAAAATACACAGGCGGCAACCAGCCTCCCGACTGCGGCAGCTTCGACGGCGTGACCGGCGTGGGCGATCCCGACGCGGCAGGCGTGAAACAAGTTCGCGCCTGCAAAAAATGCCCGCTCAATCAGTACGAATCGGCGGAGGAAGGCAAGGGAAAAGCCTGCAAAAACCGCCGCCGCATTTACGTGCTGCGCGAGGGCGAGGTGTTCCCGCTCCTGCTTTCGCTGCCCACGGGTTCGCTGAAAGAATTTACAAATTATCTCAAACGGCTGCTGTCGAAGGGCAAAAAATCGAACAGCGTGGTGACGCGCTTTTCGCTGAAGAAGGCGACGAATCAGGGCGGCGTGGTGTACTCGCAGGCGCAGTTCGCGGTTGACCGCGCGTTGTCCCCGGAGGAGCGCGCACTGGTCGAAAAGCTGTCGGCGCAGGTCAAGGCGTTCAGCGGCAATGTTGCGTTCGACGCGGTTGACGAGGAACGGTTGACGGTTGACGTGGTGGTTGACGAAGAAACGGGCGAGGTAATTGAGGCGTTAAATTAATTCAGCGAAAAGTCCGGGCGGGCGATTCACTGTCCGCCCGGACGAGGAGGAAAATTTCTATGTATTATTCTACTACATCTTTGCCCGACTTGCAAGACTATCTTTACGGCGCGGCGCTGGTGTCCTTCGACTTTGAAACCGCACCTGACGAGCAATGGCGGCACGAACCCAAGGCCGCGCTCGACCCGCACAAGGCGCACATCGTGGGGATCAGTTTTTCTGTTGCCGAGGGCAACGCGGTTTATGTTCCCATCGCACATAAAATCGGCGAGAATGCCGCGCCGCTCACGGAGCTATGGCAGTGGTTGGCGGACAACTTTTTCGCAAGCAAAACGGTGATAAAAGTCGCCCACAATCTTGCCTTCGAGAGCGCATTTTTATACGCCCACGACATCGTCCTGCAGGAGCCGGTGTACGACACAATCGTCGCCGCGCAGATGACCCTCAAGAGCAGCACACAGTTCCGGGGTCTTGGCGACAGCGGGCTGAAAACTCTTGTGCCGCAGCTGCTGGGCGATGAACTCCCCTCGTTTGAAGCCGTAACGTCAGGTCGTCAGATGAACTGCTGTGTGAATTCATCATTCACACTCGTTCATCCCGTGAATTGCTCTGTGAACTGTCGTTCACAGTCATTCACGTTCGACGAGTTCGATCCTGCTTACTCGGATGTCTTGAACTACGCCTGCGCCGACGCGGACTACACTTTGCGGCTGTATCATCTGTTCAATAACTGGTTCGACCGTTGGCTGCCCCGGCATCGATGGATCGTAGAAAACATCGAATCGCCGACCGCTGTTTACTGTGGGCTGATGCGCTGTAACGGCCTGCTGGTGGACGCGGAGCTTATGACGGCAAAAGCCGCCGAGTGCGAGGAGCGGCTCGCCAAGCTCCGAGAGGAGATCGCGTTCATCATCGGCGACGTGAACATCGGCGCGAATTGTTCTACATCGGCGTTCAAAAAATATTTGTACGGGGATTTGGAGCTGCCGGTGCTGAAAACTACGGCGAAGTATCAGGAGGCGGCTGATGAGGAAGCCTTCATCCTGCTCAAGGAGTGGTGCCGCGAGAATAGGCCGGAGCTTGAGAAGCTGTTTGACCTCGTTTTGGAGTACCGCTCAATCGGCAAAGTCAAGTCTACATATATCGACGGCTATATGAAGCACATAAACGCCGCGACAGGGCGCATACATCCGCAGCTGCTGCCTCTCGGTGCGGACAGTGGGCGGTTCTCCTGCCGCCAGCCTAATATTCAGAATCAGAAAAATTGTAGCAATGACGGTCTCAACGTCCGCGACTTCATTATTGCGTCCCATGGCCACAGCCTTATCGAACTCGACTACAGCCAGATTGAGGCAAGGCTCGCGGCGTATTTGTCCCGCGATGATCGTCTGCTTAACGTTTTCCGGCGCGGCGAAGATTTGCACGCCATGACGACCGCCGCCGTGTACGGCATACCGCAGGCGGAGGCGGCTGACAAAAAACATCCCGAATACAAGCGCCGCAGGACGGTGGCGAAGATGGCGTTTTTTGGTTTCCTGTACGGGATTTACGCCAAGTCGCTGAGGCGCAACCTCAAGGTAGATGCGGGGATTGATATGTCGATTGAGCGGTGCAAGGACTTCCTCCTGAATCTGTCGCGGTACTATCCCGCACTCGCGGCGTGGCAGAAAACGGTCATCGCCGACTCAAAAAGAGGTTGCTGCGCGGAGACAGTGTTTGGCCGCAGACGTTACCTTCCGCTGATCCGCTCGAACGACTTCATAAAGCGCGGCAACGCGGAACGCGCCGCTTTAAATCACGGCGTGCAGGGATTGTCGGCGGATCTGCTGAAGCTTGCGATGGGGCGTCTCTTGAGTGTTTTGCCGCCATATCTCAAGCCGCTGTTCACGGTGCATGACAGCCTCGTATTCGAGTGCCCGGACGAAAAATTGCCGGAGGCTGCGGAGGTTGTGCGGCAAGCGATGGAAGCCGAACCCCCGATTCCCGGCTTCGATATCCCCGTCATCGCCGAGGTCAGCTTCGGCAAAAGCTACGGAAAAATGGAGGAGGCACCGGCATGAAAAAGTTATACATATGCACAATAATTCTCATCGCGCTGGTCATATTTTTCTTGGCCGGATGCGCCAAGAACGACGAAGCGAATCCGGCTGTATACGTCACAAAAATCTCTATCGCGGCTGAAACAACGTCCGCGCCCGATCCCTCATCATCGGTCGGCGAAACTATCCCGGTGCTGCCCCTGCCTCTCGCACCGAAGTATGAAATTGAGCTTGTGGCAAAGACCCTGCGCGGCGAGTGCTACGACGACCAGCCCGGCGACAAGCGCGAGGTAGCTAATACTACTCCGCAGCAAGAAACATGACGAAAAATTCTGCGCAAAAATCCATATATCATAGCTTTTTGCTTGATTTTTCTATGTTTCTAACTGCGGAGTAGTATACGGTCATCTGCAACCGCGTCAGCGTCGGCGGCTTCGGCGGCAGCATCGAAGCGGTCGTCACCGCGCCAGGGCAGTTTCAGGGCTACAGTCCGGGCAACGTCCCGACCGCAAGCGACTACGAAATCGCCCGTGAAATACTCACGCAGTGGTACGGCGGCGGATGCGAACCGCTGGGAGAATATCTCTTTTTCTCGTCGGGCGGCGGGCGCAAGAATGCTTTCAGCAAAACATGGAAGGGAGCGGAAAGCCCGTGACGCAAGAAAATCCTCAAGATAAGCAGCAAGAAAATCCGTGGAGGATGTTCGAAAATATATTGCGGCAAATCGTCCGTGATATAAAAAATACAAAACAGAAAGTTGAGGAAAAATCAATGAATCCAATGAACAATAGCAATATGAAAAAAACAAGCCAGCATATCAGGTTTATCGCCCTGGCCGACATGGAACCGGACAGCGGCTATCAGCGTACAACAAACCCCGCGCAGGTGGCGAACATCGTCAAACGTTTCGATGAGACGAAGCTGGGCACAATCACTGTTTCCGAGCGCGGCGGGAAATACCACATCATCGACGGCTCGCACCGCACAAAGGCTCTGCGCAACCTCGGCTACACCCACGCTTTGTGCGAGGTGCTGACGGGGCTCACATACGAGCAGGAGGCCGAGTATTTTTGCAAGCAGAACCAGGACAAGCGCCTGCTGCGGCCGTGCGACCTTTTCAAGGCGGGGCTCGCGGCGGGGAATGAAAAGTGCGTGAGGATTGCCGAAATCGCGAAGGCGAACGGCTTCCAAATCGGCCACGGCAAGCAGAATTTTTATGTACTCGCGGCGATACATACGCTGTACACGATAGCGGAGGATTACGGCTACAAGGCGCTGGACGACACCCTCTGCCTGATCGCCGGCACGTGGCCCGGATTGCAGAGAGCTTCCCAGCGGGAGTTCCTGCTCGGCGTCGCGGAGTTCGTCAGCCGTTACGGGATGGCCGACTTCTCCGAGCGGCTGAAGGATAGGTTCGCCGTCATCTGGTACGAATACTCCGAAGCCATGCGCGTCAAGGGGACTGTAGGATCGACCGCCTCGCGGGAGAAGTTCTGCCGCGTCCTCGTCGGGCAGTACAACAAGGGGCTTGTCCATAACAGCAAAAAGCGTTTGAAGTGGGAGGAATAGGCGATGAAAGCAAAAATCTCCGATATTACAGTCGGAAACCGTATCCGCAAAGACGGCGGCGACATTGGCGCGTTCGCGGAGGATATCCGCGTAAACGGCCTCATCAATCCGGTCTCTGTCATGCGCGCAGGCGGCGGGGAGCTAAAGCTCCTCGCCGGGTTCCGGCGCTTGAAGGCGGCGAAGCTGCTGGGCTGGGAGGAGATAGAAATCAACATGCTGTCCCCGGCCGACTCGGAGGCGGAATTGCTCGTCGAAATCAGCGAAAATGAACAGCGCAAGCCGTTTACTGTTTCCGAGATTGCCCATTACGGGAAACTGCTGGAGGAAATCGAAGCGGTTAAGGTGACGGAGCGCAGGGCCGAGGGAAACGCGCTGGGCGGCATGACCGCAGGGCGGGGCCGACCGAAAGACAATAGCTTGGCGGACCCGGGGCCGTCAAGCTATGGAGCCGGAAGCAACGGCAAACGGGAGACGCGCGAAGTCATCGGCGAAAAAATCGGCATGAGCGGCCGGCAGTATGACCGCGTCAAATATATCGCGGCCAACGCGCCGCCCGAAATGCTCGATCAGGTTGACCGTGGCGAGCTTAAAATCCGCAGGGCTTACGACGAGCTCCGCGCCAAAGAAAAAGATGCGGCGACTCCTGTTGTTCATGCGGAAACGGAATCAGCAGCCGCTTCTCCGCTCCCGGTCGAAGCGTCCCCTGATCCGGCAGCGTTCGGCCCCGCGCCGATAGCTCGAAAGCAAAAAACGCAAGAGGAGTTCGAGTCCAACAAACAATCCCCGGTGCAGGCTCGCGCCCCGAAGCCTTCGCCCGGCGACTATTTGAGCGCGAAAGACCGGGAGGCGATCCGCAGGCTGCGGGAGTTCGACGCGCTGCCGTTTGAAGGCAAGGTCGCGGAACTGCAAAGGCAGCTTCGGGAGGAACGCGCCCGCGCCGCCGCCGCCGAGTCCGGCCTCGCCGCGCTTCAGGAACGGCATCAAAACGACGCCTATCATAAGGACGCAAACATAGAAAACCTGAAAGGTCAGATAAACGCCCTTGAGACCGCGCTTGCGGCGGCGCAGGCTCGCGTCAAAGAACTGGAGGAAAAATATGAGCCGTACAGAAATCAGCAGATATAACGGGGAGCGGTACAGCGATCCTACGGCGTACGCGGCTCTGTCGGCGGTTGAACGCGATGAGTACCGCAAAACGCATCCCCGCCGCCCGCTGGTCTACGTCTGCTCGCCCTTCGCTGGGGACGAGGTTTTTAACACGGAACGCGCCCGGCGCTTTTGCAAATTCGCCGTGGAGCAAGGCGCGATCCCCTTCGCCCCGCACCTGCTTTACCCGCAGTTCATGGACGACGGCGATCCCGGTGAGCGTGAGCTTGCGCTGCTGTTCGGCGTCGTGTGGCTTTGCAAAATGGACGAACTTTGGGTGTTCGGCGAGTACATATCGCCGGGCATGAAACGGGAAATCAAGAAAGCCCGCGCAAAGGGCATACCAATCAAATTCTTTACGGCGGATTGCGAGGCGAGGACGGAATGAACGCGCAAGAATTCCTGCAAACCCTGTACGGCGGCGCGCCCCGCGGCTGGCTCACGGTCTGGACGATGCCGGATAAAAAGACGGCATATTTCTCCGTGGACGACATTCCCGCCGCTGTTTCTTACGCCGAAAGTCACTTTGATACCCGCGATGTATATTACGGCGTCGGGCTGCGCGATAAAAACCTTGGCGAACATCAGCGCGGTGGCAACGGCGACGTGACAGTGATTCCGGCGCTTTGGTCGGATATCGACATCCAAAGCCCCGCGCACAAGGAGACCGCTTTACCTCCGGCTGTGGACGCCGCTCTCGCGTTCCTTGACAGCTTGCCGCTGAAGCCTTCGATCATAGTGTCAAGCGGTAACGGACTTCACGCCTACTGGCTGCTCGGCAGGCCGCTGGGCATCGCGACGGTTGCGCACCGCGACAACATCGCCGCCGCTTTGCGGGGCTGGCAGCTGTATATAAACAACGCTGCCCGTGAGCGCGGCTGGAAGCTCGACAACACCTCCGACCTGTCCCGCGTCCTGCGTCTGCCCGGCGGTGTTAATCACAAGAAAGGCGGCTCCGGCGAGCAGGTGACGGTGGTGACGGAGAATGACGCGAGGTACGCGCCCACGGATTTTGCCGCATATATTCAGCCTGCTTCCAAGCCGGATGAGCCGAATGAGAGCCGCCCGTCAATCGAAGGCACGACCGCCTTCAGCGGCACAGTGGGCAGCGGCGAGCGCATCCTTGAGAAATGCGCGTTCATGCGTCATTGCCGTGACGACGCGGCGAGCCTGCCGGAGCCGCAGTGGTACGCGATGCTGGGTAATCTTTCCCTCTGCTCCGACGGCATCGCTCTCTGCCATGAATTCAGCAAGGCGTACCCCGGCTACAACGCCGCCGAGACTGAGAATAAAATCGCCCATGCCCGCAAAGCCGCGAAGCCCCACACCTGCGCCTACATTCAACAGTCGTTGGGCTTCGACTGCGGCGAATGCGACGCGGCCGGAAGCTCCGGCGTCAGGTGCAAAGCTCCCGTCGCCCTGGTCGTCATCACCAAAGCCGATACTGTCCGTGAGCTGCTGGAGGCGGATATCGACGATTATACCGTCCTTTTTGACGCCGAATATTTGGACGCGCTGTGTTACGCAAAGGGAAATATGCCCGGCGATTACGCGAAGTTCAAGATGCGGCTCAAGGGCAAAGTGAACCTTGTCGACCTCGAAAAATGTATCAAGGTGTACGGCGAGAAGTTCAGAAAATCTTCCGATGAGGCGGCGGAGCTTCTGCTGGACGGCATCGACCTTCGCGGCGCGGTGATCCCCCGCAAGTGGCAGGTGACGGCCAGGGGCGGCGTTCGCAGGGCGTTTGCGTCCAAGGATTCCGAGGGAGAGATCATTGCCTGTCCCAACCCGGTTGTAGTGACGCGGCGGCTCTGCAACATCGACGACGGCAAGGAACGGCTGGAGCTCAGTTTCTGGCGTGACGGCAGATGGAAGTCTATCGTCGGCGGCCGGACTCAGGTCTACAACAAGACCAGCATTATCGGCTTCGGCGACGAAGGGCTTCATGTGACCAGCGGCACCGCCGGGGAGCTTGTGAATTATCTGTCGGATTATGAGACGGCGAATAAGAATGTCATTCCCCGCGTGTCGTCTATTTCCCGCCTCGGTTGGATCGACGACGGGCAGTTCTTCCCATACTCGGTGAAGGAGGAAATCATGTTCGAGGAGGACAAGGGCACGGCGGCGCTGTACCGCAGCCTTGCCGAATATGGCGACTATTCCGTATGGAAAGAGATGATGACAAATCTGCGCAAAAATCCCGTGGCGCGGTTCATCACCTCGGCGTCCTTCGCCGCGCCGCTGCTGTGCAAAATCGGTGTGCGCACCTTCGTCATTCACCTGTGGCACATGTCGGCGTCGGGCAAATCAGCCGCGCTCAAGGCGGCGATTTCCGTCTGGGGAAACCCGCTGCGGATTATGGGCAACGGCTTCACGACCGTCGTCGGCACGGAGCAGCTGGCGGGAACGCTGCGGCACCTGCCCTTCGGCATTGACGAAAAGCAATCCGCCGACGAGCGGCGTTTGAGCCTTGAGCATCTCATCTACGTTCTCGGCCAGGGCAGCGGGAAAATACGCGGCGCGAAGGGCGGCGGCAACGCCGAGGTCGCCGTGTGGCACAACATCGTGATGCTCACGGGCGAGGAGCCGGTGACGCGCTCGTCGTCGCTGGACGGCATTCAGACCCGCACCTTCGAGCTTTACGGCAAGCCCGTGGAGGACATGGATTTCGCTAAAGATGTGCATATCGTTTCGGAGAACAACTACGGTTTCGCCGGGGCGCAGTTCATGCGCTGCGTATGTTCGATGCTCCGTGAGAACCCCGATTTTTTGCGGCGGGAATTTCAAAGAATATCAAATAAATTCAAAGAACTCGGTTTTAGGAACATTCACGCCGACTATGTGTCCGCCGTCGCTTTGGGCGATTACCTCGCCGAAACCCTGATCTTCGGCACGGACAGCGACACGGCGATGCGGGAAGCTTTGGCCTGCGGCGGGGAGGTCTACGCGCTGAATGAATCGCAGATGAGCGCGGACGTGATTGAGCGGGCGTGGGACTTCATCACGGGCTGGCTGGTCAGCAACGAGCATCGTTTCTCGCCCGACGCGTCGCCGTTTTACGGCAAGACCGAGCCAAGCCCCGGCGGGCAGTACGGCGAATATTTT
>WRED01000047.1 GCA_009779495.1 Oscillospiraceae bacterium | reverse complement strand
TGCTGGGGATGGAAAGACTATGCTGCCCTTGTTTTTGCCTTGCTTGAAAGGCTTTTGGGGCTGGATTCTCGAAAATTTAGCCCCTGCCTGGGTTGAGACAGGGGGGGCTTTGACAGGCTGAAACACCTGTCACATTTTCTGTGGCAGGTGTTTTTAGTTGTGGCAAAGCCGACAAAAAAGCATATGATATCTTATATCATAAATATCAGGAGTTGGTTTTTTTGAATTGCGGCAATACAATATCCTATGTTATCCGTAAAGGGGATAATCTTTTTCATCTGTCAAAATATTTCCACACGACAGTCAACGCCATACTCGCGCTGAACCCGAACATAGACCCCTACGATCTCACAATAGGCACGGCAATCATCATTTGTCCGGGTGAAAATTTTGTCGGATCAGGGCATTCCAATCCACCATCCTGCCCGAATCCTCAAAAGCAAATCACGCTCATCAACGACATGCGCCTTGCTTGGGAGCAGCACATTTACTGGACGAGGCTGCTGCTGGTCAGTATCGCCGAAAGGCTCAAGGATCAGGAGGCGGTCACGAACCGTTTGCTGCAAAACCCGCATGATATCGCGGATATTTTCGCGCGGTTTTATTCAGAAAACACGGCAAATCATATCGCCCGGCTTTTGACACAGCATTTGCAGATCGGGTCGGCGCTGATCACCGCGCTGCGCGACGGCAAGACGGCGGAAGCGGATACGCTGACGCGCCAATGGTACGCGAACGCGGATATGATGGCGGACGCTTTCAGCAGCATAAATCCTTTTTTCAACCGTGAGGAGCTGCGCCAAATGCTGTATAAACATCTGCAATTAACCACACAGGAGGTCACGGCGCGTCTTGCGGGGAATTATGAGGCTGACATTGACGCTTTCAACAGGGTTGAGCAGGAGGCCCTGTCCATGGCCGATTATTTTTCGTCCGGCATCATGCGGCAATTCCCGCAAAAGTTTAGTTAACTGCGTCTGTAGAAACGGCAAGTCCCTGACAATCAAGGACTTGCCGTTTTTTCGTTCTTTCTTGATATTATTCCAGCGTTAGTCCAACGGAAAAATCCATCCACATGTCCCGCGCGAAGTTTCTGCCGCGAATCTGCACCGTATCCGGATACACCTCAACCTGTACGCCGCCGCCGGGCGTGCCGCTCTTGCCGAAACAAGGCAGGGCGATGAGGTTGACGCCCTCCTCAGTGTGCTCGTAGGACGGTGAGTCAAAATGGACGTGCCCCGAGAAATAAAAGACGTTTTTGTATTTGCTGACAATTTCGTAAACCGCGTCGTTTTGCTCGCCCATGCCCTCCGCCGGGTCGCTCATGCCATGTGAGCCGAGGAACGGCTGATGGTTGACTAAAAACGCCGGTTTGCCGTCCGCAGTGGCCTGTTTCAGTACGCCGTCAAGCCATACCAGCTGCTCCGGCGAAATATATGACGCGGTGTTGCTTATGATTTCATCCGTACCCAAAACGATGAAATAGTACCCTTTGACCACACGGAAATAATACGCCTTGCTGATCTTTTCGCCGGTGTACAGATTGTAAGGGCAGGTAAAATTTGAAAGCGCCCTGCTGTAAATTTGGTCGTGGTTTAAGCCGAAGGTTTCGTGATTCCCCATGGCAATGACCAGATCCATCCCGCCGAAGCGACGGAGATAGTTATACATCGTCATATATTCCAAAACCTGGCCGTTTTCCGTGTTGTCCCCCGCCATCACGACGGCATCGACCGGCACGGCGGCGTTGGATATGTTCAAAAGGCCCTCACGCAGCGCCTGAAAGCGCACGACGCCCTCCTCCGCCGGATTGATTTCGATGTGCGTGTCCGAGATCACGCTGAACTGCGCTTGCAGGTTGGCGGCGTCAAGCGGCAAAAAGGTTTTTTCCATCGGGGAAATAAAACTGAACAGGCACGCGATTGCGCTCATTAAATACGCGGCGATTTCTTTGAACACGGCGGCAAATGAGATTTCAAAGGGCAAAAGATTCATGATTGTTCCCCCTGCTTACGCAACATATTTTGAATACATTACCTTATAAAATGAGAATAACCTATTTCCGCTTAGTTGTCAAGTTGTTTTGTTCCACAAAAAATTTTTGTTGAATTCCGTCCGCCGCGCGTGTATAATATGTTATATAGTGTTTGTCCGCAGAAAAGGAGAAAAATTTCTATGAAATACGCTTTGATCGGCTGCGGCCGTGTTTCCGGCAGCCATATCGGCGCGGCGCTCCAAAACGGCCTCGAAATCGCCGCCCTGTGCGACATTGACCCCATTGCCGCAAGCGCGAAAGCGAAGCAATTTGATCTGCCGGATACCGTCAAAATCTATACCGATCACCGCGAAATGCTGCGCGCGGAAAGGCCAGAGCTTGCCGCCATCGCTACATACAGCGGTACTCACGCGGATCTCGCGGTTGACTGCATAAACGCGGGCTGCCACGTGATCATTGAGAAGCCCGTCGCGCTGTCGCTGCGGGACGCGGACAGGATCATCGCGGCGGAAAAAGCGGCGGGAGTCAAGGTCTGCGCGAACCACCAGAACCGCTTTAACGAGGCGGTTCAGCAGATGCGCGGCGCTATGCGCGACGGCCGCTTCGGCAAACTGCTGTACGGCACGACGAGCATCCGCTGGGCGCGCGGCGACGACTATTACGGCAGCGCGGACTGGCGCGGCACCTGGGCGCAGGATGGCGGCGCGCTGATGAACCAGTGCATCCACGCTATTGACCTGCTGCGCTGGATGATGGGCGGCGAAATCACTGAGGTCACGGGATTCACCGACAATCAGCTGCACCCCTGTATTGAGGCCGAGGACTTCGGAATCGCGCTGCTCAAGTTCGCGAACGGCAGCTACGGCATGATCGACGGGACCGTCAACATGTTCGGCGGCGACTATGAGGAAACGCTGACGGTTTTCGGGTCGGCGGGACTGGCAAAGATCGGCGGCACGAGCGTCAATAAGATTTGCGACTGGCGGTTTGCCGACGGCGCGGAAAGCGAGTCCAGAGCCAAAACGCTGATCGAGGAAAATCCGCCTAACGTGTACGGCTTCGGGCACACGTCGCTGTACGCGGATATGCTTGAGGCGATCCGCGATGACCGCAGGCCGTATGTCACGTCCGAGGCGGGGCGGCGGGCGCTTGAAACGGTGCTGGCGATATACCTGTCGGCGAAAGAGGGCCGCGCGGTGAAGCTTCCGCTGGGGGATTGCTCGACTTTGGATTTCGCGGAGAAATAAAGAGGCCTGCTATATGATCACACGAAAATACGTTCGCATTCAAAGCCGCGAGATTGCTTACCTCACAGGAAAACCCTGCGGCATCTTTGCCGCGGTTCACCGCTTGCAGCGTGACGGTAAGTTAACCGAAGAGGAAAAAGCCGTGTATTATGAAATCGACCAGGTGTGGTTTCAGGAGGAGCTGCCCAACCCGCCTTTTTATGATGACGATAGTCCCGGCAAGCCTGTTACATGGTTCAAAACGGCGACTACGGCGCACATGCTCCTGAAGCTTCAGCCCCTGATGGATATGATGGATAAATACAACATGCCTTATGATGTGGTTTACACGAATTTCCCCGGAAAAATTGTCTACGAGGATGAATGGCAGGTTGCCGTATATGACGAAAGCGAGGAAGCGAAATGGAAATGACAAATTCCAGGCAAACCATCGCCCTGCGCATGGAGCGTCAGCACCTCACCCGCAAGGCAAACGAAGCTGAATATATAGGTCTCTACCGTGACATGCAGCCGGGCCAAAATGTTTATTGGAATGGCTTCGGCGATCCGCCGTCCCTGACCTACCGCGCTGATTTCGGCGACATTGACTTCAACCGCCGCCGTCAATCCGATCACGCGCTGATCAAGGGTCGCTTCGCGGGCGGCAACCTCGGCTGGATCGTGCCGGAGGATATGGAGCTGTTCGCCTGCCTGTTTCAAAAACCGCTCTCAAAGCCGACCGGCAGGCAGTCCGCGCTGATGGAGCTGATCGAACACGAGGGGCCATTAAACATCCAGCAGATGAAAGAATCCACCGGGATGCTTGTCAAGGAGATCACCCCGGCCCTGCACCGCCTGCAGGAAGCATTTTTGGTTTATGAGGATCAATACGACGGCGAATGGGACCGGGGCTGGTGCCGATTTTCTGAGATGTTCCCCGATGTTGAGCTTACGAAATATTCACGCCGGGACGCGCTTAAACTGCTGCTCAGGCGGTTTGCGTTTCGGCATGTGTTGTTTGATTCCGGGATGGCGAGATCCTTTTATAAGCTGCCGGTGAAAGAGGTCACGGCAGCGATCGAGTCACTTACGGCGGAGGATATTTTGGCTGAAACAGACGGCGGATATATGCTGAAATCCGATCTCGAATTGCTGAAAAGCTATTCCGGTGAGCCGCCAAAATCCGTCTACGCCATGCACCGCAATGATTTTCTCGTGAAATCAAGCGAACACAGCCTCAAGGGAAAATATCCGCATCCGTATCCCGACACGCTGTATTATCTTTTGACCGACGGTGAATTTCACGGCGCGGCGGTCGGCAAATTCCGTTACAAGCCGGAGGTTGAGGACATTATCCTCGATATACCACAAGACGAAGCCGCCGCCAGACAGGACGAGATACTAAATTCCGTCCACGTTCTTTGCGGCGTGAACAATCCGATAAAGCGGTATTGCGGCGAATCCCTCGGCGTAACCGCTCCTAATCCCTGACGCCTCACGCCTAATCCCTACATCAGTATATACATCATTGCGAAAATCAGCATAAAATCCGCCTTTTCCCGCAGCAGGATAATAATGATCGACAGAATAAACATCACGTCATTGTCCTTGCCGTTTACCGGGAGCTTTCTGTTTTTCCCGGCTGATACGCTCGGCGCGGGCGGCGGCGCGGGCGTCTCTCCCCCGCCGAAGATTTCATTCGGCGGCACGAAGCGGTCGTCAATGTCCGGCGTCTTTACGGCGTCGCTCTCCGCGTTTGCCGACGCTTCGCGGATAACCTCCTCCACAAGCCTGTTCAGGCGCTCCTGCTTCTCCCGGTCGGGGTCGTGCGCGGCCGTATTTTGCGTCATTCTCTGCGTGAAAGCGCCGCTGCTTTCGTTTACCCGCTGCGGTGCCGGCGGTTTTCCGCGCGTATTATCCATAGACCCGTTCAGACGCGCGGTGTTCGGCGGCACGGCACGGCGGTGCATTTCCCGGGCATTTTTGATCGCCTGCTCGCGCATTTGGTTTAACTCGCGCTCTGTGTAGTTGATTGCCATATTTTCTCAACTCTCTTTTCCGATGTATCCTTGCTGCATTATCCGAATAATCCGCCCAAGCCGCCCTCGCCCTGAAGCATCGGCAGCAATGACATAAGCTTCAGCATCTGGACGGCGTCGTCCGCTTTTTTTTGCCGCTCATGGCTCAGGTGCGGCTTGAGCGCCATGATGAGGTCTGATCGCTGGTCGTTTTTGCCCATCGCGGACATCAGCGAGGAAATTTTAAGGAGCATTTCGGGTGTAATTCCTGAAAATGGAGATGCGTCGGAGTTGCCCGGCGGCGCGTGAGAGTTCGCCCCGCCCGCCGAATCGGACTGCTCGGACGTTTTTTCCCCGCTATGCGGCTCGTCATGGGGTTCGCCCCCGAGGTTCATGCCGCCGAGCATCGACTGAGCCATAGAGCGCAGCGCGTCCATATCCTCCCCGCTCATGCCGCCCAAAAGCTCGCTTAAGTTGTCCATGATGTTGTCCACGATATGATCAGTCCTTTCTAAGAACCTGTTTAGCATCTCCCACGCGGCAAACCTTTGGTAAAATCAGGCGATCTGCTGCGTCAAGAAATGCAGCGGCTTGTAAGCAAGCCTCGAAATAAACAAATTATTTCTGCGCTTTTTTCCTTGCATCTCACCTGATTTTACTCAAAGCTTTGCTCGCGGCGAGATGCTAAACAGGTTCTTATGGAATCTTACTTCTTTTCCGACATTTTTTTCACCAATCTCTGCGCCTGCTCGCTCTCGAGCAGCTTATTCAGGGCCACCGTGTCGCCGAGAACCTCCTTGAGCTTGTCGCTTTGTTCCCGGGTCATGTTGCGCATGGCCATTTCCGTCAATTTTTGTGTCTGAACCTCCTCGCTCAGTCCTCCGCGACTAAGCATGCCCGCCATCTGGAGCAGCTTTTCCGGCGTTAAATTGCTGTTGTTTGACATAAAATTTCTCTCCCTAGAAGTCAGGTCTAATCAGTGGTTACTCAAGACAAGCCTGACTATATATATGTTGTAAAAGGGGCGCTTATGAATGCGGATTCTCGTGGTTTCCGACTCGCACCGAAACGTTTTCCTGTTGCGTCTGGCCATCGAGCGTCACCGCGACGCGTCCGTGGTCATCCACCTGGGCGACGGCGAGGACGACATGAACGCCTGCCTTGACCTGCTCACAGGGATGAAAACCGTCCAGGCTCGCGGCAACTGCGACTACGGTTCAGCCGCGCCCGAATCGGCCCTTGAGATCATCGGCGGCAAGCGCGTATACTGCACGCACGGCTCCGCTGAACGCGTCAAGTACGGCGATTCAGAGCTGCGCCGTACCGCTGAAGAACATCAGGCTGACATCATATTATACGGCCACACGCACCAACCTGTGCATCGGTATCAAGACGGCGCGCACTTTTTCAACCCCGGCTCGGTTCATGCAAACAGCTACGGCGTTGTGGATATCACACCAGCAGGAATCGTGTGTATTCACCAAAATATATTGTAGAGTTTTGGTTGTTATACACATATGAGTTATGTCGGTTATTTTTTGTCCCGTCCGTGCATAGTTATTTATTACTATACACCTTGACGACTAAAAAATCAGCAAAAAACAAGCAAAAGCTTTGACATATGGGTTTTGCGCAATTTTTTGTTATGATTTTAAGGAGTTAAGGAGTATAATAACTTGAATTGACGGGGTGCAGTTATGTTCGTATATGCCGTGAAGTCCTCAAAAATAAAATTGATCGCCCTGATCCTGCTGGTAGCGATCGCGGTGGGAGCCATGATCTACGTGTCAAGCGACGACACGCCCGCCGCGCAGGACGGTGTCATCAGTCTGAAAGCCGGTACCGCCGAGGAGCGTCTGGCGTTTTTATCACAGTTTGGATGGGAGGTAGACGAGGATCCCGTGGAGGTCGCGGAGGTCATCGTGCCGTCCGAGTTCGACGAGGTCTACGAAAACTACAATGCGATCCAGAAGGCGCAGAACCTCGATATGACGCCGTATAACGGTAAACGTGTCAAACGTTGGACGTATTCGGTCAGGAACTACCCCGGCTATGAGGCAAGAAAGAATGTCGTGCAGATCAATATGCTGGTGTATGAGGGCATGGTCGTCGGGGGCGACGTGTGCTCGCTTGAGCTGAACGGGTTCATACAGGGATTCGATAGGCCGACGCAGGAGGCGGAAGCCGGGAAACAAGCGACGGACGGTTAAGTGTTATAAGTTTTTTGCTTTACTGATGACACGCGGGACGGATGGAAAAGCTGTCCCGCGCGTTTCAATTTTAAGTGTAAATTTTTTCACGAAAACTGTTAAAATTTTTCTCCCGCTGTCATACGATATAAATGTAAATAAAACAGCCTGACTCCCCTACCCCGCCACTGATTGCCGCCGAACAATTTCGGCGGCGTTTTTTATGCGTTTATTTTTTGTTTTTTGGGATAAAATATCTACTGGAAAAAAATTCTTACAAAAGGGTTACAATTTGATTAAAATTCGGTACAACGTTTGCATATTGCTTTAAGTTATGATATAATAACAATAAATCGCACAAAAAACTGGTTACTTCGATTATTTTTTGTGTTTTGTATGAGGTGTCGGATGTATAATTTCCTGAAATTCGCAATTTTGGCAATCATGGCGGCCTGCGTCATATTTATCATGATATACAGAATCCGGGGGCGCAACGTCAAAACGGCGCTGTTCGGCGTGATGGCGTCGGCGTTCGCGTGCTCGATGGTGCTGTTTTTCTACCTGATTTTCTTCGACGCGCCTGTTTTCGAGATCAGGGGCGAGCACGAGGTCAACATCGAGGTGTTCGGGGAGTTTGCCGATCCCGGGTTCACCGCGACCCACAATAACAGGGATCTTTCGGATCAGGTCACGGTCAGCGGCGAGGTGGACTGCACGCGGCCGGGCACATACACGGTCAAATATAACCTGCGGACGCTCTATTATAATATTACAGAAAAAAGAACGGTTCACATCACGGATTCGCTGCCGCCGGTCATTGAATTTTTGTTTGACGAAAGCAAAGCCGTCTACTCAGCCGACGAGATTGACGCCTACAACTTCAAGGCGTCCGACAATGTGGACGGCGACGTTACGGACAAGGTCAAGGTTTCGCGGCACGACAACAACGACGTCGTCATATTCAGCTACAGCGTGACGGATTCGTCGGGCAATACCGCCGACGAAACGAAAAGCTTTCGGATATCGCCGCTGGGCAGTCCGAAAATCACCCTGAACGGCCCGGCAAGCGTGATGCTTGTTCCCGGCGAGAAATATACGGAGCTGGGGGCAACGGCAGAGGATACCTCGGGGAAGAATTTGACGGATAAGATTAAAATATCCGGCTCGGTCAACTTGCACAGGGACGGCCTGTATCAGATCGTCTATTCCGTGAAAGATTCCCAGGGGAATAAGTCGGAGGCCGTCCGCAACGTGCGCGTCCTGTCCGACATAGAGATCCTCAAAAATACTGTCTATCTCACTTTCGACGACGGGCCAAGCCGCAACGTCACGCCGCGTATCCTCGACATCCTGAAAGAGAATTCCGTCAAAGCGACGTTCTTCATTGTAAACTACGCCGATGCTGATAAAGACATCGTGAAAAGGATCGTGGACGAGGGTCACACGCTGGCCATACACGGGTATTCGCACAACTATAACCAGATATATAAGTCGGAAGAAGCGTTCATGGAGAACGTCAGGCTGCTGGAGCAAAAGATATTCGACGACACGGGCTGCCGCACAAAAATCCTCCGTTTCCCGGGAGGAAGCTCGAACCGCGTCAGCAGCTTTAATCCGGGAATTATGACAAGACTTTCTACGCGGGTCATCGATGAAGGGTACGTTTACTTTGACTGGAACGTGTCCAGCGAGGACGCTGTGGGCGGCACTTCGAGCAAGAACGCAATCGTTCAGAGCGCTGTGAACGGCCTTGCCAAGGGCAGGCAGAATGTGGTGCTGCTGCACGACTCCTCCGCGAAGTCTACCACGGCCGACGCGCTGCCGGACATTATACGGTATTGCAAAGAGCAGGGATACTTTTTCGACGCGATTACGGATAGTACGCCGCCGATCACGCATAGGGTGGCGAATTAGCATAAAAAGATGGAGCGACGTTCATGCCGCTCCATCTTTTTTGACGTGTTGGCGTGAAAATTTTTTTCATGCGTCAGCCGTGGTTTTACAGTGAAATACAGTTGATTTTTTTGGTGAAAACAATTATAATATAGATGAGAATGTAAAAAAATTAAACAAGGATGGATTGTAAGAATGAAAAAAATATCTTTAAAATTAAAATGCCTGGCGCTCTTCGTGGCGCTTATCCTGTCTTTTCATCTTGTCTCTTTCGGAAGCGACGGCCATATCCCCGAGATCAATACATATAACATTATCAGCGGCGAGCCGGCTCCCGGAGGCGGCTACAAAGACGACTACTATGTGGATGAGGCCGGAAATGTCGCCGAGCCTGAGCTGTCCTTTGACGCGAAGCGGCAGACCATGCGGACAAGCGCCGTTCTGCCCGCGTCTTACGATTTGCGCGACTACGGGAAGATAACCTCCGTCAAATATCAGGGCGAAGCGGGATGCTGCTGGGCGTTCGCCACCATAGGCTCGCTTGAGTCATCGATGCTGATGCAGGGCTACGGCACGTTCGACTTCTCGGAAGCTCATCTGTCCTGGTTCGCGCAAAACCAACGCACGACAAACACCTCGGATCCTACCTACGGCGACGGCGTAAACCACGCCAATCCCTTTACGGCAGGCGGAAACTGGAATCGCGCCACAGCCGCCATCGTCCGGGGCGCGGGACTTGAGCTTGAGGCAAACAAGCCGTTCTATACTTCAGCAAGCAATTTTCACCTGATGCAATACCCCGAAAGCGACCGTTATGTCTCCTACGGCCGCATGATGAGCGCGCGGAGGCTGGCCGACTCTAACGCCATGGTCAACAGGGACGAGCTGAAGTCCGCGATCATGTCAACGGGAGCTTTGGCCGCGTCCTATTGTTCGATCGACGGCGGCTACCGTTACCAGTATCCTGCCGGCGGTCAAAGCACGTCTTACTATCAGAACATCAATTTCGGCGTTACCAACCACGGCGTCATGCTTGTGGGCTGGAATGACAACTACCCTGTTTCCAACTTTAACAGCTCCATGGCGCCCTCCCAAAACGGCGCGTGGCTCTGCAAAAACAGCTGGAGCACGGCTTGGGGCAACGGCGGTTACTTTTGGATGTCATATGAGGAGCCTTCGCTTTCCACGGTCATATCGTATGAGGCGGGGCTTGCGGACGAGTACGAATACACATATCAATACGATGGAACGGGCATGGAGGGCTTCGGGAACTTCGGCTATTATTATCTCAGAATGGCCAACGTTTTCACTGCGTCGAGGAACGAGCAGCTGACCCACGTCGGATTTTATAACGTGAACAGCGATATCAATTACACGGTCGATATCTATACGGACGTCACCGGCACGACAAGTCCCACGACAGGCACGCGCGTGGCGTCGGCTCAGACGTCGGGACTGGCTTCGCACTACGGCTACTACGCCGCCGAGCTTGCGAGCCCCGTTACCCTGGCTCCGGGCCAGCGTTTTTCGGCGGTCGTCACGCTTTATTACGCGGACAACAGGTCGGCCATCGTATACGCGCCGATAGAGGGGGCGACGAATCCCCATACGGCGGCGTCCGGGCAAAGCTTCGTGTCCATTTTCTCGCCCGGCTCGTCTCCGGGCAATACCTGGTATGATACCACCAGCTCGATGTTCAGCGGCGCGTGGAACAACCTCTGCGTCAAGGCGATGACGAGCAGTATTCCCGCGATTAAGCTTGGACTGAAAAGCCCATCCACGATGACAATAGACGCCGGCGACAACATCGTTTTCGGACTCACGACAGGCAAAACCGTTTCGCATTTGCTGGCGGAGTTTAAGACGGTGCCGGGGCATTCGATATATGCCGAGGACAGGGACGGCAATTTACTCAGCGGAAGCGACCGCGTAAAAACCGGCTGTAAGCTGGTATTATCCGACGGAGCAAATGAGGTTGACACGCTTACGTTCTCGCTGATCGGCGACGTCAGCTGCGACGGTAATATAGACGGCATTGACGCGGTGCTCGTCACGTACATCACCGACCTCGGGCTGAATAAGGCAAAGATTGGCGCGGCGGCGTACCGCGCGGCGGACGCGAATCATGACGGGTTTATTGATCACGACGATTACCTTTTGCTTGAGCAGTGCGGACTTCTTACTGCAACGGTTTCGCAGGTCAGCTGACGAGGGAATCAAAGTCAGGGATTAGGGGTGGTTGGGTAAAAAACAACACCATCAAGCCCGAAAGGGCTGAAAATATAACAGAAAGCCTACTGAACTGGTACGATGAAAGCAAGCGCGATCTGCTGTGGCGTCATACGCATGATCCATATGCCGTATGGATTTCCGAAATCATGGCGCAGCAGACGCGAATTGCGTATTTGCTTTCTTATTACGAGCGTTTTATGGGCCGGTTCCCTACGATACAATCGCTGGCGGAGGCCCGTGAGGACGATGTATTGAAGGCATGGGAAGGGCTGGGGTATTACGCCCGGGCCAAAAACCTGCAAAAGGCCGCGCAAAAGGCTATGACAGACTGGGGCGGGCAGCTTCCGCGCACAAAGGAAGAATTGCTGACGCTGCCAGGCATCGGCGACTATACAGCCGGGGCCATTTTAAGCATTGCATACGGCATTCCTGTCCCTGCGGTAGACGGCAATGTACTGCGGGTCTATACGCGGCTGGAGAATGTCGATGAGGACATCCTTTTGCCGCAAACAAAAAAACTGGCTGCCGCTTTTGTAGAAGCTTTGATGCCATCAGAGCGGGCGGGTTGTTTTACGCAAGCGCTGATGGAACTGGGCGCGCTGGTTTGTCTGCCTAAAAACCCGGATTGCGCAGTCTGTCCCATCGCGGCGTTTTGTCAGGCAAAGGCGCGCGGCCGCCAACGGGAGCTTCCGAAAAAATCGGCTAAAAAGCCGCCTGAACCGCTTCAAAAGACGGTCCTCATCATCCGAAACGCGAATGGAGAGATTCTTGTGCGCCGGCGCACGGAATCCCTGCTTTCCGGCCTGTGGGAATTTTACCTGGCAGATTCCGCCATGACGAAAGCGAAAGCAAAGATTCATTTAAAAGAACGCGGCTTTTCTGTGGAGAGCATGAAAGATATTGGCGCGGCCAAGCATATTTTTACACACCAAATCTGGTACATGACTGGCTATGACTGCGCTGTTACCGATGATTTTTTGCCTGCCGGCTACCAATGGGTGCTAAAAAAGGACATAAAAAATCTGGCCTTTCCCACGGCCATACGATTTTATATGGAGAAAATATAATCGTTCTACTTAGAATCTGCATCCATATGAATACAGGTTCTTATCTTTTATGCTGGAGGCAGACTGTGTTTATCGCTGATTTTCATATCCATTCTAAATATTCGAGAGCCACCAGCAAAGACTGTGTGCCTGAGATCCTTGATCTGTGGGCACGCAGAAAGGGGCTTAACCTGATCGGCACCGGGGATTTCACCCACGCGGCCTGGCGGGAGGAGCTGAAAGAAAAACTGTCCCTTTCAGAGGAAGGCTTATACATACTGAAAGAAAGCTTTCACCAAAAAGATCATTTGGATTCGAAAGATTTTCAGCCCCGCTTTATCGTCTCCGGCGAAATCAGCAGTATTTATAAAAAGAACGGAAAAGTGCGTAAGGTTCACAACCTGATCCTGCTCCCGTCCCTTGAGACAGCGGAGGCTTTGGCGCGAAAGCTTGAATCCATCGGCAATCTGCATTCGGACGGGCGGCCCATTCTGGGCCTTGACAGCCGGGACCTTTTGGAAATAACGCTCAACATATGTCCGGATGCCGTTTTTATTCCGGCTCATATATGGACGCCTCATTTTTCCCTGTTCGGGGCTTATTCGGGGTTTGATGATATTAATGAATGCTTTGAGGATCTGACAAAACATATCTGTGCGCTTGAAACGGGCCTTTCTTCTGACCCGCCCATGAACTGGCGTCTCTCCGCGCTTGACAGGTTTACGCTGGTTTCCAACTCGGACGCTCATTCTCCGGGGAATTTGGCGCGTGAAGCCAATTTATTTGATGTTCCCCTTTCCTATCCGAATATCGTGCGGGCATTGGAAAACCCGGGTACAGGAGCCTTTCAGGGTACGATCGAGTTTTTCCCTGAGGAGGGGAAATACCATTATGACGGGCACAGAAACTGTAACGTGTGCCAAAAGCCGGCGGATACGATTGCCGCCGGAGGAATATGTCCTGTCTGCGGCGGCAGAATTATCGTAGGCGTGCTCCACCGGGTAGAGGCTCTGGCGGACCGGGCGGAAGGAGCTGTGGCGCCGGCCGCCAAAAAGTTTGAAAGTCTGGTTCCGCTGGCGGAAGTTATCGCCTCCGCCTCAGGCTTTTCCCCTGCCAGTAAAAATGGACGGGAAGCGTATGCTTCCCTGCTCCGTCACGTAGGAACGGAGCTGTTCATTCTCCGGCAGGCAAGCCTTGCCGACATTGAATGTTACGCGGGCGTTTTGGTCGCCGAGGGTATCCGCCGGCTGCGCGCCGGTCAAGTCAATATACGTCCGGGATACGACGGGGAGTACGGTAAAATCAAGCTGTTTGACGAAAATGAGCGAGCTTTCTTTTCCGGACAACTTTGTCTGTTTGAAGCAAAGCAGGATGCCCAGCCTTTGTCCCAAAACACCGCTATACAGGATGGTCTTTCGGCAGAGCCTGCGGCGGATATCCCGGGAAAAGTCAACTCAGAGAAAGAATCCCTCTGTTTACCTGACAGCTTGAACAGCGAGCAACGTGAAGCCGTTTTTTCCGCTGCTCCGGCTATTGCGGTCGTTGCCGGACCCGGCACGGGAAAAACCAGAACGCTGGTAAGCCGTATTGTACATCTCGTCCGGGAGGAAGGGGTACGCCCGTCCGAAATTACCGCTGTTACCTTTACCAATAAAGCGGCCGGCGAAATGCGTACCCGCCTGGAAAAAGAGCTGGGAAGTAAGCGAACCGTAAACGCCATGTCTATCGGCACCTTTCACTCCATTTGCCTGAATATCCTGTCCGGCTGGAATAAGGACTCATCGGTTACCGTCATAGATGACCTGTGCGCCCTGTCCGTTGTTCAGGACATTTTGAAAATACTTGGCTTAAAGCAATCCGCCAGGAATGTCCTGCATGGCATTTCCCTGATAAAAAACAACGCGCGGCTGCCGGAAGATACGGACGTTCCGAGCGTGGTATACGAACGTTATGGCGTGCAGCTGGAGCAGTATGGTGTGCTTGATTATGACGACATACTGCTAAAGGCACTGGAGAGGATGGAGAAAGGTGAAACGGACAAACGCCTCCAAGGTTCCTTTTCATACCTTTTTGTGGACGAGTTTCAGGACATAAACCCGATCCAATACCGATTGATCCGGGCATGGAGCAAAAACAGCAAGGGGCTTTTTGTCATCGGCGACCCGGACCAATCCATTTACGGATTCAGAGGTTCAGTTCCTCACTGCTTTGAATGGGTCGGGCGTGATTATCCGTCGGTTCAATCAATCCGGCTGGTTCAAAATTACCGTTCAACGCCGGAAATTCTCTGTTGTGCCACGTCACTCATAGACAGGAAAAGCGGAGATGTACACACACGGCTTTTGGAAGCGAACAAAAAAAGCGGCGCAAAGGTCAGGCTCCTGGAAGCGGACAGCGCCTTTTCCGAGGCGGTGTTTGCGGCGAAAGAAATAGGCCGCATGGTTGGCGGCATAGATATGCTGCACTCCGGCAAAAGACGCGCTGCCGAAGCATTGTTTGGCTTTTCCGATATTGCCGTGCTGTACCGCACAAACCGGCAGGCAAGGGTGCTGGAAGAGTGCCTTTCCAAAGAGGGAATCCCTTATGTCGTGGCTGGGCGGGATGAATTCATGTCAGAGCCGCCTGTCCGAAGCACGATTGCCTTTTTCCGGTTTTTGCTTAATCCGCGGGACCTTATTTCTCTGCGGGTATGCCTGTCGGAATACAGCGGTTATCCGGCTGATTTAATACAGGCTGTTCTCGAAAAATATACCGGCGCCGAAAAAAGCGTTTCTTCCCTGTCCGTCATTTTAAAACAGCTTGGCGGAGATTCGGCAAAATCCGAAAAATTCATGACACTGCTGAATACATACCTTCCTTTAGTAAAAAAGGAAAAGCCGGAGACTCTTATCAAGTTGTGGATGGATGAGCATTTTCCATCCGAACTTTCCTGTATGCAAATGCTTCTGCACACCTCTGTTTTATATCCCGATATGCAGGATTTCCTCCAGACGCTGATATTGGGACAGGAAAGCGACATACGCCGCGCCGGCGGAAAAGCCTATTCCCGGGACGCGGTATCTTTGATGACCCTGCACGGAGCGAAAGGCCTTGAATTTCCGGTCGTATTTCTATGCGGGGTAACGCAAGGATTGATTCCTTTTACAAACCGGGATGGGGAAGATCATTTGGATGAGGAAAGACGGCTCTTTTACGTCGGTATGACAAGGGCGCAGGATGAGCTGATCCTTTTAACGTCTCCTGAGCGTTCTCCTTTTCTTGCTTCCCTACCTAAAGAGCTTCTTTTTTCCGGCGGTGTCTTTGCACGTAAACCCGCACCCGAGGGAATACAGCTCAGCTTATTCAAGTAGGAATCGCCTGCCGGGAATTAAGCAATATACAGATCGCGGCTGTTGACCGCAGAGGTGTTGTAACGGGCCGCTCTAATTCGTTGTTGAACTGAACCACCACCGCCTTTCAGGCGGTGGGTTCGGTAGGCGGCTGAAGCCGCCTAAAGTTCCGTAATCCCAAAGTTATCGCCCTTTTTTGATTCTTCTACATCCTGCGTGCGAATGTACTCCGCAATGACCTCATCCGTCACATTTCCACTGCTCGCCGCGAAATACCCGCGTGCCCAAAGGTGCTTGCCCCAAAATTGCCGATTTATTTCTTTGTATTCCATTTGCAGTTTTCTCGAACTGTATCCCTTAAGGTATTGAACCAATTTGCTGACCGAAAGATGCGGCGGTACCGACACCAAAAGGTGTATATGGTCTTTCGACACGTGCCCGCTGAGTATTTCCACTTCGTTCTCCGCACTTGTTTGCCGGATCAACTCCCGCGTCCGTTCCGCTATTTTCCCTGTCAAAACGCTCTTTCGATTCTTTGTTATCCACACCAAGTGATATTTTATGTCATAGGTACTGTGCGATGTTTTTCGATAGTTTTCCATTTCCCTCACCTCTTGAGTAGTCTTCTCAAGAAGCTGCTTCTTAATCCAGCTGGTTTTCCTAAAGGTTTCGCCTGGAAGGCGAGGCTTTTTACCCCATGTTACAGACAATAAAAGCCATCGGTTAAAAATTAACCAACGGCTTTTGTCCCAAATGTTATACAGCTTTTGGGACGAAATCAAAATTTAATCTGATTGATTTCGGTTTCCAGTTTTTCGATGGATTCCATTAACTCATCAAAAGACGGATATGTACCGAACAACATTTCAGTCATACTTTCATAGTCATTCCTCAGCGCTTCAAAACGAAACTTTGACGGCACAAGCCTAATAGACCCCGGTACAGCTTCCTCATATTTTGCCCACGCT
>WRED01000046.1 GCA_009779495.1 Oscillospiraceae bacterium | reverse complement strand
TTTGCTTCAAAATCCGTGGGGACGGCGGAGTACATATCACGCGACACGTTTTTCATCGCCGCCTCGAAGCCCTCGCCGAGGCCAAGGGCGAGGTTCTTGCCGATTTGGTCGCGGAACACCGCGGACGGGCTGTTGATGCCGAACACAGCCTTGATCGCGCCGGTGATCGCGCCGCCCAGGCCTTTGATTTTTTCGATCAGCCAATCTTTTACATTCTCAATGCCTTGCCAGAGTCCCTGCAGCAGGTTTTTACCGATGTCCGCGAAGACGGCGGACGGGCTGTGAATGCCAAAAAGCTCCAATACGGAATTGATCAGCGATTTGACCACGGAACCGACTCCCTTGAGCAGCTCCGGCACCGCCTTGAAAATGCCATCCAACAGTCCCATCAATAGCTGCCAGCCCGCTTCGATCAGTTGGGGAAGCGCGCCGAGAAGCCCTCCGACCACGCCGTCGATGATCTGCGGCAGCGCCTCGACAATGGCGGCGATGATCTCCGGCAGCGCGCCGATGATGGCCGTCAGCAGCTGCAATCCGGCGTCGATTAACTCCGGGATCGCCCCGATCAAAAAGTCCACGACGCCGGTTATGATGGCGGGCAGAGCCGCGATCAATTCAGGAAGCGCCGCCAGCAGACCGTCAGCCAGACCGAGGATCAGCTGCAGCGCCGCGCCCATCAGCAGGGGCAAATTGTCGATCAGGCCGTTGACAATGGTGGTCACCGCCTCCACGACAGCGGGGATGAGCTGTGGCAGAGCGTCGCCCAGACCCACGGCGAGCCCCGCGACGATCTGCACGGCGGCCTCGACAAGCAGCGGCAGCGCCTTGATGATGCCATCCAAAAGTCCGAACAGCAGTTTGGTTCCCGCATCCAAAATGACCGGCAGCAGCTCGACGATTGCGCCGACGAGCTGATCGATGACACTGAGCGCACCCGCCACAATCGTGTCCATATTGTTCGACAGGCCGGCGGCAATCGCCGTGATAAGCTGGCTGCCGATGGTAACCAGCAGCGGCAAAAAATCATTGATCATGCTGACGATTTGGTCGAATACGCCGTCGAACGCGGCGGCCATATCCTCCACGGAACCCTCGCCGTGCAGAACGCCCAAAAACGCGTCCGACAGCGACGAAATCGACGGGAGCATCTGTCCTAAAATATGCGCCTTGAAACTGTTTGCCATCGTGCCTACAGCGATTTTTGTGTTGTCCATGACGGTGGCAAGATTCGCCATTTTACCCGCGTCGGTCTGCGCGAGGGCCTCATTCACGCCGCCCATGGACTCCGAAACCATGTCCATCACGAACTTGGTGCGCTCGGCCTCCGACGCGGTTTTGAACCACTCTTTTTCGTTTTTGGAAAGAGTGAAGCCCTGTTTCGCGAGGCCGTCGATGTTGCCCTGAATCGCCTTGCCCAGCGCGGTGGCGACGTTGCGCGCCTGATCCTCCGAGGCCGTTGCGCCGTACTGGTAGGCCACGTAGTCGTTCATGACCGGCAACATATCCTCCAGCGCGTCCTTGCGCTCGACGAAGCTGGCGAGTTCCGCGAGAGCCGTGACCTGCGCCGTTTTCGACACGACGCCGACCTTTTCCTGAGCTTCGGCGAGCTTGACCAGGCTGGCTACTTCCTCGTCGCTGGCGTCCATCGTGTTCTGCATGACCTGCGTCAGAAGCGTCTGACTTTGGGAGAATGCGCCGGCTTTCTCCATGCTTTCGCCGACGAAATCCTTGACCGCCGCGCTCACGGCCCGCACCGCGTCGGCGACGGCCTTTAGCCCTGCCTTGATGGCGTCGGCGGCGAGTGACGCCTTGAGCACGTCGCCGAAGACGGACGTTTTCTTGCCCGCGTCGTCCATCTCTTTTCCGGCGTCCTCCACGCTGCCGCCCAAATCCTCCATGGAATCCGCCGCGTCATCTGCCTCGCCGGACGTGCCCCGCAGCCGCGCCTCCAGCTTTTCCCGCAGGGCGTCGCCCAAGGCCTTGACATTGTTCTCGCCGGTAACGGTGTCCTTGGCGAACTGAACGATGGAGCCGCCCATCTCCTTCGCGCCGTCCACGACCTTGCGCGCGGTGTCGGCGATGCCGTCCTTGACCTCCGCGACGGTCTTGGAAACGTTGTCCCGGAGCAGTCCGCCAAGATCAGAAAAGCTTGCGTGAGCGCGTTTCGCACTTGCCGCGACGTCCTCCTGGGCGTCTCCGGCGGCCTTGCTTTGTTTCGCGAAATCCGCGAGAAGCGCGTCGTTTGTCTTGAGTTCGCGCTCCATGCCGTTCAATTCGGCATGGGCTTTGTTCAGCTGAATCTGCCAGTTTTTAGTGCGCGTATCGTTCTCGCCAAAAGAAGAAGCCGCGTTTTGAAGCGCGGCCTGCAATGTTGATATTTTGTTTTTCTGCTCGTCGATCTCGCGATTGAGCACCTTGTTCCGGGCGGTGACGGCCTCGATGGATCGGTCATTTTTGTCGAATTGCGAGGTTACCAGCTGCATCTCGCTGCCCAAAACCTTGAAGCTCTGGTTGATGTCACGTAGGGCGGATTTGAAGTCGCGCTCACCCTCCAGGCCCAGGCGTAGGCCTATGTCGGACTTGGACATAGAGGTGGTTCACCTCCGATCACAAAAAAATTTACTGGACAGGTTCTGTTTTGAAATATATAATAGTAGTGAGAAAGGAGATGTTTATTTTGAGTGCTAATCCAAACCATCTGATGATTGACAGGAATAAGAATTGTGATGAAATAGAAATTTGCGATGAGGGAACAACTATTTTTGCACATGATAAAAGCTATAGGAAGATTGTTGTACCAAACACATGCCTCAAATGGAGAAATCCTTGTGAGGACGACAATGTTTACGATCTCCCAATGTTCTTGATGTTGAAAGAAATTGGCGAGCAACTTTTCTCTTTGGGCTATGAGCCAGTTTTTTATGTATGGCACGAACAAGGCCTTTCGGGAAAGATATATCAATATGGTAATTATCAGGATGATCAGCGTTGGGTTGAACACGGCGTCACGAAAGGGTACGCATAGGTTTCTGTACACCAAGCTTTTTAAACTGCCGCTATTGGCACCACATCATCAATACTCATCATCCGCGCCGCTTTCTCCAACCCCAGCCACTGCTTGTGGCACGTCCATAAATCAAGGAACAACCCAGGCGGCATCGTCCAAAATCGCTCATCGCTCATGTTCATTTGGACGGTGCCGTAATAGAGCAGGCGGGTAAAGGACTCTTCATCCGTTACCCGCCCGTCGTGTTTTTTGAGCCGTCACCCCCGGCGGCGTTGCCATCGCTCTCGCTGACCACATTCCGCGCCGTGCCCTTGACCATCGCGTCCATGATGGCGTTTTTGTACTCGGCCAGATCAAAGGGCGTGGTCAGCAGCTCCACCATTTCCTCCGTGAGCGGCTGCTTTTTTTCGTTCTCGTGCCACAAATTCCAAATCAAAATCGACTGGTTCGCGAGCAGCGTGATCAACCAAACGATCTCGTCGAGAGCTTCCTCAAAATGCTCGGAATTTGCCAGTTTCTCGCCAAGCGAGTCGAGCCCGCCGTACCGCCTCGCGATGCTTTTTGTGGCCAGAGTCGTCAGGATAAGCTCGTACTCCTGACCGGCCAAAATGATTGTCGCGCTCCGATCCGAATCGGTCAGGGAGTCTGTGGGCTGTGTTTTTAATAGTGCGTTCATGTTAATGTCCTTTCATCGTAAAAATTATTCTGAATTCGGACTAAACGGCATAATTCCGCACATCGGATAATTCCGAAAATGCGGCAAAAAAGCCTGTGTTCATAGTAAAATCTCCTTAATGTTCGGAATAATATTTCGCTCATTTTAGACCATAAAGCCTGCGAATCATGTCTTCGTTGTTCTTCCAGCAAGGTGCATCGTTTACGCTGAGTGACGATTTTTCCGCTGCTTTTAAGATGGCTTCACGTTTCATTTCGGTATCTGCATATGCGTAAACCTGCGTCGTCGAAACTTGCGCGTGGCCGAGGATTTCCGCTACAAGCGTAAGTGGAACACCGGTTCGGTATAAGTGGATGGCTCTTGTGTGCCGGAATTGATGCGGATGAACGTTTTCCGGCACGTTAAGGTTTTGCTCATGCGCGCTCCTTCCAATCTTTCGAAGAAAATGTGCGACAGTATCAGGAGACATGGGGTTGCGCTGACCGTGAATTACAGTGTAGAACAGCAAATTGTCACGATTGCGAGTAGGCTCCGGATGAAACTGGCTAACGTACGCTTTGTAATGCGCAAGGGTTTTCTGCATAAGCGGCACGGCACGAGTTTTTGCCCCTTTTCCCGTCAGGTAAACATAAGGCGATGGCGTATCTGTTACAAAATCGCGCAGACGCAAGTCAAGCATTTCCTGACAACGTGCGCCGGTATCATACATCAGTATCATAAAGAAACCATTTCGCAAGCCGCTTTGAGTACGCATGTCGGGCTGCGCAAGCAATGTCTGCAAGGCATCTTCTGTAAAAAACTCCACCATTTTGCTGGGCGTTTTGCGAAAAGGAACTTTGCAGATATCCGCATAAAGCTTCATGTTTTCGGCATCCATTGTCGCACAGTATTTTGCAAATGCGCGAAGAGCCAAAATTCGCTGGTTTATGGAGCTGTCCGCGCAACCGCGAGCATCGCGAAGCCAGTCGGCGTAACAGGCAACATATTGATTCGAAAAATGTGAAAACGATACTTTACGAATCGGTACTTTTTGTTCCATGCCGAGATAGTCGATGAACTGGTTGATTGCGGCACGGTAAGACTTGATTGTGTGATCGCTTAGGCATCGCTGTCGTGGTAAATACAAAGTTAAATACTCACGAATTGTGCCAAACAGTTTTTCATCGGCAATATTCACGAGATCACCTCCGGCAGCAGATTCGCAAATCGCTCCTCAAGAGGCGTGCCGATTTGGGGGAAGTGCTCGGGGACAAAGTGAATGTAATAAGCTGTCTGCTCATATTCGCTGTGTCCCATAAATGCGCTAAGATACGGCAGATACAAATTCAGGTCTTTCTCTTCGCCAATCCAGCGGTGCAGCGTCTTTGTCGCGAAGGTATGGCGGAAATCGTATGGGCGCGGCTTTTTTTCGCGAAGTTCGGTCAGTTTGGCAATTTGAATGCATTTAGAGAGCAAGGCGGCAGCAAAGTAAGCATCACGCTTTTCGTCAGGAGATTGGATTCTGCCGGGGAAAAACAACAGCCGTGATGGACATAGCACACTCATTTTTTTATCATAAGCGCAGCATATATTCTTCATGGCATCATCCATAACAACAAGACGCTCTTTGTTGAATTTTGTGGATTCAATCTTTACGACACCTGTTTTTAAGTCAACGTTGTTGCAAAGAAGCGCCCTGATTTCCTGCGGCCGCATCCCACAAGCGTACATCAATCGCAAATATGCCGGGGCAATAACCCCTCGCCATGGATCGGATTGGAAAGAATTAATTCTGTCTGACGCCGCAAATATCCCGCTTAATTCATCGTCAGTAAAAATGTATGCGACTATCTTTCTTTTAACCTGTGGCGCAATGCCATCTGGTATGATATACGCATTTATTCCGCAACTGGCAAGAAAACGAGCGAAACCGCGCACCGCGCTTACTCTGCCGGCAAAGACCGAGGCTGTTTCCGCTTTGCCGCGAGATGCCCACGCAAGCGCAATTTTTTGTGTTAATTCTGTTTCCTTCGGAAATTCATTGGCACACATTATGTCAAACTTAACAAGGTGACGTCCCTGATCAACATATTTAAACCCAAGCAGCCGCTTTTGACGAAGATATTCGTAAAGTTTTGTGGAAAACACACTTCTAAACTGTTCTGTCATAGCGGTCGCCTCCTGCCTGGTTTGTACTGAGCCATCGGCATAGCACAGATTAAAAGATGTGTTATGTCAAGCCCAATATACCGCCGGACGGAGTTCGGGTCAGCGTGTCCCAATATTTCACGAATTGTGGACACAGATATTTCAGATTCCAGCAATGAAACTCCACGTTGCCTCCGAAAGCCATGATAACCAATTGGACGCTCATCGCGCGGCTCAACACCAGCTTTTATCGCATATTTTTGAATAATGTCTAGCGGGTCAAGCATCTGCTCGTGTGGGTGAACCGCACGCAGGAACACATAGTCCGAGTCGGATTCAGGTCGTGAGCGTAAGATGTAATCAGCGATCGCGTTTCCGACGGTGCCTAACATTGGAACTGTGATTCTATTGCCGGTTTTGCTCTGCACAAGGCCGATTTCTGATGTGCGCCAGTTGATGTCGGACAATCGAAGGGATTTTATATCTGATGCACGCAGCCCTGTCGTCTTTGCGAGTAACATTATTGCATAATCACGCCTGCCAAGATGATTATTTGCATCGGTTTCCGCTATCATCGCGGCAGATTCCTGTTCTGTAAATCCGTGCAGCACTCTTTCATACGCTGGTATTTTCAATTGCGCTGCGTCACAGATCGCGGGATTGATTAAATTGCATGAGGCAAGGAACGTCAACACTTTGCGAAGCAAGATAACTTCTTGGCGAATTGTTTTCATCCGCTTTTCCGCCATGCGCATGATGTATTCCGATATATTTTGATGCGTCAAGCAAGACAGATCAATTATACTGATGTCATCACAGTGCAACAGGAATTTGCGCATGCTCAGTCTAAAGGAATTGGTGGTGCTTTTGGCGTAGTTTTCAGCTTCGCATGATGCAACGAAATTTTCAATCAACTCTCCCCACTTGGCAGACGGTTCGCGTCGGGCGGGCGGCAGCAATTGTTTTCTGATAATCTCGCCGGTTAGATAATATCTGTCAGCCATATCGCAGAATTTTCTGAAGTAGCTGAACGTGATATACACAATTTCGCCATTGTCGTAAAGCTCGCGCTTCTCCAACAGATATGCTTTTGTTGTTTCGAGCGAATATTCAGTCTCGCCTTGCTCTTCATAAAACCTCAACATACCATGGAAGGCTGACTCATATCTTTTCAGCGAAGAAAGACAGAAATTACGGTCTACAAAATACAATGCAATCTCACGTGCAACGGATTTAACGCTGGCTCCTATTAATTTGGACTCCATTCGGCTTCCCTCCGTTTCAGCGTTAGTATCTGCAACGAAGAGAATATTATTCCGAACATTAAGGAGATTTTACTATGAACACAGGCTTTTTTGCCGCATTTTCGGAATTATCCGATGTGCGGAATTAGATGGATAATCCTTAATTAAGGATTAACAGCAAATGCAGGCTCATAAACCTGCTTGTACCAGTCCTTGATCACGCTCGCGTCCACGCCCGGATCGCCCTCCGTGGCCTCGCTTTTCCAAGGATGATTGTCCTTCGCGTCGGGCTTGTTTCGGCGCATAAGCGTTGCCTCAATTGTGGGCGTTTGGAATTGTATGGAATCTCCCTTGGTCTGCAAATTGGTCGGCGGCGCCGCGAATTTGCAGCGATAGCACCAAAAGTACCTGTATTTATTGTTCGGCTTGAGGGCGCGAAACCCAATCGCCGCAAGGCATCCGTCGTCCTCGCCGGACGAAACGAGCACGCCGTTGTCATCCACAACCGCCCCGGTGAGGTCCGCGGCGGCGGTCACGCCGATGTCCTCCACGCCAAGGGAAAGCTTGCCGCTTTTGAAGGTTTTTATGACGTGCGCCGCCGCGTCATCAGCGAACAGGGTCGCCTCCGCCAACTCAATTGACAGGTCGGCTTTGATGGCCTTTGCCAAAATCTGCGGCGTACCGTAGGTCTCGTTGCCTTGGGTATCCTCGGTAATTTTTGCGTAATGCAGCATATCCATGCCGATTGTTGCCAAAATATATCACTCCCATCTGTACGATTTTTGTGCGTCTACGGAATAATGAAAGTATCCGGTATCGTCCTCGCGGCCAATGTAACGGCGGTCGGTGATGGTGAAACCGGCCTGTATCAAGGCTTTCACGAGCCAACCCTTGGCCGCTAAATAATTTCCTTTGCTGTAGAGTGACAGCCGCGCCTCCTGCACATCAAATTCCGGGCGGTTGTCGCAGTGCAGCGCGAAGGCATCCGAAAGCGGTGTGACGACCACGTATTCCGCAGGCGCGGAGCCGCTGAAAACGCCGGTTTCAACCGGCAAACCCAGCCCCGTGACGAGGGTGTCAAGCTCGGCCAAGATGCTCATAAATTTCCGATCTCCTCCTCGAACTTGGCGACCATTGCCTCCGTCGCCGGTTTACGACTGGCGGTTTTCGCCGACTTGAGGAAGGGGCGCGGCGGCTGACCATGCTTGCCGTACTCCAATATATTTGCGATTTTGGCATTGCTGCCGCCGTCGCGCCGAGGCTCCCTGAACCCGATTTTGATGTTTGAATTGCCCTGCCTGTCGATTTTGACAGGCGACACGCCCAACGCGTCGGCCAGCTCGCCGGTGGAACGGGACGGGCATTTGGCCGGGTCGTTCACCTTGCCGACGGAATCCCGCAAATTGGACGCGACGCGAGCCTCCACGACCTCCGCTCCGGCCTGCAAAACTTTTTCGCAGATGGCGTCGGTTTTGTCGCCGAGCTGCGAAAGCTTGCTGACCAAATCGTCAGGGAAAACGGTCTTCATGGTTGCCAACCGGTTCAACCTCCTTTGCCAAAAGTTCGACATATCTGTCACGAATCACCTCAACGCTTAACACCTCGAACCGCCCCGCCGCGCATACTAATACGTATAGGGGCTGCACGGCGACGCCGGGGATCACCCGAAAGCGGAACAGGGCGGTGGCCTCACTGAACGCCGCGCGGTTCGCCCATCTGACATTGCCGTGCCGCTGCTCGAAGTATGCGCGGACGCAAGCGAGGACGGTTTCGTCAGTCGTTGCGAAACCGTCTGTGTCTTTTGTGTGGACGGGGCGAAAGATCTGAACAGAGGTGTTCATCCTGCCGAAGCTCAAACCGCCCGCCCCCAATCCCGGTCCAGCCGGAGCAGCATATTCACGGTATCCCACACCTGCCGCCCGGCCTGAACATTGTCGCCGAAGAACCCCGCCGTGCTACCGTCCCGCGACTCATAAAAATGCGAAGCAAGCATGATCACCGCCTGACGCGTCGTCGCCGGGATCGGCAGCGCGGAGTAGAATCCCTCGTCGCGGTGCTGATAGCTTTCGGCATACGACAGCGCGGCGGCGATGTAATTTTGCAAAAGCGGATCATCCTGGTCGTGTTCAAGGATTAAATTCGCTTTCACGTCGAATAACAGACTGTCCATTCAAAGCTCCTAACCGCTAACTGCTTTTCTGCTGGAGAATTTTCACGGCCTCCGGGAGGATGAGCTTGCCGTCCACGCGCTGATACGCCATGAAGCCAACCTGCCCGTTTCGGGCGTACAGCTCGTCCAGCCGCTTGAAGCTGCGCCCCTCGCGGTCAGCGATCCAGTAAAAACTGAAGTCCCCGAAAGCGATGGTTTTGTTCCCGGCCGCAGCAACGGGCGCGAAGAAGGACGTGTGGATCGGGCGGCCTAAGATTTTGTCGGGCTCGCCCTCTTTCACGGACGGCTGCCACAGGTATTGCTGGTTGCCGTCCTTGAGCTTGCGTAGCGCCTTAACCGTCGCCTCGTTCATGAGGAACGCGGAGTTTGGGCGGTAGGCGGACTTGAGGCTGTAGAACAAGTCCAAAATTTCGTCCAAAGTGATGGCCGTCGCGCTCGCCGTGGTCACGCCGACCTGCCCGCCGCCGGTGGCGTTGAAAATCCCCGTGGGCTTGCCAGTGCCGTTGCCGATGATGAACGCCTCGTCCTCCTTTTCGGCGATGCGCTCGCCTAGGGATTTGGCGATGTAGCTTTCGAGGTCGAAGACGCTGTCGTTGAGCAGCTCGTCCGATACCTTGATGGCAGTCGCCAGCTTGTACGCGCTTAAGGTGACCTGACCGAAGCTATTGTCGCTTTCGGGAATTTCTCCCTCCTCCTCAATCCAAGACGAGGTTCCCTTGCCGGAAGCCACGGGGAGCTTGCGGTCGCCGCCGGTGGTGATGACCGTGCCGAGCGCGCGCATGATATTGCGCTCGGCGGCCGTCTCAATCAAGCGGGCTTCGAACTCTTCCGGCACAAGAAACCCGCCCTGAGTGTCCACGCCGGTCTGAAGGGCGTTTTGAATTTCGGGCGAAACCCTGCCGCGCATGGCGTTCCAAAACGCCTTTGTGTATCCGGCTGAAGCGCGTCCCGTTTTTTCCTCGGCGGGCGCGCCAGCGGGCGTGTTGGTGATGGGGCTGCTCGTCGCCTTTGCCAGCTCCGCGTCCATCGCGGCCTGACGCTCAAGCCGTTCGATCTCCTTGCCTAAAGCGACGACGTCGGCCTCCATGCGGTCGTATGCCGCGGCGTCCTCGGCGGACAGAAGCCCGCTGCCGCCGCGCTTGGAATCAAGGAACGCTTTGGCCGCGTCCCATGCTTTGGCGCGTTTTTCGCGCAGTTCTAAAATGTTGCTCATCAGAAAATTTCCTCCTACAAATTTAAATATCAGCGTAAAATTAGCGTGGTATAAGCCGCAATCTCGACATAAGGCTGTCAACGGAATTGCCGGGCAGCGGCGCGGATTCGGACTCTTGGAACTGCTTTTTTTCGTCAACAATTATCCCGTCCGCAAAGCCGAGCGCGATCGCCTTGTTGACATTCATCGGTGTTTCGTCGTCCATAAGATGACTGAGCTTGGCGCGGGACAACCCGGTCTTGATCTCATACGAATTTATGATGGACTCCTTGACCTCATCTAAAAGCGCGCCGGCCTTTTGCATCTCGGCCTTGTCGCCGACCGCGATCGTCCAAGGGTTGTGGATGAGCATCAGCGCGGTGGGTGACATGAGAACCTTCGTCCCGGCCATCGCTATCACGCTGGCGGCGCTGGCGCACATCCCATAAATTTTCACGGTCACGTCGCCTTTGTAGTCCATCAGCATCGTGTAAATCTGAGACGCGGCAATGCAGTCGCCGCCGCCCGAGTTGATCCACAGGGTTATAGCGCCGTCGCCTGAAAACAGCTCCTTGCGGAATTGCCCCGGCGTGCATTCGTCGCCAAACCACAGATGATCGGCGATGTCGCCGTCGATGTAAAGCTCGCGCCCGCCGTCCGAATCGCGGGCGAAGTTATAGAAATGGTTATTCTTGCGCATTGGCGGATTCCTCCTTTGATTTGTTTGCGCCGGCGGACATAGCGGAAACAATCGAAATCATATTCCCGTTCACAAGATAGGCGTCGCCGCCCTCGTCCTCGGGAATACGGTTCATGGATTCAAGTGCCCGTATGTCGTTGGCCGACAGCCAGCCGTTCTGCCGCCCGGTGGCGTACCCCTGCATCCGCGACTGGTAATCGCCCCGCAGCAAACCGTCCACGTTGAACCGTATAAAAAAATCCGCCTTTTCAGACGGAAGCAGAAGCGATTGCTGCAGGGACTGCTCCCAGCGGACTACCCATGGGTCGAGTGTGAACTTCACGAATTCCAGCGACATATGCTCGATGTTCGAGAAGGTCGCGCGTTCAAGGTCGGCCAGCATATGCGGCGGGACGCGGAAGATGCGGGCAATCTCGTTGATCTGAAACTTGCGTGTTTCCAAAAACTGGGCTTCATTTGGCGGTATTCCGATTGCGTGAAACTTGACGCCGTCCTCCAAAACGGCTATGCGGTGGGCGTTGCCGCTGCCCTGGTGTCCCGCGTTCCAGCTGTCGCGCAGGCGCTTGGGGTCTTTGATCACGCCGGGCGTTTCGAGTACGCCGCCGGGGTTCGCGCCGTTCTGAAAGAATGCCGCCCCGTACTCCTCGGTCGCGAGCGCAAGTCCAACGGCGTTTTTTGCCATCGCGATTGGCGAATAGCCGACCAGCCCATCGAACCCGAGGCCGGGAATGTGCAGCACGTCTTCCTTAAACAGCATGGCCGGTTCGCCCGCGTCCTTTTTGTAAGCATAGAAAATGCGGCCTGTGTTCTTGTCGCGGTCAACGGACATTTTGTTTGGCAGCAGCGGGTAGAGCGCCAACACGCGGCCGCGCCCGTCGCGGATGATCTGGGCGTAGGCGTTGCCCCATAGCAAAAGATGGCTCATGAGCGTTTCGCGCCACACAAACGAAGTCATTTCCTGATTGGGCGCGTCGTGGAGCAACCGAAACAGCGTGTGATCGGGAACTCGTTCTTTGCCGCCGCCGGGCTTGTATTTGTAGACGTGCAGCGGCAGCCCGGCGATGGCCTCGGCCAGAATGCGAACACACGCATAGACGGCAGTCACCGTCATGGCCGTGCGCTCGTTGACGGCCTTGCCTGATGCCGTGCCGCCGAATAAAAACTGTGCGCCGCCCAGCTGGTTCTTGGGTTTGTCGCGGGAGCGGAACATGGATTTGATGATGCCCATTACTAACCTCCTCGAATTTTATTTGATATATTCCCTGAAATGTGATACGATAGATGCGGGAGGTGACGCCGCATGTACACAATTGACGACGTCGAGCAGATGCTGAATGATATCGCCGACGAAATCCCCGACGAATTTTTCAAATACCTGAACGGCGGCGTGATCCTGCTCGAGGAATGCAAGCCGCATCCCCAGGGCTTGGGCGACCTGTACATCATGGGGCAGTACCATAACAGCCGTGAGATGGGGCGGCACATCTGCATCTATTACGGCTCTTTCATGCGGGTGCATGGCGGCGCGCCGGAGGACGTCCTGCGCGAAAAACTGCAGGAGACGCTGTTGCATGAATTTACACACCATCTGGAGTCCCTGTCCGGGGAGCGCGGCCTTGAGATCAAAGACCGTATGAAGCTGAACGAGTACCGGCATATTCATCGCCGCGGCGAACCGTGATGCGGTTCACAAAATAAGCAACCCCCGATCCTCCCGGTCATATACGCTTTCGGCGGGAACGGCGGCCTGCAGCGTCGCCCGCGCCAACCCCATGATCAGCGCCACAGCCCCGTCGATCTTCTCCGTGGACTTGCGCTTGTTGGGTTTGATGTTGCCCGCCGGGTCCTCGTCGACAATCACGTTGCCGATGTTCCAGTCGAGCACGGGATGATTTCCGTGGCGAATTTTTCCCTCCATCACGAACTGATAAAAGTCCTTTGACGGCGGCGACATGCTCACAAAACCCTGCCCGAAGGGGAACACCGTGAAGCCGTTTTCAGCCCCAAGCTCTTCCAAATCGCGGCGGATTTTCTCCGCGCCGTAGCGGTCATAGGCGATCTCGCGGATGCGGAAACGCTCCGACAGCTTGGCAATAAAGGCGACGATGTGATCGTAGTCCACGACGTTGCCCTCGGTGGTGTTGAACAGCCGCCGCTTTCTCCAGACGGCGTAGGGCACGTGGTCGCGCCGGGCGCGCAGGTCGATCACGTCCTCCGGCAGCCAGAAAAACGGCAGAACCGTATATTTTTCATCATCGCCGGTCGGCGGAAACACCAGCACCAGCGAGGTCAAATCCGTGGTAGACGACAAATCCAAACCACAATAACACTCCCGCCCTTCCATTGATTTTTCAAATTCAACCCACTGTTCACTGTTCGTTGTTCGCTGTTCACTGCCGCAGGCCTCCCAGCGGTCCATCGGCATCCAGCGCACGTCGGCGTTGCACCACTCGTTGAGCCGGAACTGCCGGAAATGCATCTCCTCGGCGGGATTCTGCCGCGCCTGTTCGTAGGCGGCCTTGACCGTTTCGTAAGGAATCGTCACGCCAATCGACGGATTCACGCGCCGCCAGACGGCCTCGTCGTTCCAGTCGTCGCCGTCCCCGATGCCGAACACTGCGGGGTAAAAAGTCGGGTCGATTTTTGAGCCGTCCAGCACCGCGAGAGCCTTGCAGTGTATCTCGTAGCAGATCGAAGTCTTGTCGCGGCCGGCGGTTGTGATCAAAAAATACAGCGGCTGCCGGCGGGCGTCGCCGGTGTACTTGGTCATGGTGTCGAAGAGGTCGCGGGTCTGCTGGGCGAAAAGCTCGTCGAAGATCAGGCCGCTCACATTGAAGCCCTGCTTGGATTTCGTCTCGCTCGACAGCACCCGGTAGAAGCTGTTCGTGTGCGGAAAAATGATGCGCTTGGTGGACGGCACGAGCTTGGAAATCCGCGACAGCCCGCCGCATTGCTCGACCATCGCCTTGGCCGTGTTGAACACGATTGACGCCTGATTGATGTCGGCGGCGCAGCTGTAAACCTCGGCTCCCGCCTCGCCGTCCGCGAACAGGAGATACAGCGCGATGGCCGCGGCCAGCTCGGACTTGCCGTTTTTCTTGCCGATCTCCACGTAGGCCGTGCGGAACTGGCGATAGCCGTCAGCGTTCACGACGCCGAACAGGTCGCGGATGATCTGCTCCTGCCACGGCATGAGATGGAAGGGTTTGCCATGCCACTCGCCCGTGGTGTGCCTGAGCATTTGGATGAAGCTGACGGCGAAGTCGGCCCGGAGCCGGTCGTAGCGCGAGGTCGGGAGCATCAATTTTGTCGGGGTGTAGTTGAAGTCTGACATGAAGCTCATCCTTTCACAAAAATGGGCAAAAGAAAAAAGACCTCCGAAGAAGCCTTGAAAAAATATGTTACGAGGAACAGCCCCGAAGGGCGATCCTCTGTTGTTCGCGACGTCAGTTGCCTTGCCTTTTTGCCCGCCAGGCCTTGACCTTGGCGTACTCCTCGGTTAAAACGCTGTCGAATTCGTCCTTGGTGATTGGGGTTTCCATGCCGCATACGTACCGCTCAAAAAGGATGCCCCGGATGCCGCGTTTGTTGTAGCCGGTTTCCATGCCAAGCTGCTGGATGTCGCCGCGCAGGGTGTGGAGCCGCAGGGCTTTCATGATCAAATCCATTTCGTCTTCCTCCTCAGTTGTATTTCTCAATCAAAATGGCGTAAACCGCTTTGATTTCGTACTCGTTCGGGCAATGCCTGTCCCAGCTGCGTTCGTAGGAAACAAGGGCGTTTCCCCAATGGTCGCCGTGCTTTTTGATGTGCATCTTACTAATTTTTCCCCCATCCAAACCGAACTCCTCGCTCGGTTCCTCGTAATGCTTGACCTGGTAATCGTAGCCCGTCTTTCCTTCGTTCATCCAAATCGTTCCGGTTGACCACATTGTTTTTTCCTCCGTTTTTTGGTTATTTTTTGTTTCGTGTGTCCTTCGCTACACACAGTATAACTCTAAATCAGAATAATAGCAACTTCTTTTTAATCATAATTAGAACAATGTTTTGTGTGAATTTAGCATTATATTTGTACATTTTATAAAAACGGCAAGACCCCGCTGCCGGAGCCTTGCCGCCGATGAACACCGAACTGTGGAATATCACGGCATCAATTCGATGCGCGGGCAGTCGTTTTCATGATCCCATTTGATACTGTATCGGGTTTCGAAGTCCTCGCCGGGCAGCCGGGCGATCACCCGGACGTCGCCCTCGAAGGCGCGGTAGGAGCGGAGGATTTTCGCGCCCTGCGGCAGCTGCTCCTGAATCTGCTTCCATTGTTTGTCGTTCATGTTCGTTTCCTCCCGAAAAATTGTTGTGTTCCTGTTGGTGTACGCACAGTATAACTCTGAATTCGAATTATATCAACTTCTTTTTAAGAATAATTTCAACAAACATGATAAACACATGAGCCGCTGCATTGTGCAAATTTCAGCGGCTCACGTTCAAAAAAATCAGCGGCTATTTTCCCAGCATCGCCTTGAGTTCCCTGAAAAAATCCCGGTTGCTGATGGACAGCCCCGCCGCGCCCCGCTCCTCCTCAAAAGCAAACCGCCGCTCCAATTCTTCAACGGAATAATCCGCGCGGAACTTGCGCCATGAACGCCGATCCCACTCCAAAAGCTGCACCCAAAGCTCGGGGAAATTCGTCCGCAACGCCCGAAGCTCGGCGAGTCCCTGCAGGGGGCAACACCAACACGAGACCCGGTCAAACAACTCGTACAGCCCGCCGAAGTCGAAGCCCCGCACGTAGCAATACTCCAACGCCTGTTTCTCTGTCACGCCCCAATCCACCAGCGGGTAATTTTTGTCCTTGACCCGCCCCAGCTCGTCGGCGGCGATGCCGACATACTGAACGATGTCGTATTCCTTTTTGAGCGGCCTCAGATAAGCGTTTATGACGTCCGTTTTCAGTCTCGAGGTGCACCAGCGCATCCGCGGCCCCGCCCAACCATAACCGGCGCGGCCCGGGTTGCCGTTGCGGACGGCCACTTTATGTTCGAGCAGGTAATACGCGAAGGATTTGTCAGCTTTTATCCGTGTGATGGGGATTCCGACGTGCTTTTCGAGCTTGTCGAGGTGGTCGTGCATAGCCGGGAATTCGACCGTCGTGTCGCAAAAAAGGATGATGTCGATGGGCATTTTCCGCTCGGCCATCATCAAAAGCATGGCCGTTGAGTCTTTCCCGCCAGAGAGGGAAACCACGTGTAATTTGGGTTTTACTGTATTCATTGCAGACTTCCTTTCAAATGAAAAAGCGCCGCCGAAGCAGCGCTTTGGATATAGATTTTATTCGGGCGGCGGAGGAACAAACCGAATATTTTTGACGGCGTAATTGCTATTCGTCGCTCGTTGCTTCGTTTTCATTTGCTTTCGGCGGCGCGCCGTTTTTGAACGCCGAGTTGCCGGGCAGATTTTTTAGAAGAACACGGCGGACGCTCTTGAACTCCGGCCCCACCATGCCGAGCCCGATAAGCCAGACCCGCATGGAAAATTTCATATTCTCCACAGGCCGTTCTTTGGCGGTGACGCGTTTTTTCTCCAGCGCCGTTTTGCACAGCCGCTCGATGAAAACCGAGTAGGCGTTGACCGCCTCCGGCTCAAGGCTGCGGAACCAGGGGAACTTGATGGTGTCGTCCGTAACGCGTATGGCGAGGTCGTCCGTGCCCAAAGCTTTCCGAAGCAAGAACTCCCTCGCCGCAACCATATTTGCGAGGTTGTCGAGCTTCTCCGGCGTGAAATTGCCGAGCGGCATCTCAATGGTCAGTCGGCCGGTTCGCGGCGCAATCTCCACCGGGCGGATGATGTTGTAATCGTCATCCAACTCGAAAAGTTCCAGCAAGAGAACCTCGCCCTCGCAGTATTCGTAGGCCTGCCGCAGGGCGTCGGCATCGTCCTCCGCGCCGAAAACCTCCATGCGGTCGGGGCAGCCGGGGTCGCTGAGTTCGGCTTGGTAGGTGCGGCTTTCAGGTTCGGCGGCGGCCTCGTCCTTTGGCTCTGTGGGATCGGCTTCCG
>WRED01000045.1 GCA_009779495.1 Oscillospiraceae bacterium | reverse complement strand
TTTTCCGCCGCACTGCGTTAAAATTTCTTAAAATACGGGAGTATTCTTTCAAAATTTTATCTTGTGCGGGCGAAAAAATCACTCAAAAATCCGCACACGGGGATTTTTCAAACACGCCCTAGTATAATGGCAAGGAACTTGCTGCACAGGAAAGGGGTTTGAATATGGAAACGTCAACAGGCTTTCGCTATAATCTTCCGCAAAAAATCCTCATCACAATCATGGGCGCGTTCTTCATGGGGGCCATGTGGCGCATCCGGGGCGATTGGGGTTTCGGTTCTTTCTGGGGGATGCTGGCGGTGTCGCTGGCATACGGACTGTTTTTGATGTCTTTCTTCGGCTACCGTAAAAAGATGACCTGGACCGTGCTGCCGCTGTTTTTGGTCTCCATGCCGCTGACCATTCAGGGCTGGATGGCCGTCATGAACTTGGGCGCGGGGATCATCAACACCAGCGCGAACGGCGAAATTACCTATGCGGACTACAATATCGTTTCAGGGATTTTCATCGTGTTCTGTCTGGGCTTTGGCTGGTTTACCTTTTTCAGCTTCCTGACAGGGGCGTTTTTCAGCGAAAAACAATACCGCGCACGTGACTTTATGTTTGCGGCTACTGTTTATCTTGTGGTCAGGTACGCCTTTGTATTCTTCTTCTCGCACCTGCTTATGCGCCTTATCAGTCCCCAAGTTGTGGAGATTTACCGGGAGGGTCTTGTCCGGGGCGGGGTTGAAATGAGTCCGATGGCGACTTATGTCAGGTATTACCTGGTGAACAACTGGCAGTATCCCTATGCGGGCGGGCGAACCTATTTCAATACAGCGGAGGCCATCGGTTATGCCGCGGCGACCCTGGGCGTGGCGCTGTTCGCGCGTTTTTATAAGAAAGACAAAACCGCCGGCCGCATTATGCTGATCATCAGTACGCTTTCGGGCCTTGCCTTTTGGGTTGGCTACCTCCCCAGCATTCTGACGTCCGGCGGATTCCACATGCGGGGTATCGACACCGCGAAGCTCCCCGCTTGGCTGGTCAACGGCGGCTGGGGCGTGACGGAGTACAGCGTCGGCTTTGTTTTGGGGTTGTTTGTTACGGCTTACCTGGTGTTCATGAACCATAAAAAGCTCGACCAAAGCAAGGACGTCACGGAGGGCTTTTGGCCAAGTCTGGAGAAAAAGCCTTGGCTGAACTGGGGCTACCATTTGCTTACGACCGGCTGTTTTGCCTTGGGAGCCTCGATGATCCGGCCCATTGCCGCTCTGCTGCGCGACGGCGGCCATACCTCATCTATCACCACGGGTATTATCTGTATGGCCATACCCGCTTTCATTTTCTTCGGGATATTCTTTTACAGGAGTATTATCAAGAAGAAAACCGGCCGCCCGTTTGACATGAGCGTGCAGAAATTCGCGATGATAGGATCGCCCCTTGTTTTAGTTCTGTATTGCGCGATGTATTTTTTCCTTGGAAGGGGTTACTGGGAAATCCCCAACACTTACCCCACCATCAGCGCGACCATTATCTCACTGTGGGTTGTGCTTTTGGGGTATATTCTGCTGAATAATTTGCGCCGCGAGAAGTAATTTGCACTGCGTATTACTTAAAGTTGTCGTACAGGTAATCTTCTTGACATATCGTAAATAAAAGTATAAAATAAACTTAATTAAAATTAAACAAGGGTGGTTCATGGTTATGAAAAAGAAACTCCCGCGAATTCTTTCCCTTGCGCTGGCTTTTTGCCTGCTTTTCGGGATTGCCGCGTTCGCCGCGCTGAATGAAAACACGCCTGCCTACAAAGCAACGCTCAAATTCAGCGGCGACGGCAAATTTACGATCCTGCAAATCTCGGACATACAGCACGGCCCGCTTGGTCTGCCGATCACCAAAGATCTGATACGTGAGTCCGTCAAGGCCGCCGACGCTGATCTGATCGTCCTGACCGGCGACAACATCTCCGGCGGATCGTGCAGCACGGGGATCAAGTTCATCGACCGTATCCTTGTGAAAATGGCCATCGACTTTTATATGTCCGTATTTGAAAAAGCGGGTGTGCCTGTCGCGGTGGTGTTCGGCAACCACGACGCGGAAAACCTTATCTCCAGGGAGGAACAGTTTGAGATTTACGGTACGTACAAGTGCTTCATCGGCTTCGACGAGGGCGAGGACGTTTACGGCTGCGGCAACTACAACGTCCCGATTTTCCCGTCGGGCGGCGGAACGGTTCCGGCCTTTAACCTGTGGATGTTTGACTCGGGCATGTATGACCGTGATGAAAACGGCAACAGCAAAGGCTACGATTACATCCGTCAGAATCAGCTTGACTGGTACATAAACGCCGGCAGCGCGCTGAAAGCGCAAAACGGCGGCGAGCCCGTGCCGTCTTTTGTGTTCCAGCACATCATCGTGCCGGAAATCTATGACGCGCTTATCACCGTGCCGGAGGGTACGCCGGGCGCTCTCAAGCGCGGTGAACAATATTACATGATCAATCCGGACTATCTGAAAGCCGGCGTGATGAGTGAAATGCCGTGCCCGTCAAACACTAACGGAGGGCAGTTCAGCGCGGTAAAGAGCCAGGGTGACGTGATAGCGATGTTCTTCGGGCATGACCACGTCAATACCTTTGAAGTGGCGTATCAGGGCATTGACATTGTGAATTCGCCGGGCATAACTTTCGGCTCCTACGGAGATGAGGTCAGGGGCTGCCGCGTGATCACGCTTAACGAAAGCGACCTGTGGAGCTACGAGACCCGCGTTTACTGCTATGATGACTTCTATGGGAACGATGAGGCGGCACAGCTGCGATATAAGCTTTTTGACAGCGATTTCAGTTTTAATTCTATCGTGACGGCGGTACAGTATTTCTTCAAGGCGTATGTGTTTACGCTGTTCGGGCTGTTAAAATGAATATTCTGATCAACTTAATTAGGAGGAACTTATCATGATCACAAAACGCATAATCCCCTGTCTGGACGTAAAGGACGGCCGCGTGGTAAAAGGCGTCAACTTTTTAGGGCTGAACGACGTGTCGTCGCCCGTGGAGCTTGCGAAGCTCTATAGCGGAAGGGGCGCGGACGAGATGGTGTTCTATGACATCACGGCGTCGGCTGAGGGCCGGGCGCTGTTTACAGACATTTTGAAAGCGGTCGCCGCCGAGGTGTTCATCCCGCTGACCGTCGGCGGCGGCATAAGCTCCGTCGCGGACTTTGACCGTGTGCTGAAATGCGGCGCGGACAAGGTCAGCGTCAACTCCGGCGCGATACGCGACCCCGGCGTCATAGAGGAGGCCGCGAAAAAATACGGCAGCCAGTGCGTCGTGCTGTCCGTGGACGTGAAGCGCGTTGACGGGCAGTTCCGCGTGTTCGCCAAGGGCGGCCGCGAGGACACGGGCATGGACCTGATAGAGTGGATAAAGCGCGGGCTCGCGCTGGGCGCGGGCGAGCTGGTCGTTAACAGCATTGACACGGACGGCGTGAAAAACGGCTTTGACCTGCCGATGCTCGAGGCGGTCTGCGCAATCGCGGACGTACCGGTCATCGCGTCCGGCGGCGCGGGGAATATGGAGCATTTTACGGAGCTGTTCCGCACTGTCCCGAAAGTTGACGCGGGGCTTGCGGCGTCGATTTTCCACTTTGGCGAGGTTAAGATTCGGGAACTGAAGGAGAAGCTTGCGGCGGATGGGATCAATGTGAGACTCTAGATTCTAGACGCTAGATTGTAGACGCTAGATTGTAGATTATAGAGGGGAGATTATAGGTAGGAGAACGTAGTGTGAAAATAATAAAATGGGCTCTTTGCGTCTTTGCGGCTATTGTTTTTGTTGCGGGGTGTTTTTGGTACATTGGGGAGAAAGAGCAGGCGGGTGAAGCCGGCGCGGTCAGCGGTTCGGGGCTTACCGGAGAAATCGCCGGACAGCAGGATACTAACCCGGTTAAACCGCCCAAACTGTATCTGAAATACAAATCCGGCATAATGCCCCATAAGAAAAAAGTGTTGTTCAAGGAATACGATTGGGGCGGCGCAAAAAACGAACTCGATTTTGATATGCTCCATACCGCGTTCATGACGAAAATAGATATAGAGGATACTTCCGGCTCGATCAAGCTTGAATTTTCCGTGCCGCCGCAATCATACGAGGTGATGCGGGTGCCGGACAAATATTTGCCGGAAAATGCGGACAAGTTGAATAAAGAGTTGGAGGAGAAGTTTTCGAACAGCAGTTTTTGGGATAAGCTGGGCATGGTGTTGAATATGGAGGATACATATAAAAAAATAGAGGAAGAATTTAAAGTAATAGAAACGCCCGACGGCACGATAGACATATCGCGGAACACACAGGGCTATGTTTATATGGTTAGCGCGGCGTGGGAACAGGGCGAGGTTTACTATGCTTTTTATGTAAAATAGAACGCAGAATGAGGGGCGTGTAACAATGAAGATGCGTTTTATGTGCGCTGTTTTGGCCGCTGCGCTTATTGCAGGCTGCGCCGGGTGTTCGGGGGCGGATGATCAGGCGTATCGGGTTGAAACAACAACTGTTGCTGATGAAATAGTCTCCGTGCCTAAGCCCGCTATTGACGTTCCTGATCTGTATTTGGTATACTCTTCCTGCACAGGCGAGCACAGAATCAGGGCGACAAGCGGCGGCTACAGCTGGGGCTTGAGAGCAAGCGACTGTTGGGTTTCTCTGTTTAACACCGAGCACATGACCACAATAATGAGGACGCCGGGCTTCGATTCCGTCAAGCTTGAATTTACCGTGCCGCCCAGTTCATACGAAGTAAAGCGCTGGCCGGATAAATATATAAGCGGAGTATGGACGGGCGACTTTTGGGAGGCGCTCGAAGGCTATGAAATGGTAGATGTGTCCGACGGCGTGATAACTTCGCCGCATGATGTGAGATATGTCTATGAGGTTTCCGCAGAATGGAAGCCGGAGCTTATTTATGATCACGACGAGCGAGTCGCATATTATAAAGTCTTTGAACGCTTGCCCGGAGGCGGTGCCAGATATCGTTTTTACGTGAAATAGGAGGTAATAAAAATATGTACACACCATCACAAATCACCGAAATGGCAAAATCACTTTTCCGCGAGGAACGCGCGTTAACCCGCCTTGACGGCTGGTTCCTGGCACGTGAGGCCGCGAGGAAAGCCGCATTGGAAAACGCCGGCCAGCCGAAAGAGCTGCTGGCCGCACTGGAGCTTAAAAAGATCATCGGGGAGCTGCCACTGTCCATTAGCGGCAACGCCGTTTTCGCGGGCACGCAGCGCGACGCTTTCGCCCGCACATACGCCCTGATCAACCCGACTTTCAAGGTGGAAACCTTTTCGGGCTACTGTGACCCCACCGCCGTTTTCGACGACATTGTGCCCGATGAGAACTTTACCCGCGAACGCATAGACAGCCTGCGCGAATACACGCGCGGGGGCGATTACGTCCGCTCGCTGTCCGCCGTGTACGCGGAAAATGAGGACTGCACCTCCGAGGTCGCGTTTTTCATCGAGCAGGTCACGGGGCATCTGATCCCGGACTTCCGCCCCGCGCTTCGGTACGGTGTGCTGAAAATCATTGAGGATGTCAGGGCACGTTTGGCTTCGGAGACTGACGCTGATAAGCGCGTCACGTTTGAGTCGCTTATCATCGCGCTGGAGTCGGCTATCGCCCTTGCCGGGCGCTATGCCGATATCGCGGCGGAGCAGCAAAAGTCAGCCGATGGCGAGCGTAAACAGCACCTCGAACTGCTTGAGGCGACGCTGCGCAAGGTTCCGGGTAGCGGCGCGGAAAGCCTTTTTGAGGCTGTGCAGTCGTACCTGCTTTTGTGGCAGGTCATGTGCCTTGAGCAGGCGCCGAACCCGTTCGCGTTTTCCGTCGGCAACGCCGACCGTATCTTTGAGCCGTACCGCGAAATGTCCGGCGCCTCCCGCGAGGAAGCCGCCGCGCTGTTCCGGCACTTTCTGGTGTTCTATAACGTCGGCGACCGCAGCTGGGCGATATCGCAGAACATCCTTTTAGGCGGCAAATCCAGCGGCGGGGACGATCTCACCAACCTGACCACCTACGCGATTATGGACGCGTATTACGATATGAACCTCCCGCAACCGATACTTTCCGTCAAGTTGCACAAAAATACGCCAATGGAATTGTACAAAGAGATGGGTCGGTTCCTGTTCACGCCGGGTTGCCTGACTCCGTCACTGTTCAACGACGAGTCGGTGTTCGCCGCGCTCAAGCGAAACGGTGTCGAGCATTGCGACTTGGAGAACTACGCCGTCGCGGGCTGTCAGGAGCCGCTTATCATGGGCCAGGACAACGCCAACACGACCAACAGCTGGTTCAATCTGCCGAAAGTCCTTGAGCTGACCCTGAACGGCGGCGCGTCGCTGATCACGGGCAAAAAAATCGGAACCGCATGCGAGGAAACGGACGCGCTGACTTTGCTCAAAAACATCCGCGCGGCGTTTTACGAAAACGTTGAACACTACGCCGGGCTGATGGCCGGGGCCGCGAACGGCGCGTCAGCCGCGCTGTCGAATCTGCCCGTGCCGTTTTTGTCGGCGTTTATGGGCGGCGCGGAAAGCGGTATCGACGCGCGCGACGTGAACCGGCAAGGGACGAAGTACAACGGGAGCGGCTGTTTGATTCACGGGCTTTCCGTCGTCGCGGACTCAATCGCCGCCATTGACCGACTCGTGGAGGAGCGTCCCGAGGATGCAGATACGCTGCTCGACGCGCTTCGGAGCAACTTTGAGGGCTATGAGGAACTGCGTGAGTTCCTGCTTTCTGCGCCGAAGTTCGGCAATAACATAGAGAGCGTTGACGATATCGCCGTGGACGTGGCGAACCGCGTGTCGGACATCGTCGCGTCACAGAAAAACTATCTGGGCAACCCTTTCCGCCCCGACTGGAGCAGCCCGTCCACGCACCTGCTGTACGGCTACTGGGTCGGCGCGACGCCCGACGGACGCCTGGCGCGCGAGCAGATCAACTACGGCGTCGATCCGCTGTACGGCGAAGCGGGCAACGGGCTTGGCTTCCGCATCCTGTCGGCGATGAAGCTGCCGTATGAGAAGTTCGGCGGCGGTTACGCGTCGCATTTCGGCGTTGACCCGAAGTTTTTCCGCGCGGCGGATTACGAGGGCAAGGGCGAGGAATTTTACCAGCGCATAATTTCGCCGCTGTTCTTTAACGAGCAAAACGACAAGGTCGCGCCGTTTTATCTGTATGTCAACGTCACCACGCCGGAGACGCTGCGCAAGGTGCTGGACAACCCGAAGAAATACGCGCCGAACGGTGTGTATATCATGCGTATCCACGGTACGTTTGTGAATTTCCTTGACCTTTCACCGGCGATACAGCAGGATATTATTAAGCGGCTGGATCTGGAATCGACGAGAATATGATGGGAGCTAGTAAATGAACATTGAGATTCGCAAATTGACGCCCGACCTTGCGGAGGAATATGCGCACTTTCATGATGTAACGCCATACCACGGGCATAAAGGAGTAATTCATTGCTATTGTGTGTCCTGGCGCAGCGGCGGTTGGAGCGGCGAGGGCGGGGACCATTGGTTCCCTACGCAGGAGGAAAGAAAGGCGAAAGCCATCCAATTTGTCAGGGATGGCTACCTGCAAGGTTATCTTGCCTATTGCGGCGATGAAGTCGTGGGATGGTGCAACGCCAACGCGGATTGCCGGCACGGCATTGATTATTTGCGTTCTTTTTGGCCAATAGAGAAACCTTGTGCGGAAATAAAGATTAAATCGATTTTTTGCTTTTTAATCGCACCGGAGATGCGAAGAAAGGGCGTGGCCACTGGGCTGGTGGAGCGCGTCTGCCAGGACGCGGCAGACGATGGGTTTGACTTCGTCGAGGCTTATGTGGACAAGAAATCTATTTACTTGACAATGTACGAAAAATGCGGGTTCAGTAAACACGCCAAACGAAAAGGCAAAGTGGTTATGCGCAAGGCGTTGAAATAATAAAGGGAGGAATGCATCTTGAACATAATCGGCCTTGATATAGGCACTACAACCATATGCGCCGCAGTCATTGACAGCGGCAGCGGAGATACGCTTAAATCCGTCACGCTGGACAACGACGCCTTTATCGAAAGCGGCCGCGCGTATGAAAAAATACAAAGCCCGCAGGTTATACTGAACAAGTGCGCCGTTTTGGTCTCTGAGCTGACGGAGGAATTTGCGCCGGTCAGGTGTATCGGCGTCACGGGCCAGATGCACGGAATTCTATATTATGACAAAAATGGATGCGCGATAAGCCCGCTATACACTTGGCAGGACGAAAGCGGCAATCAGCTGTTTGAGGGCGGCATGACCTACGCGCAGAAGCTTTCGGAGCTGACCGGGCACAAAATGGCGGCGGGCTACGGCTGCACGACGTACTTCGTTCACCAGAGAAACGGTTCGGTGCCTGAAAATACCGTCGGCTTCTGCACGATACACGACTATGTGTCCATGAGGCTCGCGGAAAAAACCGCGCCGCTCGTGCACACTTCGGACGCGGCGAGCTTTGGCTTGTTCGACATAAGCGGGCTTTGCTTCGACGAAACGGCGGTTGAAAGGGCCGGGCTGGATATCTCGCTGTTCCCGAAAGTGACAAAGGGGTTCGACACGGTCGGCGTGTATGGGGGAGGAATCCCCGTGGCCGTGGCGATAGGCGACAATCAGGCGAGCTTTTTAGGCTCCGTCAGCGATATGAAAAACAGTGTGCTCGTCAACCTGGGAACCGGCGGACAGATATCGTTTTTGACGGATGCTCCCGGCAGCGGGTTGACCGCGGAACCCGTGTCCCTGGAAACCCGCCCGTGCTTTTTGGACAGTTACCTGCGCGTGGGATCGTCGCTGTGCGGCGGACGCGCTTTCGCCATACTCGAGAGCTTCATGCGGGAGACCGCCGAACTGGTCACGGGCAAGAAAATCAAAAGCGCTTATCCCGCCATGGACCGCTTCCTCGAAAACGGTATGGGACTTGACGGCGCGCTGACGGTTTCAACGCGGTTCGCCGGAACGCGGAGCGACCCGAATACGCGCGGGAGCATTACCCGCGTCGGGCTTGACAATTTCACGCCGCGTCATCTGATCGTCGGATTTTTGGACGGCATGGTGACGGAGCTTGAGGAGATGTATGTGTCATGCGAGCACGGCGCGCATACCAAAATCGTGGGTTCAGGCAATGGGCTGCGGAAAAACAAAGCGCTGAGGCGCATGTTCGAGGCGCATTTCCGAATGCCCATGGCCGTTCCCGCGTACTGCGAGGAAGCCGCGTTCGGAGCCGCGCTTTTCGGAATGACGGCGGCCGGAATCAAAAAAGATATATACGAAGCGCAGAAGCTGATTAAATATAATTATGCTGATTAAATACAATTATTTTAAGTAAGGATGGATTACTATTATGAACAACAAACACATCGACACACAATGTCTGCACGCGGGCTATACGCCCAAAAACGGCGATCCGCGCGTCGTGCCGATATATCAGAGCACAACATACGTCTATGATTCGACCGAGGCTGTCGGCGCCGTTTTCGACGATCCGACTTTGAGCCTTATATATTCGCGTTTCGCAAATCCGACGGTCATGGCGGTGGAAGCCAAAATCGCCGAGATGGAGGGCGGAATCGCCGCGATGTGCACCTCGTCGGGACAGGCGGCGTCCATGCTGTCGATTCTGAATCTCTGCTCCTGCGGCGACAGCTTTATCAGCACGGCGCAAATATACGGCGGCACGATCAATCTGTTCGCGTTTACCTTAAAAAAGCTGGGAATTGAGTGTATCTTTGTGGATAATGACGCCAGCGAGGATGAGCTTCACGCCGCGTTCAAGCCGAACACGAAAGCGGTATTTGGCGAAACCTTGGCGAATCCGGCTCTGACCGTGCTGGACATAGAGAAGTTCGCCCGCGTCGCCCACGCGCATAACGTCCCACTGATCGTGGACAGCACTTTCGCGACGCCCGCGCTGTGCAGGCCCATTGACTTCGGCGCGGACATCATTGTCCACTCCACGTCAAAGTACATGGACGGACATGCCTTGCAGGTCGGCGGCGTCATCGTTGACAGCGGCAAATTCGACTGGAAGAGCGGCGACTTTCCGGGACTCACAGAACCGGACGAGTCATATCACGGCATTATTTACACCGAGACCTACGGAAAGCTGGCGTACATCCTCAAGGCGCGTATGCAGCTGATGCGCGATTTCGGGGTGTATCCGGCCGCGCATTCGGCTTTCCTGCTGAACCTGGGGCTTGAGACGCTCGCGCTGCGGATGCGGCAGTACTGCGGGAACGCCCTGATGGTCGCGGAATATTTTGAAAAATCGGATAAAATTGAATCTGTAAACTATCCAGGACTCAAAAATAACAAATACTATGAGCTGGCTCAAAAATACTTGAAGGGCGCGAGCGGCGTCATTTCGATCACGGTAAAGGGCGGCCGGGAAAGCGCGGTCAGGTTTATGGACGCGCTGGAGCTGGCGTCGAATGAGGTTCACGTCGCGGACATCCGCACGTGCGTCCTGCACCCGGCGAGCGCGACTCACAGGCAGCTGACCGACGAACAGCTTATCGCGGCGGGGATCAATCCCGGGATGGTGCGGTTTTCTGTCGGACTTGAACACGCGGACGATATTCTGGCGGATATAGAACAAGCGTTGGCAAAGGTTTGATTTAAATTTACAACCCCTCCGGCGCATTCGCGCCACCTCCCCTTGCAGGGGAGGCCTTGGCAATTACACTGTGTATCCCCAGTCATCCCCTACAAGGGGAGGTGGCGCGAAGCGCCGGAGGGGTAAAATCACCCAAACATGGAGGAAATATTTATGCGCAAAAGCATCATAAAACGAACCACCAATGAAACCGACATCACGCTCCATCTCGACCTTGACGGCTCCGGCAAAAGCGGGATCGAAACCGGCTGCGGATTCCTCAACCACATGCTGACGCTTTTCGCGGCGCACGGCGGCTTTGATTTGGACGTGACCTGCGGCGGCGATACGGACGTGGACTATCACCACTCCGTCGAGGACGTCGGCATCTGCCTCGGGAAAGCGTTCGCTGAGGCTGTCGGCGACATGAAGGGCATACGGCGTTACGCGGACGTGACTCTGCCGATGGACGAAGCGCTTGTGCTTTGCGCTGTAGACGTATCGGGACGCTCGTTTTTTGTGAACAATCTACAATTTTCATCAGAGAAAATTGGCGAATTTGACACAGAGCTTGTGAACGAGTTCTTTACCGCTTTTACAAGGTGCGCCCATGTAACGCTGCATCTTCGGCAGATATGCGGCGTGAATTCGCACCACGTCGCGGAGGCCGCGTTCAAGGCCTTTGCCCGCGCGCTGAAAAAAGCGGTGACGATCATGCCGGACAGGAAAGATCAAATCCCGTCAACGAAAGGTGTGCTGTAATTGATTGCTATTATTGACTACGGGGTGGGAAACCTCTTTTCCCTGCGCAGCTCGCTTGCGTTTATCGGCGAGGAGGCCGCCGTCACAAACGACGTGAATGTCATCAGAAACAGCGGCCGAATCATCCTGCCGGGAGTCGGCGCGTTCGGGGATGCGGCGCGGAAACTGCGCGAAAGCGGCATGGCCGATATTGTGCTGTCGGAAGCGGCGGGCGGCAAACCCATACTTGGTATTTGTTTAGGAATGCAGCTGCTGTTTGAGAGAAGTTTTGAGTTCGGCGAACACAGCGGCTTGGGCCTTATCAAAGGTGATATCGTGCCGATTTCAAACGTGATCCCGGAGGGATTCAAGATTCCGCAGATCGGCTGGAACGCGTTGCGCTTCCCGGCAGATAGAGAAAAAAGCAGTATTTTTAGATATATCTCACAAAATCATCATGTATATTTCGTGCATTCTTACTATGCGGCAAATTGCGGACCCTATGTTACCGCGACAACGGAGTACGGCGCGGAGCTGACTGCGGCGGCCGCAAACGGGAATGTTTTCGGCACGCAGTTCCACCCGGAAAAAAGCGGCACGGTGGGGCTGAATATTTTGCGGGGGTTTTGCGAATCTAGATTCTAGACGCTAGATTGTAGATGGTAGACGCGGTGAGGTTAAAGTATGCAAAGGAGTTGAAAGATCATGTTTGAATATCCTGAAATAGAAAAATGTCCCTTTTGCGGAGGAGTTAAGACCGCTATTGCAGATCAGAGTCCTGAAGCTTGGGTAGCCGCTCCGGGACGCTTTAGAGGGGATGCTCTCGTACATAAAATTTGCCTGAATTGCGGTACTGTAGTCAGAAGTTATGTCAAACATCCTGAGCGATTTACACCAAAACAGAGAAAATAAATTGTATACATTGACTAAAAAAGGAGCCTGTCTATGAAAATCTTCCCCGCCATTGATCTCTACGAGGGTAAGGCCGTGCGCCTGTATAAAGGCGACTACAGCCAAATGACCGTCTACAGCGAGCGGCCTTTGGAGGTCGCGCAGGGCTTTCGCGCACAGGGCGCCGGGTACTTGCACGTCGTCGATCTGGAGGGCGCGAAATACGGCACGACGCCGAACCTCGAAACGGTCAGCCTGCTCGCCAAACAAAGCGGGCTTTCGGTGCAGGTCGGCGGGGGGATTCGGAGCGCGGAAACGGTGAAAAAGTACATTGATTCGGGCGTGGCGCGCGTGATTTTAGGCACGGCGGCGGTCACCGACCCGGATTTTCTCGCGGACATGGTGCGCGGATACGGCAAAAAAATCGCGGTGGGCGTGGACATCCGTGACGGACTCGTGGCCATAAAGGGCTGGACAGAAACTACAGAGCTTACATGCTTTTACTTTTTTGAACAACTTGAGCGCATCGGCGTAAAAACGGTGATCTGCACGGATATTTCCAAAGACGGCGTTTTGGGCGGCACGAATGTTGAGCTGTATCGGGAGTTGTCGGCGCGGTTCGCGATGGACGTGATCGCGTCCGGCGGCGTTTCGTCGCTTCAGGACGTGCGAGCGCTGGCGGATATGAACTTGTACGGCGCGATACTCGGCAAGGCGCTTTATACGGGGAATATTCATTTGGCAGAGGCGATTGAGGCGGCTCGTTCACAATCTGTCTAACTAAATTTAACAAAAAAACCGCTTGATATTTCATGCCTTGTTGTGATAAACTAAATATACAAATTGGGTAGGGGATGGATGATTATGAAACTTGAATCCGCGCGGAAAATTGAAAAAGCGGCAAAAAAGTACCTTGGCAGCTTCGGTACGGACTTACTCACGGCAAGCCACAGGGCCGGCGGAACCAGCAAGCTGAAAAACGATCCGGCACGGGCGCTCCCGATGGGGACTTATGACAAAATCGACGCACCGGCGGCCGACTGCTTTACGGTCGGTTTTGCGAAAACCCACGTCATGCCGCAGAGCCTGCGCAAAAAGAAGTATTACATCGCGGGCTACAAGGCCTACAACCCCGCCACCGGCATGCTTGATCCGATGATGGCTTCCGCCGTCTGGATCGACGACAACTCGGGGCGCGGCGGCGTGGTGTTCGTGTCGGTGGACTGTATCGGTTTGTTGAGTCCCGATGTGCGCGCGATCAAGGCCCTGCTGCGCGATTTCCGTACCGAGACGGGCTGCCGCTCAATCAACATCATGAGCACCCACGACCACGCAAGCATTGACACCATGGGCTACTGGGGGCCGCTGCCGAAAACGGGCCGCGACGAAGCCTATATGAAAACACTGCACGAGGGCGTGAAGCAGGCCGTTATCCGGGCTTATGAGGATAGGCGCGACGGCTCGCTGTTCCACGGGCGCAAGGAAACGCCCGATATCCAGCGCGACTCACGCGACCCGCAGGTCTTTTCGAAGTTCCTGACGCGTTTGCGCTTCGTGCCCAAGGACGGCTCGCGCGAGATTTATATGCTCAACTATGACTCGCATTCCGAGTCGCTTTTGGGAAACAACTCGCTTGTCAGCGCGGATTTCCCGGGCTATGTCCGCCGCGAGATCATGCAGGCGTGCGGCGCGGAGACGATCTACTTCGTGGGCGCGGTCGGCGGGCTTATCCGCCTCAAGGAGCTTGACCCGGATCCGATACAGTCAACGCTCATCGCCGGAAGGGTCATCGCGGAAACGGCCATGTCCATTGAGGACGAGCGTGAGCTGCGCCCGACTCTGAATCTGCTCAAACAGAAATTTTACATACCGGCGGAGAATCTTCTAATGCTTTCGGCGGTCAAAATAGGCATCATGCGCGCGACAAAGCACGCCGTCGAGGGCGCGCCCTTGGGCTGGGCGCTGCGCACGGAAATGACGTACTTCAACATTGACGGCCTCCAAATGCTGCTGATTCCCGGCGAGATATTCCCCGAGGTTGTGTACGGCGGATATCTCAGCGCGGAGGAGTCGGCCACGGGCGAAGGCCCCGAGTTCAACCCGAAGCCCTTGTCGGAAATCGCGGGGGACGACAGGCTGCTCGTGTTCGGGCTTGCCAATGACGAGATTGGCTACATGGTGCCGCCGAATGACTTTATCCTGCATCCCGTCACGCCGTATATCGACGGCGGGAAAGATCGCTTCGGCAAGAACCACTACGAGGAAACGAACAGCTTAGGGCCTCAGGTAGTGCCCGTGATAGCGAAAGTGTTCCAAAGCATGATGAATATCGTGAAACGTACATAGATCTATATTTAACGGAAAGGAATTTTCACAACAATGAAAAAAGCGCTTACCATCACTTTAATTCTTATAGCGATTCTTATAGCGATGTTTGCTTTCATCGCCTACAACAATAGAGGCGGTAAAGACGATGAGGTGCCCAAGCTTACCACGCAGGCCATCCAAGACGGCCATTATCCCGACGGCGAAGAAAGCACGGCGGGCTTCAATGGCGGGTCAGACACATGGCATGGCGGAACCGACGAGCCGACGACTCAGGACGACTTTGAGCCGGAAATAGGCGAATATCTGCAAAGATACCTCATAGAACCGATTCAGGCGGAGAACTTCACGATGAGCGCGAATCTTTCCGGCGTAAAAACGACGCTCACAAAATCGGGCAGTAATTCGGCTATGTCAATGGACGTTTCCATGGACGGACTCTCTCTCCCGGTCGAAATGCCGTCGCTTATGTCCATGAAAATCATCGTGAAAGACGACGTCGTCTATATGGTGATGCCGATGCTCAGAAAGTACACCGTCGTATCGGCTGAGGAATACGCCCAAAACAACCTCGATACGATGGACGTGCAGGAATTGACAAAGGTTTACGGCGATGTTAAGCTCATTGAGACCAAAACCGTTACGAAAGACCGCAAGGAGTATACCGTAGAAACCTATGTCAAGAGAGACGGCAGCGTGGAGAGCTATTATTTCAGTGACAAGGGGCTTGAATTCCTGGAGGTTATCATGGACGAACAGCCGGTATTGAGCGAGCTTTCCATTTCGTCTAAAGTGGACTCCAAGGCCTTTGATATTCCGTGGGGCTACAGAAAGGTCGACGTAGAAAATCTTCTTTCGGGGCTCTCAGATATTTTTCCAACTAAAAAGCCGTAATACAGAGGTTTAATTATGAATACGAAAAAATGGATCTCACTTTTGCTGATCCCGGCGCTTCTTGCCTCCCTCGCGTTCGCGCTTGGGGGATGCAAGGGCGAGTCGGCTGACGCGACGACCTCCGACACGGAGGCGTCTACATACGATTTTACATTTGATTTCACGTGGACGGATCCCTGGACGGAGACCGAAACCGTCACCGAGGAGCCGACTACGACGACCACCACAACGATGACCACGACTACCACGTCCACCGCGCCGACGTCTAGCACAACCAAACCGTCTACATCCTCGACGACGGCTTCTACCTCTACAACCACTACCTCCACCACCGTTCCGCCATTGCCTGAAACCGCCAACTACGCAAACGTGAAGTCGCGCCTCAGCAGCGGAAGCTACACATTCAACATGGTTTTGACAGACGACGACAATGACACGGCCACGAAGTACGCGTCAAACGGCAGAACGGCGTTCGTGGTGAAGATTCCCGATGGGAACTATGATTTGACGCTCATAAGCGCAGGCGGCAAATATTACATGATCTCCGAGCTGCTGGGAAAGTACGCTGAAATGACACAGGTGCAGTATAACGAGTGCACGGCCATGCTCAACAGCTATTTCAGCGGGGCGCTTTCCGGGCTGGCGCTCAGGGAAGAACCTGTGCAGGAGAACGGCTATGTCAAAGAGACGTATACGCGTTCCGGCTCGGTGGTGCGCCTGTGGTTCCAAAACGGCGCGTTGAAGTACATTGAGGAAAATGTGGGGACTGACAAAGTCGTCAGGGTTCAGGTTTCGCTTACGGCAGGCGCGCCCGAAAGCGCGTTTTCGGTTCCCAGCGGCCTGACCGAAGTGGCGTATGATGAGCTTTCCGCGCGCAGACATGTTATTGATATGTTTCTGTCATAGGTAAAATAGCGAATTAATCGAAAGGATAGATGACACATGAAGAAATACGTATCCATACTGATGGTGATCGCGCTGGTGTTCTCCCTCGCGGCGGTTTTAAGCGCCTGTAAGGATGACGACAAGGGCGATACCGCAACAACCCCGACGGAGAGTTCCTCCCTCGAGAACAACAACGACGATCCTTTCTTTTGGCCGACCTATGACCAGACGACGGACGAAAGCGGATCCCTCGGCAGCGAGCAGCCTGTGAACGCCCACCCGTACTACTCGACGACGTCGCGGCCCTATTACTCGTCTGAGAGCACGACGAGCAAAATAGGCGCGGTCACGATGCAGACGACAAGGGCGGGAGAAACGACGACCGGCCGCGTAGGTTCCGTCATCGTACCCGGCACCACCGCGCCGGGCGGCTGGACGAATCCTGACGGCACCCCGAATCCCAACAATCCGACAGCGCCGGGTTCCACGGCGACGACAAAGCCCGGCGAAACGACCACAGCGCCCATCATCGACTTGAATCAGTACGAAAACGGTGAGGTTGTCCGGCCGGCTACGACACAATATGAGCGATACGTCAGAAACGTAATCGCGTCCGGCTCGTATACCATGAAAGTTACCGCGTCCGAAGGCGGCGAAACTATCAATATGATCAACTACCACAGCGGCATGAATGACGAAATCATGGCGGTAGCGTCAATGGGAATTTTGCAGGTCAAGCTCAGGCTAATTGTCAAAAACGGGGATTACTATATCGTATTTCCTACGAACG
>WRED01000044.1 GCA_009779495.1 Oscillospiraceae bacterium | reverse complement strand
TTTTTTCGTCCCGCAAGTAAAAAAGCGCAGGAATAATTTGTTTATTGCGAGCATTTTTTGCGCGGCAGGACGGAAAAAAGACCGTTTACGCCGCCGTGAGTAGTTTCCGAGGAGGTCTATTGTATTTCCTGTTCCAACGCGTCAAATTCAGGTGTACTGAAAAATTCACCGAGGGTGATGTCCAAGCCATCGCATATCTTTTTTATTGTGGCAACTTCTGGACTATTGCTTTTATTGCCTAATATGCTGTAAACGGTGCTGTTGTCTATTCCGCACATGATAGCTAAAGCATACGGAGTGACGCTTCTTTCTTCACACAGCTGTAAAATCCTGTTTGCTATTGCTTCTTTCAATGTCATACGAACTCCTCCTATATGAACATGTCCCAATACTATTTTATAAAAATTGATCAGAACAATGCTCGGGACTTGTCCCGATATCAAAAACATGGTACAGTGGGATATATCCATATAGAGGAGGATCAAAATTTATGAAAAGCCAAACCTGCTGTTTTACCGGACACAGAAGTATCCCCGCTTCAGAAATCGAATCCGTCAAACGAAAGCTTGAAACCAACATCATTCTTCTGCTCGAACAGGGCGTGACGGACTTTATCTGCGGCGGCGCCGTCGGCTTTGATACGCTCGCGGCGCTGTCTGTTCTGAAAATGAAAGAAAACAATCCTGGTATCAGGCTGATTTTATTTCTTCCATGCAAAGATCAGACGAAGTTCTGGAAAGAAAGCGACAAAAAAATATACGGCGCCATCCGCGAAAAAGCGGATCGCACCGTATACTTATCTGAAACATATGCCCACGGCTGTATGCAAAAACGCAACAAAGCAATGGTTGAAAACAGCCGCGTCTGCCTGTGCTATTGCAAGCGGCCGAACAGCGGCACGGGGTTCACCGTCCGATACGCCGAGAAAGTTGGCCTGAGAATTGTAAACATCAGTTAGCCTGATTCTGCCCGTAATACGCGTCCGCCCCATGCTTGCGCCAAAAATGCCTGTTCAGCAGATCCGCCTGTATCGGCTCAAGCCCCGGCGCCATCTGCGTACAATGCCACGCCATAAACGCCGCTTCCTCCAGCGAAAACGCGTTGTGCACGGCCTCCATGGGGGTCTTTCCCCACGCGAAAGGCCCATGGCTGCGCACCAGCACGGCGGGAACCTCGCCGGGATCAATATTTCTCTCTCGGAAGCATTCGATGATCACGCTGCCCGTCTCCTCCTCGTAGCTCCCCGTGATCTCGGCGGGCGTCATTTTCCGCGTGCAGGGCACCTCGCCGAAAAAACAGTCCGCATGGGTCGTACCGAAGGCCGCGATCCCTCTACCCGCCTGCGCAAAGACCGTTGCCCAGCGGGAGTGCGTGTGCACAACGCCGCCGATTTCCGGAAAAGCCATGTACAGCGCGAGGTGCGTCGGCGTATCGCTGGACGGCTTGAGCTGCCCCCCAACTTGTTCACCCGACTTGAGATCGACCACGGCCATGTCCTCTGCCGACATCGTTTCATACGCGACGCCCGACGGCTTTATGACGACAAGCCCTTTCTCGCGGTCGATGCCCGACACATTCCCCCACGTCATCGGGGCAAGCCGTAACTCTTGCAGCGCAAGGTTCGCGCGGCATACCTCCTGCCTAAGCAGCTCAAGCATATCATTACCTCTCAACCTAAAATTAAACATGTCTACTATCTACCGTCTAGAATCTAATTTTCCAGGCAATATCCGCGAAAAGCAGTTCTTTTTTCAGATTCTCTACAGTCGTATCCGCCGTAATGTGCACGGCCTCTATCCCGAGCATCTCGCACAGGTCGAGCAGTATGTCAGCCGTCGCGTCATAACTCATCACCGTATGATGCGCGCCGCCGGCCAATATCCACGCGTGAGCGCCTGTGTAGAGGTCGGGCGCGGGCTTCCACATGACCCTTGCGACGGGCAGGTTCGGCATCTCATATACGGGCCTGACCGCCTCTATGTCGTGGATGATCATCCGAAAACGCCCGCCCATGTCCACGAGCGACGCGAGCACGGCCTTGCCCTCTTTGCCCTCGAACACCAGCCGCGCGGGCGGGTTTTTGCCGCCGATCCCCAGCGGGTGAACCTCGATTTTCGGCCTGTCCCCCGCGATAGACGGGCAAACCTCCAGCATGTGGGCGCCCAGGCACAGCTCGCTGCCCGCGGTTAAATCATAGGTGTAATCCTCCATGAACGACGTGCCGCCCGTGAGCCCCTGCGTCATCATCTTCACGATATGCACAAGCGCCGCCGTTTTCCAGTCACCCTCGCCGCCGTAGCCGTAGCCCTGCTCCATCAGCCGCTGAGTCGCCAGGCCCGGCAGCTGCTCAAGTCCGTACAGATCCTCGAAGGTGTTTGAAAAAGCGCCCGCGCGTTCGCTTTCGAGTATACGCTTGATGGCGATTTCTTCCTTTGCCTGATACCGTACCGCGTCCCAGTCATCCGTATTTGCGCGGTACCGTTCGCGGTAAATGGCCGCCAGCTCGTCCGCTTCGGCGTCGGCCACCCGCACGACTTCCTCCGCGAGGCGTCCCACGGGCTGCGTGTTTACCTGCCAGCCGAATTTGATCTGCGCTTCCACCTTGTCGCCCTCCGTCACGGCGACGTGGCGCATGTTGTCGCCGAAGCGCACCACGCTCAGATTCCGGCTCGCGTCAAGCCCGAAGCACGTCCGCGCGAAGCTCCCGAGCTGTTTTTGCAGGGCCTCGTCACGCCAGTATCCGACCGCGATCTTGCGTGGAAGCCGCATACGCGCACCGATGAAGCCGTGCTCGCGGTCGCCGTGGGCGGACTGGTTCAGGTTCATGAAATTCATGTCGATTTCGCGGTCCGGAATCCCGCGGTTATACTGCGTATGCATGTGGCAGTACGGCTTTTGCAAAAGCAACAGGCCGCTTATCCACATTTTGGACGGTGAAAACGTGTGCATCCATGTGACAACGCCGATACAGCGTTCGTCCGCGTTTGCCGCCCGAATCACGTTTGTGATCCCGTCCGCCGTCTTGACCGTCGCCTTATACACAATTTTACAGGGAATATGCCCCGACGCGTTAAAGGTATCCGCCATCTCCGCGGCTCTTTCGGCGACGGCGTCCAGAACTTCCTGCCCGTACAGGAACTGCGAGCCTGCCAGGAGCCACAGTTCAGCCTCGTTTATTTTTTTCATGTTTATGACACATCCTTATTTAAAATATAGAAAATTTTACATGTACAAATTTGAGCAAAACGGGCAAATACTATAATTGCTGTCGCAGTACAGAAAAATACAAATATATCAGGAGGAAAATCCCTACTATGAAAAGAAAACTTTTTATGATCTTAGCGGCGGCCGTTTTGGTCGTCTCAACCCTGTCCTTAACCGCGTTCGGGGCCGACAGGCTTGACATCCGCACCTACAACCAGGTCGATAGCGTGGACGCGAGAACCTACACCATCAACGACAATACTTTCCCCTCGCTTTTGACGTATGTCGTCGCCGAGCCGGTAAGCCCGATAACCGTCGGCGCCACGTCTTACCAGTTCATCATCTGGACCGAAAGGGCCCTTGACGAAACGCAGAAGGACGAGCTTGTCAGCTATATCAGGGCACGCGCCACAGGCTCGCTCGCGACCGTCACAAGGGCGAGCGCCAACTTCTACAGCGGCGACCCGGCGACAATCGCGTTAGGCGTCATGGGCATCAATCTCACATTGACCCGCACGAATCTTGTCATCCCCGCCATGAGGCTTCTCTCGCGCTTCGGCTACGGCCTGTTCCGCGTTATTCAGAGCGGCGAGGGGGTAACGAACCCCAATGTCCCCAAGACGGGTTCGTCCAATGAGACGCTGGCGTCCGTCGCGACCATCTGCCTTGCGGCGGCGACCGCGTATGTCATATTGAGCCGTTCGGGTAAGAAAGCAGCCTCAAAGTAAGTCTTATTGTAACGGATTTCGCATAGGATATACACGAAAAGGTTCGGATAAACGTTTCCGAACCTTATTTTTTTGTTCGTACGCGAGAGGCTGTGAAGGTTATTTGACGAGAACCATATCCATGATTAGAACAGCAGGGCTTGGGAACCCATAGGCGAATTGTATTTCGATTACTTCAATCTTAATAAACTGTGCATCCTTGATTTCTACATCAAAATCAAAGGGCAATGTTTTGCGCGCAATTTCAACAGAAGAATATTTCAACAAATCATCCGCATAAATTTTCAATTGGACAACCAAATCTTGTCTCAAATCTTTATGAGGTGCAACTTTCCCTTTTATCCTTGAATACTTCCCTTGAGTATAATACTCTGCCCAACCCGAACGATCACTTATGGCAATGTACGGGACAGTAGAATAAGTATTGCCTAAAGAATCCTCAAGTGCACCTTTGTTTGGGTCCCAAGAACCCTTATTAACAGGATTAAGCGAAAATATGCTTATCTCATTAGGATCAGGCGGATCAGGGGTTGTTGGTCTTGTTGTTGTAGGCTGCGTTTTGGCGTTTGCCGTGAGAGATTCGTTTTCGGCTCTTAGCTGATTGATCTGACCTTGCAGACTATCCAACGTTGCTTGAAGTTCGTCCGGGCGAACCTGTACCTCCGCGCCGTTGATAATCAAGGAGATTGATTGTGAATTGTTGTTTTGATTGTTATTTTCGTTGTTGTTGCTAATGAAGTAGTTTGTTACGGCAGAGCCTCCGATAACTCCAACCAGTAAAGTGCAAAACCCTGTGATAATAGCCGCCTTGACTTCCTTATGCATAACATAACACCCCTTCTGAAATGATTCTAAATTCTATGGCGCACTGGCGCGCTGCGCTCTACTTACGCAAAATCAACGCCTTTCCTCCCATATATGGCCTCAGAGCTTCTGGAATTCTCACCGTCCCGTCAGCATTAAGATTATTTTCCAAAAACGCAATAAGCATCCTCGGCGGCGTAACGACGGTATTATTCAACGTATGAGGAAGATAGTTCCCGTCCTCGCCCTTAACGCGCATCTTCAGCCGCCGCGACTGCGCGTCGCTTAAATTGGAGCAGCTGCCCACCTCAAAATATTTCCCCTGCCTCGGTGACCATGCCTCCACGTCGAACTGCTTGACCTTCAAGTCGCCCAAATCGCCCGAACAGCACTCCAGCGTCCGCACGGGGATGTCCAGCGACTGAAATAGCTCCACCGTGTACCGCCACATTTTGTCAAACCACGCCATGCTGTCCTCCGGCTTGCAGACCACGATCATCTCCTGCTTCTCGAACTGGTGGACGCGGTACACGCCGCGCTCCTCGAGCCCGTGCGCACCCTTTTCCTTGCGGAAGCAGGGCGAATAGCTCGTCAGCGTCTGGGGCAAGCTTTGCTCGGGTATGATGGTGTCGATAAACTTGCCGATCATCGAATGCTCGCTCGTGCCGATCAAGTAGAGATCCTCGCCCTCTATTTTGTACACCATCGCGTCCGTTTCCTGGAAACTCATCACGCCGTCGACCACATGGCCGCGGATCATGAACGGCGGCACGCAGTACGTGAAGCCCCTGTCGATCATGAAGTCCCGGGCATACGAAATGACCGCCGAATGGAGCCGCGCGATATCGCCCATCAGGTAGTAAAAGCCGTTGCCCGCCACGCGCCCGGCGCTTTCGATATCGATGCCGCCGAAGCTCTCCATGAGTTCTGTGTGGTACGGAATTTCGAAGTCCGGCACACAAGGCTCGCCGAAACGCTGAATTTCGACGTTTTCGCTGTCGTCGCGGCCGAAGGGGACGCTTTCGTCCATGATGTTCGGGATGGACATCATGATTTTCGCGATCTTTTCGTCAAGCGCGGTTTCCATCGACTCAAGCTCCGCGAGCTTTTGGGCGTTTTCGACGACCTGCGCTTTTATCCTCTCCGCTTCGTCCTTTTGCCCCTGAGCCATGAAGTAACCGATCTGCTTGGATATCTTGTTACGGTTTGCTCGCAGTGAGTCGGCCTCCGATTTGGCGGCGCGGCACTCCAGGTCCAGCGCGATGACCTCGTCCACAAAAGGCAATTTCTCGTCCTGAAATTTTTTACGGATATTTTCTTTTACGATGCCGGGGTTGTCCCGGACGAATTTAATGTCCAGCATGGTACTCCTCCAGTTTATGATTGATACTGTTTTTGGGCCTGTTGACACTACGTTAACCGCCCTAATCCTCAAGCGCGTTCAGCGCGTTCGCCAGCCGCGTTAAGTCCTCTTTGTCGTGAAACGCGATCTCGACCGTGCCCGTCCCGTTTCTGCCGTTTAAAACCTTGATCTTCCTGCACAGCGTTTCGGTCAGCGTAAGCTCCACCTCGTCATAAAACACCTCGCGCCGGCCATGCTGTTCAGGCATTTTTTCGCCGCCGCGCGGCTTTGACAGCGCTTTGGCCCTGCGCTCGGTCTCCCGCACAGACAGCCCCTTTGAAACGATCAGGCCGGCCAGCTCCAGCATAAGCGGCTCGTCCTCTATGGGGATCAGCGCCCGCGCGTGACCGGCCGACAGCTCGCCTGAGCCTACCATGCGCAGAACCGGCTCTGGCAGCTTCAGCAAGCGAAGCGCGTTTGCTACCGCCGGGCGGGATTTGCCGACCTTTTCGGCGGCCTCCTCCTGCGTTAAGGAAAATTTATCCATAAGCGTGCGGAAGCCCGTCGCTTCCTCGAGGGGATTCAGGTCCTCACGCTGGAGGTTTTCGATCAGCGCGAACACCGCTTCTTCCTCATCGGTCATCTCGCGCACCACCACCGGCGCCTCGGTCAGTCCCGCCAGCCGCGCGGCCCGCCAGCGGCGCTCGCCCGCGATAAGCCTGTATCCGCCGCCGGACAGAGGCCGAACGAGCAGCGGCTGTAAAATGCCGTGTTTGGCAATGCTTTCCGCAAGCTCCGACAGCGCCTCCTCGTCGAAAGCTTTTCGTGGCTGGTCGCGGTTCGGTTCTATGTCCATCAGCTTTAGTTTAACCGCGCTCGCGCCGCTGTTTTCTTCTACGGAATTATCCGCAAACAGCGCATCGAGTCCCCGTCCAAGTCCGCTTTTTTTTGCTGCCATAAATATTACCATTCCTTTCTTGGGAATTGTGCGGTTCCCGCCACGCGGATTTTCTGCGGAGCAGAATTTCGGCCTGCCTTATGGCCGAAAAGCACAAAACCTAAGTTTGAAAAATAAAATTTTTCAAACTTCCCCTCTCCAACTTATACCGTTTTCCGCGAGAAACTCTTTTGCAAGCTCCGTGTATGACGCCGTACCCCTGGACGCCCTGTCGTAGTACATCACCGGCTGGCCGAAGCTCGGCGCCTCGGAAAGCCGGACGTTGCGGGGGATCGTCGTAGAGTAAACCTTTTTCGGGAAAAAGCGCTTCACTTCATTAACCACCTGCAGGGTCAGGTTGAGTCTGCCGTCGTACATCGTCAGCAAAACGCCCTCCAGGTCAAGCATCGGATTGTACAGCCGTTTGACCTGCCGCACGGTGGACATCAACTGCGACAGCCCCTCAAGCGCGTAGTATTCGCACTGGATCGGCACCAAAAACGTGTCGGCGGCGCAGAGCGCGTTAAGCGTGATGAGTCCCAGCGACGGCGGACAGTCCATGAATATGAAGTCAAATCTGTCCTTTGACGGCGCGAGAATGGTTTTTAAGCGGGATTCGCGCTTGTCCATATCCACAAGCTCAAGCTCCGCCCCGGCCAAATTCATGCTCGACGGCAGTATGTATACGTTTTCGTACTGTGTTTTCAGGATGCACTCCGACGCGGGGACGCCGCTCACAATACAGTCGTAGACCGATTTGTCCAACTGCCGCTTGTTGACTCCCATTCCGCTGGTGGCGTTGCCCTGGGGATCGGCGTCCACCATCAGCACCCTGCAACCCGCGCCTCCTATGGCCGCCGCCAGATTGACGGTCGTCGTGGTTTTGCCGACGCCGCCCTTCTGGTTTACGACCGCGATCGTTTTGCCCATATGTGACCTGCCTTTCGATGTTGATTTTTGATTTAACTTGCATAGTATAACACATGGTTTCCTCAAAATCAACAATTATTATTGTTAATCACGGTTGACGCATGAAGATAATTGTTTCACGTGAAACAACGTAAAAGAGCAGACCTTTCGGCCTGCCCTTTTACTGGATGTGGGGTGTGAAAGAGAAAGATATGGTTGAAGGTGGTGGTGGGTAATATTAGGATTGCTACGCGCCGGAAGCGTTTGGTTTGATCATGCAGCTTGACGTTTTCGGTATCCTGACAACGTATTCGATGTACTCCTCCGTCTCGCTTTTCGCGGCGTCGGCCTCGATTCCGGCCATGCGCATGGTATCGACCGCGTGGTTCAGCGTATTGACAAAGATCCGCACGTCCTTAAACAGTTTAAGCGGCGCCTTTCGCTGGACGGTTGTATTTTCGATCATCTGCGATATGAGCCTGTCCGTTTCCGCAACGTTCAGCCTGCGCTCGACGATCATGGACATCGCGCGCTTGAGCTGATCCATGCTGTTCAGCTTCAGCAAAGCGCGGGCGTGGCGTTCGGTCAGGTTCGCTCTCGTGATCTCCCGGCGGATCTCCTCAGGCAACCTTAAAAGCCGCAGCTTGTTCGATACGGTGGACTGCGCTTTGCCTAATTTCGCCGCGATTTCCTCCTGACTCATATCGAACTGGACGATCAGCCTTGCGATGGCCTCGGACTCCTCAAAAAAACCTAAGTCCTGCCTTTGGAGATTTTCCAGCAGCGCGTACAGCGCCGAGCTTTCGTCAGATGCCTCAATAATGATGCACGGTACGCTGGACAGTCCGACGAGCCTTGCGGCGCGGAGCCTGCGTTCCCCGGAGATCAGCTCATACCGCCCGTCCTCAAGTTCCCGGACATTCAGGGGCTGGAGGATGCCGTTTGAGCGTATGCTGTCGGCCAGACTCTCCAGTTCGCCGCGGTCGAAGCTTTTGCGCGGCTGGCTGCGGTTGGGGGTGATGTCCTCGTGCGGGATCAGAAGGATTTGACCGCAGGCGCGGAGTTTTCCTGTCGGTTTCAAAAAAAGCCTCCTTCCGATGCGCTGGTTTTCTGGACTGGCTTGTCCTTGAAAAGAGCATATCATCAAAAAGAGGGTTTGTCCAGCATTTTCCATCGCCTTAACTCCGGTATAAGCGGCAAAATACGACGTCAGACGAGGGGCTGATTGGCGATTTTTGCAAAAGGACGCGGATATTTTGCCGGAGTTTGCGATATCTTTTTGATCAGTATGATGGTCCGTTCGCTTCCGTCAGGCAAACGCAGTTCCTTTATTCCGCCGATTTCACCGCCGAGGACCTGCACAGCCCGCTTCGCGCCGTCGATTTCCTCCGTGGGACAAACGCCTTTCATGGCCGCGAAAAGGCCGCCAACTTTCACAAAGGGCAGGCAAAGCTCGCAAAGCTCCCGCAGGCCGGCCACCGCCCGCGCCGCGGCGACGTCATAACGCTCCCTGTATACATCCTGACGGGCGGCATCTTCCGCGCGGGCATGAACGATCTCAGCCGAAAGCCCAAGCTCCGACAAGGAGTCTGACACAAAGTTCAGCTTTTTTTTGGTGCTGTCGAGTAACGTCACGCGTACGCCGTGCCGTGCCATGAGCACGGCCGCTCCCGGGAAGCCCGCGCCCGTCCCTAGGTCTATCAGGCTGTCCCCCGCGTTCAAACCGGTCACGGACAAAAGCGTCAGACTGTCAATGAAGTGCTTGACGAGAATGTTGTTCGGCTCCGTGATGGCCGTCAGATTGACGCGGCCGTTCGCTTCGGTCAGCAGCTCGGCATAGCGGTCAAAGCGGTCAAGCGCGACCTCATCAAGCAAAACGCCAAGTTCCGCAGTGTATTTCCCAAGCAAATCCTTATCTATCATACTCATACTCCTAATTCCCGGTGCCTGACGCCTGATTCCTTTTCGCAAGGTAAATCAACAACACCGATATGTCCGCCGGATTCACGCCCGAGATCCGCGACGCCTGACCCACGTTGGCCGGCCTGACCTTGGACAGCTTTTCGACGGCTTCCAGCCGCAGATTTTTCACCTGCGCGTAGTCGATATCCTCCGGCAGGAGAGTGCGCTCGACGCGCCGCAGCTCCGCCGCCTGCGCAAGCTGGCGCTTGATGTAGCCCTCGTATTTTAGCTCGATCTCCACCTGTTCAAAAACCTCCAGGGGTAAATCGGGACGGTTAGGATCAAAGGGGGACAGCGCGTCATAGTCCAGCTGCGGCCGCCTGATAAGCTCCGCCATGCGCACCCCGGAGGATACGGGCGATGTTTCACGTGAAACAAGCAGGCTGTTCAGCGCGTTCGAGGTTGGGATTACGACGCTTTGGATTCGCGCTGTCTCTTTAGCAATCATGTTCAGCTTCTCTTGAAAGCGATTGTACCGCTCGTCAGAGATCAATCCGATCTGATGCCCGATTTCCGTCAGCCGGCGGTCGGCGTTGTCCTGACGCAGAAGCAGACGATATTCCGAGCGGGACGTCATCATGCGGTAGGGATCGGAGCAGCCCTTGGTGACAAGGTCGTCGATCAGCGTTCCGATGTATGAGCTTGCCCGGTCAAGAACAAGCGGCTCTAACCCCTTTATCTTGCGCGCGGCGTTGATCCCGGCCACAAGCCCTTGTGCCGCTGCCTCCTCATAACCGCTTGAACCGTTGAACTGCCCCGCGCCGAAAAGCCCGCCGAAGCGCAGAAACTCCAGGGTCGGGCGCAACTCAAGCGAGTCGGCGCAGTCATACTCGATGGCGTAAGCCGTCCGCATGACCTGACAATGCTCAAGACCGGGAATCGTGCCCAAAAACTGAAGCTGTACCTCCTCAGGCAGAGACGACGACAGCCCCTGCAAATACAGCTCCTCCGTCTCCTCCCCGCACGGCTCGATAAAAATCTGATGCCGCTCCTTTTCGGCGAAGCGGACGATCTTGTCCTCAATGCTCGGGCAATAACGCGGCCCTACGCCATCAATTTTTCCGCTGTACAGGGGCGATCGGTGGAGGTTGCGCAGGATGACCTCCTTCGTCTCCGCACCTGTGTAGGTGATATGGCAGGGAAGCTTGTTACTTATGTCGCACGTATTATCAAACGAAAAAGGCACGATCCGCTCGTCGCCCTCCTGTACTTCAAGCGCGGAGAAATCGACGCTGCGCCGGTTGACCCTGGCCGGAGTCCCGGTCTTAAAGCGCTTCGTCTGAACGCCGAGGGTTTTCAGCGACTCCCCCAGTTCGACCGACGGAAACATGCCGTCTGGCCCGCTGTCAAAGGATACGTCACCGACGTGGATTTTACCGGCCAAAAACGTGCCTGTAGCAACGATCACGCATTGAGCGGTGTATTTTGCTTCCAACTTTGTGTATAGTTCCCACGTGTCGCCGTTTGGCGAGAGACTCACGATCTCCGCCTGCCGAAGCTCAAGGCCGCGCTGCGACTCAAGCGTGCGCTTCATGTACGAGGTGTATCTGCGGCGGTCGATCTGTGCGCGCAGGCTGTGCACCGCCGGGCCTTTGCCGAGGTTCAGCATACGGCTTTGCAGCGTGTTTGCGTCGGCGGCGCGGGCCATTTCGCCGCCCAGCGCGTCGATCTCGCGCACGAGATGGCCCTTGGACGTCCCGCCTATCGACGGGTTGCAGGCCATGTTGCCGATCCAGTCAAGGTTGAGGGTAAAAACGGCTGTCGAGCAGCCAAGGCGCGCCGCCGCCAGCGCGGCCTCGATCCCGGCGTGGCCCGCGCCGATGACGGCGACGTCATAATGCTTTGCGAAGTATGGCATAGGGTTTGCTCCTTATAAAAATACATGTTCAAAAACATAGGGGACGATGATGCACACATCGTCCCCTGCAAAAACGGTTAGAAGCCGTATTCATAGCCTGAGTCGTTCAGATTTCGAGCTAATTTTTCGCCAGACAAGGCGGATTTTTGCAGGTTCCCCTTCGCAAGGATTAAATACGCCCGTATTTCAAAAAAATTCAACGCAGTATGGCGGAAAATTTGCCGGAAACTGAGCGGCGAACGGCTATGAATACGGCTTCTACGGTTTACTCCTCCGGGAAAAATGCCCCATGAATCGCCGCGACCGCCCGGTCCGCGTCCCTCGCGTCGATCAGCACGGAAATCTTGATCTCGCTTGTGGCGATCATCTGAATATTGATGCCCTCGCTGTAAAGCGCCTCGAACATCGCGGCGGCCGTGCCGGGATGTGATTCCATCCCCGCGCCCACGGCGGAAACTTTCGCGATGTCGGTATCGCAATTGATCTTCGTATCCTTGAGGAAATCAAGGGAGGAAAGCGCGTCGATTGTCTCATCAGCGTTGCCCTTTCCGACGGTGAACGCGATATCCTTGGTGTTGCCGCGGCCGACCGACTGCAAAATAATATCCACGTTGATATTTTTGGCGGCAAGCTTGCTGAAAATCTTAAAGGCGATTCCGGGGACGTCGCTTACCCCTACGATTGATATCCTCGCGACATTTGTATCCTTCGTAACTCCCCTGATAAACATTCTTTCCATTTGGGTGGCCTCCTTCACTATTGTGCCGGGCTTTCTGGTGAGGCTCGAAAGCACCTCAAGCTCGACGTTATATTTTTTCGCGATTTCCACGGAACGGTTATTGAGAACCTGCGCGCCCAGGGTCGCCAGCTCGAGCATCTCGTCGTAGGTGATTTCGTCGAGCTTCGCGGCGTTTTGAATTTTTCGCGGGTCTGCGGTGTACACGCCCTCCACGTCTGTGAAAATCTGACAGCGGTCGGCGTGCATGGCGGCGGCGATGGCGACCGCGCTGCTGTCAGAGCCGCCGCGGCCCAGGGTCGTCACGTCGTCGTACTTGCATACGCCCTGAAAGCCCGCGACGATAACGATGTTTTTCCGGCCGATCTCGTTTTTAAGCCGGTCGGTCTTGATCTTCTTGATCCGGGCGCTGCCGTAGGTGGAGTTCGTCACGAAGCCGGCCTGCCACCCCAAAAGGGAAATGACGGGATACCCCAGCTTCTCAATGGCCATGGCTAAAAGCGCGATGGAAATCTGCTCGCCCGAGGAAAGCAGGACGTCCATCTCCCTCTTTGAGGGCTTTGGGTTGATCTCCATTGCCTTTTCGATCAGGTCGTCGGTCGTATCGCCCTGCGCGGAGACGACGACGACGACGTCGTTGCCCTCCTTGTAGGTGTTCGTTACGATACGGGCGACATTCATGACCCGCTCGGCGTTCGCCACAGAGCTGCCGCCGAATTTTTGAACGATAAGCGACATAAAATACCTCCTAATTTAGATGTTAGATTTTAGAGTGTAGACATTAGATGTGGTTAGGGGAAACGGTTCGCTGTTTTACGGAGAATGATTTGATTAACTTTCCGCTACGCGGATCACCGAGAGCGGCGTGAGTATGTGCAGGGTCTCCAACTTCGTGCGCAACTCGCGTTCCGTCGCGGCGGGGGTGATGAACGCGAGTTCCCTGCCGGGGGCGGCGGTTCTTGCTAAGAGCGTGATCTGGCCGAAAGTTTTCTTCGCGGCGTCCAGGGCTTCGCAGGGATTTTCGGCTTCGGCCCTGATGAAAAGCGACGTCTCCGCGTCAAGATAATCCGCGACGTAACCCGGCGCGCCCTCGCCCCACCCAAAGAACTTCTTTTTGCCGGAGCTTCTCGCGCAGTCGATCACGTCGCCCACGACGGCGCTGGCCGTGGGAAGCTTCCCGGCGCCGCGGCCGTAGAAAACCACGTCGCCGATGGAATCACCCTTGACCAAAATGCCGTTGAACACATCATCCACGGTTGACAGCTGGCTTTCGCCCGGCACAAGCATGGGGCTGACCATGGCGAATATCTTGTTTTCATCAAGCTTTTTCGCCCGCGCGATAAGCTTTATCACGCCGCCGAAGTCACGCGCGTACTCCACATCGGCTATGCTGATCCTCGTGATGCCCTCCGTATGTACCTCTTCGGGGTACACGTGTTTGCCGTATACAAGCGACGCGAGTATGCAAATCTTGCGGCAAGCGTCAAAACCCTCTATGTCGGCAGTCGGATCCTTTTCGGCATAGCCGTTGTCCTGCGCCATTTTCAGCACGCTTTCGAAGTCCATGCCCTCGTTGATCATTTTCGTTAAAATGAAGTTTGTCGTGCCATTCAAGATACCGCAGATCTCGTCGATCTCGTTGGCTGCCAGGCATTGGGACAGCGGGCGGATGATCGGGATACCGCCGCCGACGCTTGCCTCAAACAGGAAGTTCACGTTTTTCTCCTCGGCGATTTTGAGCAGCTCGAAGCCTTTTTCCGCCACCAGCTCCTTATTCGACGAAACAACGTGCTTGCCCGCCCTTAAGCACGCGCTGACAAAGTCAAACGCCGGACGCAGCCCGCCCATCGTCTCAACGACGATACCGACCTCGCTGTCGTTTAAGATGAGGTTGAAGTCCCTGACGAGGAGGCTTTCGTTCTCATCGCCCGGGAAATCCCTGATGTCCAGAATATATTTGAGGTCAAGCTGGCTCAGCGTGCTTTTTTTCAGGATACTCTCATGATTTTTTTTCAGCACCTCAGCCACGCCCGAGCCGACGACGCCGTATCCCATGATCGCGACTTTCATTTTTACGATCCATCCTTTTTAAGTTTTTTTGCGAGGGTTTTGAAACCCTCTGCATAATAACTTGCAGTTTGAAAAATGCCCGGAGCAAATTTTTCAAACGTACAACCCATTCCTTAATATATTCAAACCATTTGAAAAGCGGTTCGACTACAAAATAATAAATTAACACTTAATATAACACAAAAACAAGAGAAAAAAAAGAGGTTTATTCAAAAAATATTAAATTTCTAAAAACTTTCTCAAAAAAAATTGTGTTTTAGTTCTCAAAGGTATACAATAGAGGAGTCAGGAGTCAAGGATTAGGGATTAGAAGAAACAAAACTTATGCGCAGAACGTGCCCTGACCGCATCTAAACGTCTACAATCTAACATCTAGCATGGAGAGGATGATTCATATGCCGTCAAACGCCATCGAAAAAAGAAGACATATTCTGATAAACGCCGCCTACTTCGCGCTTATCCTGGGCCTGTTTTATCTTTTCATGAAATACGCCTTTTGGCTGCTGTTCCCGTTTTTGCTGGCGTTTTTGATAGCGTCGCTCATACAGCGGCCGACAAATTTCATCGTCCGCAAAACGCCGCTCAAAAAAGGTCTTGTTTCGGCTGTGTTCGTGATCCTGATCGTCATCGTGGCGGGCTTCATCATTTCCCTCATCGGGATAAAGCTTGTCAGCGAGCTGAAAGGGTTCCTGGCCTTTTTGGGTGAAAAGCTCAAGTCGATCCCAAACATTATGGAGCTGATCGAGGAAAAGCTGATCAGCTTCGTGGCATTTCTGCCTGACAGCCTTGAGAAAACCGTCGTAAACAGTATAACTGAGTTCATGGACAGCATCACGCACTCGGCGACTGGTGGCGGCGCGGAGGCCGCCCTTGGAAGCGCAGCCATCATGGAAGGCGGTGCCGATCTTGTTCAAAACGGAGCGGCCGGCGCCGCGCGGGAGGACGCGACCCTGTCTTTGGGCGGGCTGCTTTCCAAGTTCAACTTTTCCATGCTCTCAACGCCGTTCAGCGGCGTATGGTCCACGGCCAAGCAGATACCCAGCATCCTCATCGCAATCGTAGTCGGCATCGTCGCCTGCTTCTTCATGAGCGCGGACTACGACCGCATATCCAATTTCGTCAAACGCCAGATATCCCCGGAAAAGCGGCTCGCGCTGTCCACGGCCAAGGGGCTGTTCTACTCGTCCATGGGTAAGCTGATCCGCTCGTACATGACAATCCTCGCCATCACGGCAATCGAAATGATCATCGGCCTGAACGTGCTGCGGCTCGTCGGCGTATATCAGAGCGAATACATTTTTTCTATCGCCATCACGGTCGCCCTCGTCGATATCATCCCTATATTGGGGACGGGAACGATTTTGGTGCCCTGGGCGCTGTACTGCTTTTTAGCCGGGAACATCGGGCAGGGCATAGGCCTCGCCGTCATGTACGCGGTCATCACGGTGGTACGCCAAATCCTTGAGCCGAAGCTCCTGGCGGCGAATTTAGGCCTGCCGCCGATCGTGACCATCTTCGGCATGTTCATCGGACTCCAGCTGTTCGGATTTATCGGGCTGTTCATCGTGCCGATCGTCATCATCATGGTCAAGCTGATGAACGACCAGGGGATATTGCACATATGGAAAACCGGCGGCGGGTCAGAGATTATAGAGCAGGATGAGACGGGGATCAGGGATCAGGGATCAGAGACGGACACGGAGATTTGATATAATTCTTTCTGCGGGCGGCCGAGACGGTCGTCCGCAGAATTTGTTTTGTCACGCATCCTTATATAATGAAAAAGATACTGCTGCGCGATCCCCTCCACGCCTCTGATGCATTCCGGAAGCCCATGAGGGTACATCTCCTCCATCACACGCCTGACCCATACATCCACAGGGAACGCCTCCGTCCGCCCGAAGCCGTACAGCAGCGCGCATTCCGCCACTTTCGGCCCCACGCCGCTGATCTTCATAAGCTCCGCCCGCGCTTCGTCAAGAGACAGGCGCGGGATATTTTCAAGGCTCACCGCGCCGAAAGAGACTTTCCGCGCCGCGTCAACGATGTATTTCGCGCGAAAGCCCGCCCGGATCGGGACAAGATCTTCCGGAGACAAAAGCGCGATCCTCTCCGCGGACGGAAACGCGAAGCACCCATCCGACAGCCGCTCGCCGAACAATCCGCAAAACCTCTCGATGATGCCCTTGATGCGCGGAATGTTGTTGTTCTGGGAAATGATAAAGGAGCACAGCGCTTCCCACGGCTCCTGCCGCAGCACGCGCAGCCCGGGATACATCGCGGCAGCCCGGCTGAGGTAGGGGTCTGAGCTGAACCGGCGGCACAACCCGTCATAATCCCGGGCCAGATCGAAATAGTCCCGCCATATCCGTTCAAAGTCCTCCCGCGTTGTGCCCTTAAAAACGACCGTGCCGCCGGTACGGCTGACCGTGAGCGATTTTCCAAAGGAAACGCCGCGCCAGCCGTCCGGCGTCGCCCGCCAGCGGAAAGCCTGTCCGCAGTCGAGCGTCGCAGCGGGGTCAAGGCATGTGAAATCGCTCAAAACGACGGTCTCTTGGGGCATCGTATTTAGCATATTTTATCCATCACTTTTTATGTTTTTTGGTTGAGAGTCTGTATTTATTTCGGCGCATTTTTATAGCAAAAAAGTTGTCCACAGCGTAAAATCCTCAAAAATCAAGGCTTTTGAGCAAAGTTATAAACATTTTCCACCGAGTTTTCCACCGTTTTCGTGTAAAGGGCATGTGCTTGACACGAAATTGGCGTATTCAGGCGGATTTTTCGCATAAAAACCAATGAGACGGCAAGAATAATATTACTTGTAAAATTGCGAGCCGACACGAAAGGAAACAATTAATATGATCAAGGGAGTCAACCGCCAGGTCGTCGAAATAACGCAGACGGACTGCGAATATTTTGAGCGCATTTTGTTCTTCGTCAAGCCCGAATACGCCGCCGTCGGCGAGGGGAAGCTCCGGGAGCGGGCGAGCCTTTTAAGCTCCGGCGCGGACCGTCCGCCGCCGACAAAGCTCAAAAGGGGAAAATGGCTGCTCGCCTTAAAGCTGGCTGGCGCGGCGCTCTGCGGCGCGGCCGTCAGCGGAATGATTACGGCGTTTATCGCGTATCTGTGAACGCGTCACAGAAAGAATTCATCACACACTGTCCGCAGCGCGGCCTGCGGGCGATACATACGGCTCTGCCGTGCAAAACGCAGCGGTGGCAGAAATCGTTGCTTTCGGCAGGGTCGAGCAGCTCTCTAAGCTCAAACTCAACCTTTTTCGGATCCTTAACCGACACAAGCCCCAGCAGATTCGAGATCCGTATCATATGCGTGTCGGCCACGACAGCCGGCTTTTGATAGACGTCGCCTAAAATAAGGTTCGCGGTTTTGCGACCGACGCCGGGCAGGGAAAGCAGATCATCCATGCTGTCGGGGATTTTGCCGCCGTATACCGACACGATGCGCTTCGACGCCTCTATCAACTCGCGCGCTTTCGTATGGAAGAAACCGCATGAGCGGATCAGCTCCTCCACCTCACCGGCGTCCGCCTCCGCGAAGGCCTCCGCCGTGGGGAAGCGCTCAAACAGCGCAGGCGTGACTACATTTACGCGGGCGTCCGTGCATTGGGCGGAGAGCCTCGCGGCCACGAGCAGCTCGAAAGGCGTTCGTGTCTCAAGCTGGCAAAGCGCGTCAGGATATTCTTTTTTCAGCGCCGCCGCACAGAAGGCGGCTTTTTCTTTTTTCGTCATGATTGCGGTCACTTCCTTACCATTATATAATACAACAAAAACAGCGGTTTGCCCGGCATTCCCCAAAACCAAATTGACAAGCCATCAAGCTAATCAATATTAGACCTCCTCGGAAACTAGCCGCGAGCGGATAAACGAGGATTTTTTTCGTCCCGCAAGTAAAAAAGCGCAGGAATAATTTGTTTATTGCGAGCATTTTTTGCGTGGCAGGACGGAAAAAAGACCGTTTACGCCGCCGTGAGTAGTTTCCGAGGAGGTCTACTATATATTATACAGCATGTCTAAGAATAAAACAAGTTTTCATTCATACGCAATCAAAAAAAAATATACCAAAATCCCGCGCACATCCATATGAACACCGGTTCTCAGTATAAAATGTAATACACCCGCCGCAATAAAACGCAGCAGGTGTATTTCTATATCGTCTACCATCTACAATCTACAGTCCAGAGTCTACTCTTCCATCTGCTTGC